>NZ_OW485601.1:2052500-2352500 GCF_937425535.1 Rhodovastum atsumiense
CGTCGCGGCGGTGGCGGCCCCTGGGGGCGGGCGCATGCTGAGTGCCAGCGCGGCCGCCTGTTCCGCGATGCGAATGGCCGTGTCCAGTCGTCGTTCGAGTGCCGTCATCGGATCCCCGCGCGCATGAAGCTTTGCACGAATTGCCTCTGGAACAGCAGGAAGGCAACCAGCAACGGCGCCGATGTCATCAGCGTCGCGGCGGTGATGATCGACCAGTCGATGCCCTGGTCGGTGGAGGCGAACACCGACAGCCCCACCGTCAAGGGACGGGTACCGACCGAATTGGTGATAACCAGCGGCCAGAGGAAGTTGTTCCAGTGATAGCTGACAGACACCAGGCCGTAGGCGATATAGGTCGGCTTCGCCAGGGGCACGTAGACCCGCCAGAGCCGCCCGAGCAATGAGCAGCCTTCCAGCCGCGCGGCGTCGTCGAGCTCCTGCGGCACGGTGCGGAAGGTCTGGCGCAGCAGGAAGATGCCGAAGGCCGAGCCGAGATAAGGGAGCGCGATCGCCAGGATGGAATCGACCAGCCCGAGCTGTGCCAGGGTGCGGTAATTTCCTACCAGCAACACGTCCGGCATGATCATCAGTTGCAGCAGCACGATCGCGAACAGCGTGTCCCGCCCGGGGAAATTCAGGCGCGCGAAGGCAAAGGCGGCGGGCGTGCACAGCACGAACTGCGCAACCAGGACCAGCGTGACCAGCAGCACGGTATTGACCAGGTAGCGCGCGAAGGGGGCCGCGTTCCAGGCAAGTTCCAGGTTGTGCAGCGTCAGCGGCGCGAACGGATCGAAGCGGGTGGCGTAGGCGGCCGGATGGAAGGCGGTCCAGGCCGCGTAAAGCAACGGCAGCACCCAGAGAATGCCGAGCAGCCAGGCGCCGGTGATCTCAAGCCACCGCGTGCCGCGCCATCCCATTCCCCCGGTCGCGGACACCGCCCGTCCCGTGCCGGCAAGTGGCGGCAGGGAGAACGTGGTGCTCATCGGTAATGCACCCGCCGGCCGAGCAGGCCGAACTGCAGGGCGGCCAGGGTGGCGAGGATAGCGAGCAGGACCGTGGTGAGGGCGGCCGCCATGGCGGTGTCCCAGAAGCGGAAGCCGGCTTCGTAGATGTAATACAGCAGCAGGGTAGTGGCGTTGTCCGGGCCGCCGCGCGTCATCACCACCACATGGTCCACCATGCGGAAGGCGTTGACCACGGCATTGACCAGCACGAACAGGGTGGTGGGCATCAGCAACGGCAGGGTGACGCGGCGGAAGAAATTCCAGCGCGAGCTGCCTTCCAGCGCGGCGGCCTCCTTCAGGTCGGGCGGCATGGACTGCAGCGCCGCGAGGTAGAAGATCATGAAGAACCCGGCTTCCTTCCAGACCGCGACAAGGATCATGGCAGGCAGCGCGGTGTCGCGGTCGCCGAGCCAGTTATGGCGACCACCGCCGAACAGCCCGAGCACGCGGTCGAACAGGCCGTAATCGGGCGTGTAGAAGAATAACCAGATATTGGCCACCGCGATCATCGGCAGGATGGTCGGGGTGAAATAGGCCATGCGCAGCAACGGCCGGCCCGGCAGCGCCTGGTTCACGGCCAGCGCCATGACCAGGGCAATCACCACGGAGGCAGGGATGGTGACGGCGGCGTAGATCGTGTTGTTCCACAATGCCTGGAGGAACACCGGATCGTCGAGCAGGTCGGCGTAGTTCTCCAGCCCGACGAAGACCGACGGGCGGCTGCCGCGAGGCGTGGTGTGGAGGCTGTCGAGGATCGTGGTCAGGGCCGGCCAATGGGTGAAGCCGACCAGCAGCACCAGGGCCGGCAGGACCAGCAGCCAGGCGTGGAGGGTTTCACGCTTCATGGGCATCTCCGCCTTCGCCATTGCCCCGTTGAAACGGGGCAATGGCAGGAGGAAAGCACCTCCGCACTAGGCACGCCGGAACGGCCGGAGGATGCGGTCGGCTTCGGCCTGAGCCTCGGCCATCGCCTGCGCCGGCGTTTTAGCCCCGTTCAGGCAGGCCTGGATCTGGTCGGTGAGGGCCTTGTACACGCGCTGGTTCTCGAAGGTGGAGAGTTCCCCGGTGGCAACCGGCAGGAAGCTGCGGGCGATGTCGGCCGGGGGATAATCGGCAACGTATTGCTTCATCGCCGGCGTCTCATACGCCGCCGGGCTGCTGGCGATGTAGCCGGTGCGGATTGACCAGTCGGCCGCCCGCTCGGGGGCAGTCAGGAAGCGGGCGAAGCGCAGCGCCGCGGTGCGCTCGGCCGGGCTCGCCGCCTTGAAAAAATACAGGTTGCCGCCACCCACCACGGTGCGCGGGCCGTCCTTGCCCGGCAGGCCGGCGACCCCGAAGGGGAAGGTCGCGTTGGTGCGCAGGTTGGTCAGGTTGCCAGTTGTGTGCTGGATGATCGCCGTGTTGCCGGCAAGGAAGTCGGGCGAGAGCTGCGGCCAGGCGGAGAGGCCCTCGGGCGTCGCATGACGCTCGAAGGCGAAGGCGCGCCAGTACGTCAGCGCCTCGATCGCCCGGGGATGGTTGAAATAGACCTCGGTGCCGGCCTCGTTCATCAGGCGATGGCCGGCCTGGTGCGCCAGCGCGCCGAAGGTCCATTGCGCATTGCCAAGATCGGAAGCGAGCTTGATGCCCCAGCGCGTCACGCGGCCGGAGGCGTCGCGCTTCGTCAGCTTCGTCGCCGCCGCCGCCAGTTCGGCCCAGGTGCGCGGATAGGCGTTGGGGTCGAGCCCGGCTTCCTCGAACGCGGTCTTGTTGTAGTACTGGATCGCCGTCGAGCGCTGGAACGGCACCGACCAGGTCTTCCCCTGGGCCCGGCTGTTGGCCATGAAGGCGGGATAGAAACCGGCAAGCCAGCGCTTTGCCTCGGTATCCAGGCCGATCTCGTCGAGGCTGACCAGCACGCCGAGATCCTGCAGGCTGTGCATCTCCGCCGCCAGCAGCACGGCGAGCTGCGGACCGCCGCCGGCGCGCAGGGCCGTGACCGCCTTGGTCATGGTCTCGGCATAGTTGCCGGCATAGACGGGCTTCACGGCGATGCCGCTCTGCTTCTGGAAGTCCTGGCAATAGCCGTCGATCACCGCGGGGATCGGGCCACCCACGGCAATCGGGTAGTAGAACGACAGCTCGGTCACGGTCTGCGCCCGCAGGATGGCGGGCGCACCCAGCGTCGCGGCGGACGCAGCAAGCAGCGTACGGCGGCGGATCATCGTCGGACTCCCACGGTCAACGGGCATAGGGGCGCAGCAGGCGCGTGGCATTGGCCTGCGCGTCGTCGAGCGCCTGCTTCGGCGACTTGCGGCCGAGCAGGGCCGCCTGCAACTCGTCGTTCAGCACCTGGGTCACGCGCTGGTTGTCGTGCGTGGACAGCTCGGGCACGGCGTATTCCAGCTGGTCGCGCGCGACCGCGGCGGCGGGGAAGTCGGCAACATAGGCCCGCATTTCCGGCGTGGTCCAGGCATCGGGCCGGGTCGCCACATAGCCGGTATCGATGCCCCATTGCGCCGCGCGCGTAGGCGAGGTCATCCATTTCACGAAGCGCAGGCTCGCCGCCGTCTGTGCTGGCGAGGCGCCCTTGAACAGATGGAAATTGCCGCCACCGGTCGGGCTGCCGCGGCGCTTGTGCGCGGGCAGCATCGCCACCCCGAACGGGAAACGCGCATTGCCGCGGATATTGGTCAGGTTGCCCGTGGTGTGCCAGATCATCGCGACCCTGCCTTCCAGGAAGTCGCGCGGCGTGGTGGCCCAGTCCACGATGCCGTCGGGATGCACGCCGTATTTGCGCGTCAGGTCGATCCAGTACTGCAGCGCCTCGACGCAGGCCGGGGCGTTGTAGTTCACCCGGTTCCCGGCCGCGTTCGCAAGCTCGGCACCGGCCTGGATGGCGAAGGCCTGGTAGAGCCAGTAGGGAAAGCCGGTGGCGGGCACCTGGATGCCCCAGCGGGTCACGCGGTCGCCTTCACGCTTCGTGGTCTTGCGCGCGAAGGCCGTCATCTCCTCCCAGTTCGCCGGTGCATGATCCGGATCGAGCCCGGCCTCGCGGAACACGTCCTTGTTCCAATACATGACGATGGTGGAGCGCTGGAACGGCACGCCCCAGACATGGCCACCGATCTGGCCATTGCGCAGGAAGGCGGGATAGAAGCTGTTGAGCCAGGCGCGGTCCTCCACGCTGGTGGCGAGCGTGTCCAGCGGCACGATCAGCTCGTTGTCCACCAGCGAGTGCGCATCCACCGCCAGCGTGACCGCCAGCGCCGGCCCCTGCCCCGCCTTCACCGCCGTCATCGCCTTGGCGAGCGTGTCCACGTAGCTGCCGGCATAGATCGGCTTCACCCGGATGTCCGGATGGGCGGCCATGAAATCGGCGGCGTAGCGATCGACGATCTTCGTGATCGGGCCACCGACCGCGACCGGGAAATAGAACTCGATCTCGGTCACGCCTTGTGCCCTGGTGATCGCGGGGGCCGCGAGCGGGAGGGCGAGCAAGGTACGGCGCGTGAGGGACATGCGGACCTCTCGAAGGAAAGGGCAGGACTCAGGCAAAGTGCGGAACGGGCGCGATGCGTTGCCCGGCGGCATCGAAGAGGTGGATGTCGGCGGGATCGATGGCGAGGCGCACGCCGGCCCCATCGGGCAGCACCGTCCGGCCCGGCAGCCGGGCCAGCAACCGCACCCCGTCCCCCGCGAGACAGGCCAGCACCGTGTCGGCGCCGAGATACTCGGCATGCAGCACGGTCGCGGGCAGGCCCTGTCCGGCGAGGCGCAACGCCTCCGGCCGGATGCCGGCCTGCGCCGCGGCGGGATGCGGCGGTACCAGCACCGGGCCGTCGGTGCCGCGCACCACCATCCCGCCGGCGGCAGGCACGAGCGGCAGCAGGTTCATCGGCGGCGTGCCGATGAAGCTCGCGGCAAAAGCGGTGGCGGGGTGGGCGTAGATGTCGGCCGGCGGCGCATCCTGCTCGATGCGGCCCTCGCGCAGCAGCACCACCTGATCGGCCATGCCCATGGCCTCGGTCTGGTCATGGGTGACGTACAGCATGGTGATGCCAAGCCGGCGCTGCAGCGCCAGGATCTCACGCCGCATGTCGGCACGCAGTTGCGCATCCAGGTTCGACAGCGGCTCGTCCATCAGGCAGACGGGCGCCTCGGCAACGATGGCGCGGCCGAGCGCCACGCGTTGCTGCTGCCCGCCGGACAACTGCCCGGGCCGGCGCGACAGCAGGTGCCCGATGCCCAGGATCGCGGCGGCCCGCTCCAACCGCCGGGCGCGCTCCGGCTTCGGCACGGAGCGCGCCTTCAGGCCGAAGACGATGTTTTCGGCAACGTTCAGATGCGGGAACAGCGCATAGGACTGGAACACCATCGCAACACCGCGCTGCGCCGGCGGCAGGGCGGTGACGTCGCGCCCGCCGATTTCCACCCGTCCGTCGCTCGCCTGTTCCAGGCCGGCGACGATGCGCAGGCATGTGGTCTTGCCGCAGCCCGACGGGCCGAGCAGCACGCAGAAACTGCCGGCCGCGACGTGCAATGACGCGGCATCGAGCGCGGTGACGGCGCCGAAACGACGGCTCACGCCATGCAACCGCACGGACGCGCCGGCAGGCCCGCCCGGGGCGGCGCGGGAGATGGGGGGCTCGGTGATCATTTTCCTTGTCCACCGATAGCGGCGCCGGTGGCGCAGGGCATGTGTCAGTTTGATGATTTCAGCAGTCTTGCCCCCTGCCCTCGCGCGTGCTTGTTGCCTGGACCATGGCATGGAGCGGCAGATGCGGGTGATCGGGCTGACCGGCGGGATCGGCATGGGCAAGTCCACCGCCGCCACCGCCTTCCGGCGCGCCCATATCCCGGTCTTCGACGCCGACGCCACCGTGCACCGGCTGCAGGCCCCGGGCGGGCGGGCGTTGCGCGCCATCGCCGCGACCTTTCCCCGGGCCGTCCGCACCGACGCGCGCGACCGCCCGGTGCTGGACCGTGCCGCCCTGCGTGACATCGCCCTCGCCGATCCGGGGGCATTGCGGCGGCTGGAGCAGATCCTGCATCCGATGGTATACGAAGAGGCACGTGCCTTCCTTGCCCGCGCCCGCCGTGCCAGGGCCCGGATCGCGGTGCTGGACATCCCGTTGCTGTTCGAGACGGGGGGTAGGATCCGCACCGACCTGGTGCTGGTGGTGTCCGCCCCCGCTTCGGTGCAGATCAACCGGGTGGCGCGGCGCCGCCGCATGGACCCGGCGCAGGTGCGCGCGGTGCTGGCGCGGCAGATGCCCGATGCCGAGAAGCGCCGCCGCGCCGATGTGGTAGTGCGGACCGGGCTTTCGAAACATCATGCGTTGCGAGCGATCCGGCGCCTGATCAGGAGACTTCGCGGATGACCCGTTCAGTTCTGTTCGACACCGAGACCACCGGCCTCAACCCGCTGAGCGGCGACCGCGTGATCGAGGTCGCCGCCCTGGAGCTGATCAACGACCTGCCCACCGGCCAGCATTATCACACCCTGATCCACCCCGAGCGCGACATCCCGGAAGAAGCGGCGCGCGTGCACGGCATCACCCTCGACAAGCTCGTGGGCAAGCCGCGCTTCGCCGAGATCGCCGACGCACTGCTGGACTTCCTCGGTGACGGCCCGCTGGTTGCGCACAATGCGCCGTTCGACTTCGGCTTCCTCAACGCCGAGTTCGCGCGCCTCGGCCGGCCGGCGCTGGCGATGGAGCGCATGGTGGATACGCTGGCGCTGGCCAAGGCCCGCTTCCCTGGCATGCCGAACAGTCTGGACGCGCTGTGCCGGCGCTTCGACATCGACCTGTCCGAACGCACGACGCACAACGCCCTGCTGGACTGCCGGCTGCTGGCCGAGGTCTATGTCGAGCTGACCGGGGGCCGTCAACGCGGCTTGTCGCTGGCAGACGCGGGACAGGCGACGATGCCGGTGGCCGTCTACGACGCGGTCGGCCCCCGCTCGCCCCGGATCATCACGCCGAACGAAGCGGAACTGGCGGCCCATGCGACGTTCCTGGGCAAGCTCAAGGAACCGATCTGGACCACGCCCTAGCCGTCCTTTGGCGTAGGGCGGACGCAGTCCACCAACGCAAGCCAGCCACCTTGCGGAAGCTTGCGTCGGCGGATGACGCTGCGCTTATCCGCCCTACGCCTTCCAACGCTACCTGCTGCCGCGACTCCAAAGATTGAGCGCCCGCAGCAAGGTCGGCACGAACAACAACGTCGCAATCAACGTGCAGCCGAGGCTGAGCATCAGCAGGTCGCCCATGCTGGCCGTGCCCGGATGGGCGCTGAGCGCGAGCGAGCCGAAGGCCGTGCCGGTGGTCAGCGCGGAGAAGATGATCGCGCGGGCCGTCGCGGTGCCGAGGAAGCGGTCGGCGCCGGCGCGCCAGTTCATCACGAAGTAGATGTTGAACGACACGCCCACGCCCAGCAGCAGCGGCAGGGCGATGATGTTGGCGAAGTTCAGCGGCAGCTGCCAGACGGTCGCGCCGACCACGGTCATCAGCGCCGCCAGCAGCAGCGGCGCCATCACCAGCAGCACGTCGATCACGCGCCGCAGCACCAGGGCCAGGATGATGGCGATCGCCCCCAGGGCGAGGAGTGCCGCCGAGCGGAAGGCTCCGACGATGGTGGTGGCGCTGCCGACGATGGTCACCGCCGAGCCGGCCGCTTCCGGGGCGATGCCCTGAACCTCGGCCACGAAGGCGTGCAGCCCGACGGAATCGCGGGCCTGGGCGCGCGGCAGCACCTGCACCCGCGCGCGCCCGTCCGGCAGGCGCCAGTCGCGCGCGATGTCCTGCGGGATCGAGGCCAGAGTGACCGGCTTCGCGTCGAGCGCGGTGCGCAGCCGCCCGAGTTGCAGCGGCAAATAGCGGGTGAGCGCCGCGTCGGTTTCCAGCAGCACCGGATCGGGGGCGGCCACCAGCCGGCGCAACGCCTCCACGATCCCCGGCACCGGCGTGTCGGGGGCCTTGGCGGCGGCGCGTTCCAGGTTGGACAGGGCAGCCTTGGCCGCAAGGCGGAGGTCGGCGGCGGAGACCGGGGCGGCCGGGGAGCGCGGCGCCAGGGTCGCGGTCAGGATGCTGGCGGCATCGGCGATCACCGCCAGCTTGGCCGGCTGGTTTTCTGGCACCAGGCTGGACAGCGTCAGCGCGTCCTCCACCAGCGGCAGCTTGCGCAGCTTCACTGCCAGCGCGTCGGCCTCGGCCTGGGAGGGGGCGATGATGTCGATGGTGTAGGGGTTGGTCAGCGGCGATTCCATCAGGTCCGAGAGCGTGCGCATCGCCTCGGTGTGCGGGTTCTTGGTGTGCAGCGGGTCGGAATCGAAGGCCAGCCGCGGCAGCAGCACCGCGCCCGCCACCGCGAGCGCGGCGAAGATCGCCAGCACCGGACCGCGCCGGCGCACCAGTTGCGTCTCCAGCAGGCCGGCCCAGGCGAAGCCGATCTCGGCCTGCTCGCCGCGCGGGCGGAACAGCGCCAGGGCGGCGGGCAGGAAGCCGAGGGTGCAGGCGAAGGCGATCACCATGCCCGCCCCCGCGATCAGGCCGAGTTCGGCCACGCCGCTGAAATCGGTCGGCACGAAGGCCAGGAAGCCGGCCGCGGTGGCGGCGGCGGCCACCAGGATCTGCGGCCCGACCCGCGCGGCGGTCATCTGCAGCGCCGCCACCGGTTCGCCGGCCTGCAGCCGCATCTCGCGGTAGCGCACGCAGAACTGGATGGCGAAATCGACGGCGATGCCGACAAACAGGATGGCGAAGGCGACCGAGACCAGGTTCAGCGTGCCCACCACCAGGGCGGCGAAGCCGGTGGTCAGCGCCAGGCCGAGCCCGAGCGTGAGCAGGATCGGCACGATCAGCCGCCAGGACCGCACCGCCAGCACCAGCCACAGCGTCACCAGCAGCATGCTGCCGATCATGCCGGCGACCGCGCCTTCGGCGACCGTGGCGAATTCCTCGTCGGCGAGCGCCACCGAGCCGGTGATACGGACATGCGCCTGCCCGGCCTTCACCCAGGGCAGTTGCGCGGCGGCGGCCCGGATCGCGTCGGTGGCGGCGCCGCCGGGGGCCAGCGCACCATGGTCGAGCTTCGGCTGCACCAGCACGAAGCGGTACTGCCCGGCCAGATCGACCAGCTTGCCGCCCAGCAGCGTCTGCCACGACAGCGGGCGCGGCTTGCCGGCGGCGGCATCGGCGAGGGTGCGGCGGAACGCCTCCAGCGCCGAGCGGACCGGGGCGAGGTCGGCCTGGCCACGATCCACCCCCATGCCCAGCAGGCCGAGCGCGGCGAACAGGCCGCGGGCGGAAGGATCGGCGATGAGCTGGCCGAGGAAGGGCTGCGCGTCGATGGTGCGTTCCATCAGCTCGTTCAGCGTCGCCTCGTCCAGGAACATCAGCCCGTTCGCGTCGAAATAGGGCGAGGCATCCGGCTGGCGGACCGAGCGGAAATGGGTCGTGTCGGAGGACAGCGCCTGGGCGAGCGCGGCGGCGGTCTGCTCCGCCTGCTCGGGGATCGCGGCGTCCACCACGGCGACCAGCAGGTCGGTGAACTGGGGAAAGGCCCGGTCCATGGCCATCGCGCGCTGCCGCCAGGGCAGGCTGGAGGCGAACAAGGTGTCCGTATCCGTGGTGACGCCCAGGCGCGTGGCGGCAAGCCAGCCCGAGAGGGTCGTGAGCAGCAGGGCACCGACCAGCACCAGGATGGCACGGCGGCGGCACCCCTCGGCGAAGGTGGCCAGCAGGCGGGAGAGCGACATCGGCAGGAGGGTCCGTTTCGGCGGGTGTCAGGGATGACGCGTGACCGGCACCGAATAGTCGGTCCGGGTCAGCGGGTCCACGCTGCCGAGCCCCAGCAGGATGACGAGCCACAGCAGCGCCGCCACCGCGAAAGCCTGCGCCAGACCAGAGACTGAGTACATTCGCATGAATGCCGTTCCGATCACGATCAGCATGGCTGCCATGAGCAACACCAGGGCCGGGGCCGCCAGCCAGCCCGGCAGCAACGGCACCGCCCAGAGCTGCGCCGCCAGCAGGCCCAGCACCGCCAGCCAGCTCCCGCCCAGCCGGCGCAGATGGGGGCCTGGCGCGGTCATCTCATGCCCCCACCCGTCCCAGCAGGTAGATCAGCGGGAACAGCACCACCCAGATCATGTCGACGAAGGACCAGTAGAGTCCCACCACCTCGGCCGGGACCGCGTGGCCGCCGTCCAGCGCCCCCGCCCGGGCGCGCAGCCCCAGCCAGGTCAGCAGGCCGAGCCCGATCAGCATGTGCAGCCCGTGCAGGCCGGTCGCCACGAAGTAGAACGCGAAGAACAGGGCGGCCCCTCCCCCCGCCTCCCTGGCCAGGGCGAAATCCGGGCCCGGCCAGAGATGCTCGTCGAAATCGCCTTTCCACTCGACCCCCTTCAGCGCCAGGAACGCGATGCCGAACGCGGCGGTGACGGCGCAGATCCAGCGCACCTGCCGGCCTCGGCCGTGCCCGGCCAGGACCGGGGCAGCGGCCATGACGGCGCTGCTGGTCAGCAGCAGGGCGGTGTTGACGGCACCAATCCACAGCTTCGTGTGCCGGGCCGCGAGGTCGAACCCCGCTGGGTGCTGGTGGCGGCAGAAGATGAATGCCAGGAACAGCCCGCCGAAGAACAGCGCCTCGGTGGCCAGGAACAGCCACATGCCGGCGATCGCCGTATCCGCCTGGTGCGCGGGGCTCTCGAACTGGAACTGGTGGTGCGGGCCGAGCCGTTCAGGCATGGCTGCCCACTTCCTCGGGCGGGGGATAGGCATAGGGCGGGCCGGTGACGACCGGGGTGACCTCGAAATTGCAGAAGGGCGGCGGCGAGGGCGTCTGCCATTCCAGCCCGGTCGCGTGCCAGGGATTGGCGGGGGCGCGGGGGCCGCGCAGCAGCGACCAGGTCAGATAGACCATCGGCATCAAGTAGCTCGCGGCCAGGATGGTGGCGCCGGCCGAGGACAGCACGTGCAGCACCTGGAATTCCGGCGGATAGGTGGCGTAGCGGCGGGGCATGCCGAGCCAGCCGAGGACGAACTGCGGCAGGAAGGTCAGATTGAAGCCGAGGAACATCACGAAGGCGGCGATGCGGGCCCAGATCTCGGGATAGAGGCGCCCGGTGATCTTCGGCCACCAGTAATGCAGGCCGGCGAAATAGGCGCTGACCATGCCGCCGACCATGATGAAGTGGAAATGCGCCACTACGAAATAGGTGTCGTGCACGTGGACATCGACCGCCAGCGCCGCCAGGAACAGCCCGGTCAACCCCCCCGAGGTGAACAGCCCGATGAAGCCGAGCACGTACAGCATCGGCGCGTCGAAGCGGATGAATCCCTTGTGCAGAGTGCCGATCCAGTTGAACACCTTGATCGCCGAGGGCACGGCGACGAGGTAGCTCAGCAGCGAGAACACGATCGCGGCGTACATGCTGGTGCCGGCCACGAACATGTGGTGGCCCCACACGAAGAAGCTGATCACGGCGATCGAGATGCTGGCCCAGGCGATGAATTTGTAGCCGAAGATCCCTTTCTGGCTGAACGTGGTTACCACCTCGCTGGCGATGCCCATCCCCGGCAGGATCATGATGTAGACCGCCGGGTGCGAGTAGAACCAGAACAGGTGCTGGAACAGCAGCGGATCGCCGCCGAGCGTGGGGTCGAACACACCGACGCCGAAGACGCGCTCGAACACCAGCAGCGTCAGCGTGATCGCCAGCACCGGCGTGCCGAGCACCAGGATGACGCTGGTCGCGTACAGGGACCACAGGAACAGCGGCAGCCGGTACCAGGTCATGCCCGGGGCACGCAGGCGGTGGATGCTGACGATGAAGTTGAGCCCGGTGGCGATCGAGGAGAACCCGGTGACGAACACCCCGCCCGCCACCAGCACCAGATGCCCCTTGGCGAAGGCCGTGGACAGCGGCGTGTAGAAGGTCCAGCCGGTATCGAGCCCGCCCGCGAACAGCCCGGCCACCACCAGCAGCCCGCCGGCGATGAAGATGTACCAGCTCAGCAGGTTCAGTCGTGGGAAGGCCAGGTCGCGCGCCCCCAGCATCAGCGGCACCACGAAATTGCCCAGCGTCACCGGCACCGCCGGCACCAGGAACAGCCAGACCATCACCACGCCGTGCAGCGTGAACAACCGATTATAGGTCTCGGGCGAGACCAGGGCGCCCTCGGGCGAGATCAGTTGCCAGCGGATCAGCGCCGCGGCGGCGCCACCGAGGAAGAAGAAGACCGTGATGCTGCCGAAATACAGCAGCGCGATGCGCTTGTGGTCGGTGGTGAACAGCCAGGATGCCAGCGTGGTTCCGTGATGAAGATAGCTTGGCGCCACGCGCGCGTCCGTGCCCAAAGCGATGCTCATGGGACTGGCCTTGCCCCGGCCAGGGAGCGGATATAGGCGACCAGCTTCACCAGATCCTCCTCGATGATCTGCCCGGCGAAGGACGGCATCAGCGGCGCGTACCCTGCCGCCACCTGCGCCCCCGGATACAGGATCGAGTCGTGGATGTAGCGGTCATCCGCCACCACGACACTGCCGTCCGACAGCGGCACCGGGCTGCCATAGACCCCTTCCAACGGCGGCGCATGCACGCTGGATCGGCCGCCATGGCAACCGCTGCAGCCGTAGCGGATGAACAGGCCCTGCCCTGCCTCGGCCAACGTTGCACCGCCGCCGTTCTCGGCGAGCCAGATGTCGAAATCGGCCGGTTCCATCACGATGACCTCGCCGATCATGCGGGAATGGTCGGTGCCGCAGAACTGAGCGCAGAACAGGTGGTAGCTGCCGAGCCGATCGGCGCGGAACCACAGCGTCGTGTAACGCCCCGGCAGCACATCGCGCTTGATGCGGAAACCCGGGATGAAGAAATCATGGATCACGTCCTCGCTGGTCATGATCAACTGCACCGGACGGTTCACCGGCACGTGCAGCGCATTGATCTCGCGCTGGCCGCCCGGATGCTGGACCTTCCACATCCATTGCTTGCCCACGACCCAGACCTTGAGCGTGTCCTCGGGCGGGAGGAACAGGCGCGTGTAGAGATCCGCCCCCCAGATGAACAGGCCGAAGAACACCAGCAGCGTCGCCGTCGTCCAGGCGACTTCCATCCGCCAGGTCTTCTGCGCGAGCCCGCCACGATCGAGCGGATTGCTCGCGCGGTAGCGGATCACGTAGGTCCAGATCAGGCCGAAGGCCAGCAGCAGCACGGCGGCGGTGATCAGCAGCAGGGCGCCGAACAGCAGATCCAGCTCAGGCGCGTGGTTGGAGCCCTGCACCAGCAGCAACGGGTTCATGCCGGATCGCCCCGTCCCCGGCCGCCACGATGCGCGCGCCACAGGAGCAGGCCAACCAACAGGGCCGTCACCGCTGCGGCCAGGCTGACCACGCGCTCGATCGCGAGGGTGCGGTGGCCGGTGACCGGATCGAGGCGAAAGCAGAGCAACTGCACCAGCGACGGCGGCGGCTGCACCTCGCCCGTGCGCGCGCCCTGCACCGCCTTGCGGAGAGCACCAGGGTCGAAGCCGACGCCAAACAGATAGGCAGCAACCCGGTGATTGGGTGCCACGATCACCGCGCCAGCCGGATGCATGAATTGCTGCAGCGTCGCGTCCCAGCGTGCCCGGAAGCCGACTGCACGCTGCACCGCCGTGCTGTCGCCGGTCAGAAAATGCCAGCCCGTTCCGTCGCCACCGTGCCGCGCCAACGCCGCGTGCCACGCCTGTGCCACATCCGCCGGTTGGTCGCGCGGATCGATCGACAGCACCACCAGATCGGCGTCACGCCCTGCCCGCAGCCCGGATGCCATGAAGGCCGAGATCAAATCGTCACGGACCACGCCGCAGAGCGTCGTGCACCGGTAGTAGCCCAGGGCCAGCACCAGCGGACGCCCCGGGGCAAGTGCCCCGAACGACATTGCCTCACCATCGGAGGTCAGCAGCGCCGCCGTATCCGGCACGGCGGCGCCGGGATGCGGGGTCCACTGCAGATCCTCCGCGCGCACGGGTGCTGCCAGCAGCAGCAGGACCAGCATTATCCTCATCGCCCCGGCCATCCCGGAATGCCTTCCGCGGCAATCCGGTCCATGGCGGCGTCGATCGGGATGTGAACAATGCCATGCTCGCGGTCGATCAAGCCCGCCGAATTCAGCTGTTGCAGTTCCTCCTGCCGAAAGCGCTGCATGTCGCGGCGCGGACTCGATTGCAGCGGCGGATGCGGTTGGGCCGGCAGGACCAGTTGCCGGCCGTGCAATGCCGCCGGATAGAGCCAGCCGGCAAGCCCGGCCACCACCAGCAGCACGGCGATCAGGCCCGCCGCGACCGTCAGGGCAAAGCGCGGGCCGACATCCTGCCGCTCATGCCGTGGCGGCGACAGGCGCAGCTCAGGCATGGGCGGGCGTCCACGCCGGCCGTACCCATGCCATCCCCAGCGAAAGCGCGGCAAAGGCGAAGATGCAGGCAAGGTCGGTCCAGGCGATCGGGCGCGGCGCGGCCGGCAGCACGATCCAGAGCGCTCGCAGCGCCTCGGCCGCGACCAGCAGGCAGGCGACGGCGGACAGGCCACCGGCCGACCGGCGCACACGCGCGGACAGCAAGGCAAAGAACGGCACCACGCCATGCGCCAGGGCCAGCGCCACCGTGCCCCAGAGCCATGAGCCCTGCACCCGCGCGAGATACCAGCCGGCTTCCGTCGGCAGGTCGGACTCCCACACAATCAGGAACTGCATGGATTCGAGATAGGCCCACAGCACCACGAGCCCGAGCAGCAGCCTGCCGAGATCGGAGCGGATGTTCGGTAACACCGCAGGCGCAGCCATGAAGGTCGCCAGCGCCAGCGCCAGCACGCCCATGGAGGCGGCCGTCACCATCCCCCACACCGAGGATCCGAACGCCGGATCCAGCGCCATCGTGCCGTCGATCGCCGCGAAGGTGACGGTCACCGCCAACACGATCAGGCCCGGCGCGGCAATCTGCGACGTCGCCCCACGCAGCAGCACCAGCGCGGCGAGGCCAAGCCAGGCCACCAGATAAAGCACCGCCCGCCCGGCCAGGAACGACACCGAAAGGTAGAAATGGCCCGCCGCATGCGGCCCATGCGTCCAGGGATACAGCACCTCCAGACCGAGCCCGAGCGGTACCAGCGCGGGCACCAGCAGCGGCAGGCTCGCCACCCCCGCGAGCAGGGCCGGCTGCACGGCTTCGCCCCAGCGTCCGCCGGTCAACGCATGGGCCAGCAACAAGGCAAGCGAGCCCAGCGGCCAGCCCAGCCACAGCGACAGCGCCGCCAGCCACGCATGCTGGAACCGGCCGGGATCGAGCTTCCAGGCGAGGATAGCAACGAGCAGCCCGGCGATGGCGGCAAGGGCGGCCTTCATCGCAAAGCCTGCCTTTGATCAGGCGGAATTTCCTCGGGACGGGCGTGCTGGCTGCGCTGCAACGCCTTGATGTAGGCGGCGATGGCCCAGCGGTCGGCCGGCGCCACCCGATAGGCAAAGGAATACATCACGCCATAGCCGTTGGTGATGACGTCGACGAAATGCCGGGGCGGCGCCGCACGCAACCGGTCGATGTGGTACGAGGGCGGAGACGGAAACCCGCGCTGCACGATCATGCCGTTGCCGTCACCGAGTTCCGAATGGCAGGGCGTGCAGTAGATGTGGAAGCGCTCCTGGCCGCGTCGCAGCAAGGCCGGCGTCAGCGGCGGCACCGGGTCCGGCGCCTCCCCGAAGGCGACGACGCCCGCGGGCCGCACCACATCGCCCGAATACGGCCCCGGCTTCGGCTGATCCGACATGTCGTCACAGCCACAGAGCAGGCCACAGGCGACAAGCGCGAGGACGCCGTTGCCGCCCCCCCGGCTCACGCCGCCACCTCCTCGATGACCGCCGGGCGCAAATCGTGCAGCAGCGCCCGCGCATGTGCCAATGCCGCCGCGTTGCCGCTGCGCAGCGCCACGAAGAACAGGTCGCGACTGGCCCGGCGAAACGTCTCCGCCTCGTCGACCGGCCGGTAGGGCATCGGCAGCCGCGCGGCGACGAGGAATCCGATGACCCCTGCGACCACACCGCACAGCAGGCCGGATTCCAGTGCCATCGGCATGAAGGCAGGCCAACTGAAATCCGGGCGTCCCCCCACATTGAGCGGGTCAGACCAGACCGTGGCGACACTCTGCAGCAGGAACGCTCCGGTCGCGCCCAGCATGCCGGCGGCCAGGATCAGCCATGGGATCCAGCTGCCGCCTCCGGTGAGCGGGACCGGCGTGTACGTCTCCACCGCGCCGAGCCGCTCCACGCGCAACCGCCGCGCCGCTTCCTGCAATGCCTCGGGCGAAGCGAAACCGAAGAGCAGATGCGCCATCACCGTTGCCCTCGCACCAGCTCGCGCAATTCGAAGATCGAGATCACCGGCAGCAGCCGCACGCACAACAGGAAACCGGTGAAGAACAGCCCGACCGTGCCGGTGAACAGCGACCAGTCCCAGACCGTCGCCGCATAGGCCCCCCAGGCCGAGGGGATGTGGTCATGCTGCGGACTGGTCACCACGATGCCGTAGCGTTCCAGCCACATACCGGCGATCACCCCGGCCGACACCAGCATCAGCAATGGCTGGCTCGCCCGCAGCGACCGCCACCACAGCATTTGCGGCAGCGCCACGTTCAGCACCAGGGTCGCCCAGTACACCGAGGCATGGACACCGCTGACCCGATCAAGGAACCAGAGCCGTTCCGCGGCCTCGCCACGATAGAAAGCGAAGAACGCGTCCATGATGTAGGAATAGCCGACGCACAGCGCCGTGGTCAGCAGCAGCCGGCCGAGCACATCGACATGCCGGCCGGTGATGAAAGGTTCAAGCCCCAGCAGGCGCCGCAACGGCAGCACCAGGAACAGCACCGCGGCAAACCCCGAATGCACGGCGCCGAACACGAAGAACGGCGGGAACTGGGTGGAATGCCAGCCGGTGGTCAGCGCGCCGGCGAAATCCAGCCCGACGATGCTGTGAACCGACACCACCATCGGCGCCATGATCGCCGCCAGCACCGCATAGACCGCGCGGTAATGTCCCCACTCGCGCCCCGAGCCGCGAAAGCCCAGTGCGAGCACGCCGTAGAAGACCTGCGTGCCACGGCGGGAGGCACGATCACGCAGCGTCGCCAGATCCGGCAGCAGTCCGAAATACCAGAACAGGACCGAGGCGGTGACATAGGCAAAGATCGCGGCGAAGTCCCAGAACAGCGGACTGCGGAATTGTGGCCACAGCCCCATCGTGTTCGGGTAGGGAAACAGCCAGTAGAACAGCCAGGGCCGGCCGAGATGGAAGATCGGATACAGCCCGGCACAGGCGGCGGCGAACACGGTCAGCGTCTCGGCGATGCGCGAGAGCGAGGTGCGCCACTCCACCCGCACCAGGAAGAAGAACGCGGAGATGAAGGTACCACCACTGGCAATGCCGATCCACCAGACGTAGTTGATGATCGGAAAGCCCCACATCACCGGCCAGTCATTGCCCCAGACCCGGATGCCTTGGGCGAAGGCCCAGCAGGCGGCGAAGATGCCCTGGACCAGCAAAGCCACGGACAGGGCGAAGCCGATCCACCACCAGCGCCACGTGCCCTCGCGCAAAGCCAGGGCACTGATCTGGTCGGTGACGGCAGCTTCCGTTTCCCCCGGGGCAATGACAGGCGGGATCGCGAGGTCGCTTATCGACTCAGTCATCCTGGTCGAGCGCCGGATTGGGGTTGTCCAGCCGCGCCTCGTAGCTGACGCGCGGCGAGGTCGAGAGCTTTTCCAACGCCGCATAGCTCAACGGCGCTGCCTTGCGGCGTGACACCTCGCTGTCAGGATCGGCGACGTTTCCGAAACTGAAGGCCCGTGTCGGACAGGCCGCCTGGCAGGCGGTCACCACCCCGGCTTCGGCAGCCGCAGGCCCGGCCGTGTCGGCGGCAACACGGGCCTCGGCGATGCGCTGCAGGCAGAAGCTGCACTTCTCCATCACCCCTCGGCCGCGCACGCTGACTTCGGGGTTGCGCGTGGCCGGCGGTCGCGATTCCTCGCGGGCATAGGCCCCGAAATTGAATCGCCGCACCTTGTACGGGCAGTTGTTGGAACAGAACCGCGTGCCGACACAGCGATTATAGACCTGCAGGTTCAAGCCCTCGGCATCATGCACCGTGGCGTTCACCGGACAGACGATCTCGCAGGGGGCCTGTTCGCAATGCTGGCACAGCATCGGCTGCAGCATTGTGCGGGGCGTCTCGACGGGACCTTCGTCGTAATGATCGATCCGCAGCCAGTGCATCTCGCGATGTCGCAGCATCTCCTCGCAGCCGACCACGGGAACGTTGTTCTCCGCCTGACAGGCAATCACACACGCATTGCAGCCGATGCAGGCATTCAGATCGATGCTCATGCCCCATTGCACCGCCCCCCCGCCGGAACGCGGCGGATAGAGGCTCGGCTGCGGCGAAGGCTTCGGCTGCTGCTGCGCCGCAGCCATGCGCTTCGCAACGTCGCGCGAGAGTTCGAGGCCACCATCGGCCCGCGTGCCACAGGCGATCGCCACATGGTCGCCGGTGCGCCGCAGTCCCACCACTCCGGACTGGCCGCGCAGGGGCGTGACATCGCTCCCCACCCCCGTGCCGACCGGCCCGGCCTGCCACCGCCCGCCACCGGCCACCGCAACCACCACCTCCGCCGCCTGGCCGGGCATGATCCAGCACGGCGCCGTCACCGTGGCGGTGCCACAGGCCAGCCGGACCACGTCGCCGTTCGCCAGCCTCTCCCGCGCCGCGATCTGCGGAGAGATCAGCACGGGCGTTTCCCAGGCCACCCGGGTCAGCGGCCGTGGCGCCTCCTGCAACCAGGCATTGCCCGCGTGACGACCGTCGCCGAGATGCGAATCGGGACGAATCCGCAGCGCCAGGCCGGACGGCGGCGCGGGCGGGGCCAGCGTGGCAGCCTCGGCGCGCAGCGCCACCGGCAGCGCCGGGGCGGCACTGCCCGGCACTACCCCGCGGCTCAGCGCCTCGCGCCATGCAGTATCGTCCAGCCGGTCACGCCAGGTGTCGCGCACCCAGGCGCGGGCATCGCCGGCCGTGAAACCGTACAGCAACGGCAACAGCTCGAACGGACTGCGTCCGCCTTGCAGCGGCAGCAGTTGCGGCTGGGCGATCGCGGCCGTGCCATCGAAGGCCAGCGCATCCCCCCAGTCCTCCAGCTCATGCACCGCCGGCACGAACCAGGTGACGGCGTCGGTGGTCTCGTCGGGCGCGCTCGCCAGCGCCAGGCTGGAGGGCACACGCGCCAGCGCCGCCGCGAAGCCCAGCGAGGCCGGTGCGGTGAACACCGGGTTGCTGCCCAGAATCACCAGCACCCGCACCCGGCCGTCCGCCATGTCAGCGACCAGCGCGCGCAGGCTGTCTTCCTGCAGCACCGGATCCCGCTGCGGCGGATCGATCACCTCGAAGGTGCGGCCACGCCCGCCCAGCGCCTCGTTGACCGCATGCACCAGCGCCTGCGCCTCGGCCGGCAGGTCGGGGCCGGCATGCACCAGCGCACGTCCCGGATGCGCCTTGAGATCCCCGGTCACCGCGGCGATCCAGCCTTCTGGCCGCTCGTTGCGCAGCACCGAGGCGGCGAGCCCCATGACGATGCGGTGCATTTCCTGCGGGCCGGCGGGATGGCGGTGATCGCCGCGCACGCCCAGCAGCGTCGGCGTCGCCTCGGCGGCATAGATCCGGTTGCGTGTGTCGGCGCGCGTGGGATTGCGGCCGGCGGCGAGGAAACGGGCATGGCGCAGATGCCCGGGCGCGGTTTCCAGCAGATCGCTGTCGAGCCCGAGCACCAGCCCGGCCGCCTCCAGCCGCGGCACCACGGCCACGGGTTGTCCATAGGCGAGCATGGCCCCGTGCAGCACGTTGTCGCGGGGAATGCCGTCCCATTGATGCCACCGCGCGCCGGGCCAGGCCGCCAGCACCGCATCGATCGCGCGCGCGAGGCTCGGCGAGACCACGCTGCCCGTCAGCAACCGCAGCCCGGCGCCGTGATCGGCGGCGAAGCCGGTCCGCAGCGCCGCGAGCGCCTCCAGCAGCACCCCTTCCGCCTGCGGCACCCCCTGCCGGGACAGCGAAGCGGCACGCCAGGGATCATAGAGATCCAGGATCGCCGCCTGGCCGACCGCGTCGGTGGCTCCGAGGCTGGCCGGGTGGTTGGGATTCCCCTCGATCTTGACGGGCCGGCCAGAGCGGTGCGTCACCACCACGCCGCTGGCCTCGCCACCGGCGGTCAGGACGCTGGCATAGCGGTTGACCCCGCCGGGCTGGATGCCGGGCGGCTGGCGCACCGGAGGCAGCAAAGCGCGGTCCTCTCCGCCCGGATCGCAGCCCGCCAATGCCATCGACGCCGCCATCAGGCCCAGCACCCGCCGCCGCTGCGCCAACGGTGGAGCCAGTGCGTCCCGACCGGGTCGGTCCCGCACGGTCATCGGTGGCAGATCGAGCAATCGGTGAGCCGCCGAGCCCCGATATGGTACGCGGCCAGCAGCGCCTGCGCCGGCGGTGTGGCGGGCCCGCGCCGCCACCCCATCTCCGTCACCGCCGCGCGCGGACGCAGCCGGGGACCCGGATCACGATGGCAGTCGAGGCAGAAGCCCATGGTCATCGGCCGGGCCTTGGCGGTGAGCGCCATGCGGTCGATCCGGCCATGGCACTCCTCGCAGCCCACGCCCTTGGCGATGTGGATCGCGTGATGGAAATAGACGTAGTCCGGCAGGTCGGTGACGCGCTGCCAGGCAATCGGGCGGTGCCGCGCGAAACTCTGCCGCACCGGCGCGAGCACGGCGGCATTGGTCCAGACCTGCGAATGGCAGGTCATGCAAGTGTAGGTAGGTGGCAATCCCGCCGCGGCCGAGCTTTCCACCGCCGCGTGGCAGAACCGGCAATCGATACCGAGCCCGGCGACATGGTGCTCATGGCTGAACGGCACCGGCTGCTCCACCGGGAAACCGACCCGGCGGGCATAATTCGTGCGCGGCCAGAGCCACCACCAGCCAAGCCCTCCCGCCCCTGCCGCGACCCCGCCGATCAGGACGAGTTTCGCCGCCAGATTGGCGCCTGGCGTGAAGATCGCCGCCATCCGGCACCGCCCCCGCCTTTCGGCGCCTTGTCAGCGGCGCCCCGGCGGCCAGAACGAGGCCACCATCCGGGCAGTTCCCCACGCCGGAAGCCGGCGTCGGGGCGGCCAACCACCGGCGCCTGCCCGATGCGGCATCGGGCAGAGACCGGAAACGCGGAGAGAGCGTGGAGAACGACAGGACGCCTGCGGCCCGCTTCAGGCCGGGCAGGCATGGCCTCAACCGGGCACAGCAAACCTCGCCGAAGCAATCACCCGCTTCGGCTGATCACATCGCCAGGACGGATCCGGGCCAGGACGGATCCGGCGCGCCGACTTCGGCCGCCGCCCCGGCTGCCGCGTGGCAGGCAGGGCGGCGGCCATCAGGCTGGTGTTACTTGCCCACCACCGGCAGCGGCAGCGCCTGGGCCGGGTAAGCCCGCTGACCGAAGCTCTCGATCCAGTTGAAGCGATGGGTCGTGAGCAGCGCGGCATGGATGAACAGCGCGAAGGCGAACAGGCCCGCCAGCGTCGCCGGAACCACCTTCTTCGGGTCGAAGAACAGCCACAGTTGCCAGGAAGGATCGTCCTTCAGGAATGACATGATCGGTGCCTCCTCAGACCAGGAACGAGACGATCTGCTGCACGCCGTCGATCATCGACGTGGTGTAGCCCTCCACGGACGGCAGCCACGGCCGCCACGACCAGACCAGCACGTGCGCGACAACGGCGATCCCCACGAAGATCAGGAAGCTCTGCCGGAAAACCGCGTGGAACTCCTTCGCCTCGGCCTCGGTCAGGCCGGAGGCGGACACTTTCTCGTCTGCCATACGCTCTCTCTTTGAATTGCGGCCGTGGATGCCGGCCGGCGCTTCTGCACACAGCCGGACTCGCCGTGACACGGCCGGTCACGACGAATTCGTTCTCCGGCCAGCGCCGGACAGGTGAAGCTGGTCCGCGCGGTCTCGGCGGACGGTGCGACTTCAGGACACGGGCGGGCATGGCGACGCCGCGCCAGGCGCGGTGCCATGTCGCCACGGGCCGGAGCGCAGCCCCGCCGCGCGCCCCGGATGCGATGGTCCCGGCCCGGCAGCGGAACACCACCCCCGGCCTGACCAGGGGCTGCGGGCTGCATTCATTTCTCCTTCGAAGTCCTGCCGCCGTTTATGTCAATAAACCACGACAATGGCCATGACAAGCAAGCTTTACAGAGATCGCGGCGCCAGCCGGGCCAGGCCGCGATCAGATTCGCGGTCAGGCCAATGGGTTATGGCAAGGCCGGCCGCCAGGCGTCGTGCAGCCCGCGCACCCGCCTTGGCGCCAGCATGTCCCAGGGGCTGGGCATCTCCCCCACCGGCACATGGATCAGTGCCGGGGCGCGCGCCGCCAGGGCCTCACCGAGCGCGCGTTCCAGCTCCGCCGCGTCCCGCGCCCGGTACGCCGCCATGCCGAAGCTGCGGGCGAAGGCGACGAAGTCGGGATTGGCGAGGTCGCAGGCGATCAGGCGGTTGCCGAACTGCTCGGCCTGGATGCGGCGCACATTGCCGAAGGCGCCGTCGTCGAACACCACCGCCACCACCGGCAGGCGGTGGCGCATCGCCGTCGCCAGTTCCTGGGCCTGGTACATGAACCCGCCATCGCCGCACAGCGCCACCACCGCACGCCCCGGCAACGCCGCCTGCACCCCGAGCGCCGTGCCATAGCCCCAGCCCAGGTTGTCCTGGTAGCCCGGAGAGATGTAGCGGCGCGGCGCCTGCACCGGGAAGGCCAGCCGGCCCACGAAGCCGACCTGGGTGACATCCTCCACGACGATGCCATCCTCCGGCAGAATGGTCCGCAGCGCGCGCAGGAAACCCATCTGCGGTTCCTGGCGGGCGATCCGGTCGGCGAACCAGGCCTGCGTCTCGGCAACCTCCGGGCGCGGGCGGCGGGTCCGGTTCTGCGCCGGCAGGGCCGCCAGCAGCGCACGCAGCCCCTCGGCGGCATCCGCCACCACCGCGCAGTCCGGACGGCGGAAGCGGGACGGCTCCTCCGGATCGATGTCGAGCCGCACGATCTTCAGCCCCGGATCGGTACCCCACACCGATTGCGCGAAATGCATGCGGCTGCCCACGCCCAGCACCACATCCGCCTCCTGCCACAGGCGCTGCCCCACCGGCAGCGAGGCCGCCAGCCGGTGCCCGGTCGGGATGACGCCGCGGCCACGCCGATAGGTGACCACCGGCGCCTCCAGCATCTCGGCCAGCGCCAGCAGCTCCGGCCCCGCCCCCAGCGCACCACCGCCGGCAAGGATGATCGGGCGCTCGGCCGCGCCCAGCAGCCGCGCCGCCGCGGCGATCGCCTCCGGATCGACCGGCGGCTTCCAGGGCGCCAGCGGGGCTACCGGCGCGGTCTTGCCCGGCCGGCCCCAGACATCGACGGCGCATTCCAGCGCCACCGGCCGGGTCCGCCCGCCCAGCGCCGCCCCGATCGCCTCGGCCACCAGCCGCGGCGCCGCGGCGGCGTCGGGGATGCGCGCCGCCCATTTCGTCATGTGCCGCAGCAGGCCGATCTGGTCGGGCAGTTCGTGCAGATGCCCCCAGCCGCGGTCGATCGCGTCCGAGGGCACCTGGCCCGCGATCGCCAGCACCGGCGCGCCGGTGCCATAGGCGGTCAGCAGGGCGGCGGTGCAATTGAGGATGCCCGGCCCGGGCACGGCGGCGAAGGCCTGCGGCCGCCCGGTCGCCAGCGCCGCCCCGAGGGCCATGTACGCCGAGGTCTGTTCATGGCGGGGGTGCAACAGGCGCATCCGGCCGGAGCGCTGGACGGCGTCGAACAGGTGATCGTTGTGGACGCCGGGCAAGGCGTACAGCGTGTCGACCCCATGGCGCAGCAGGGCGTCCAGGGTGGCCTCGGCGGTGGTCAGTCTCATCCTGGCAATTCCGGACCTGGTGATACGGCCGGCGTCCGTATTGACGCCGTTTGCAGCCCGCCACTACACACCCCCCCGGCCGTTCCCGCCACACCAGACCGTGACTGCGACCGGCCGCACGGCACCCTCAGGAGACGGCCATGTCCAGTTCGCGCGCCACCCTGCTGTCGGCGATCGCCGCCCTCGCGTTTTCGGTGGGACCGGCGCTCGCCCAGCCCATCCGCGTCGGCGTGAGCGTCTCCTCGACCGGACCCGCCGCCTCGCTCGGCATCCCTGAGCGCAACACCATCGCCCTGCTGCCCCGCCAGGTCGCCGGCCAGGAGGTCGAGTACGTCGTGCTCGACGACGGCACCGACGCGACCCGGGGCGTCGCCAATATCCGCAAGCTGATCGACGAGGACCATGTCGATGCCGTGATCGGCTCCACCGCCACCCCCGCCTCGGCGGCGATGAGCGTGGTGGCGGCCGAGAAGCAGGTGCCGATGCTGGCGCTGTGCGCCTCGGCCTCGGTGATCGTGCCGATGACGCCGGAGAAGCGCTGGACGTTCAAGATGCCGCAGAACGACAGCCTGATGGCCGACGCGATCGCCGAGCACATGGCGAAGTCGGGCGTGAAGACGGCCGGCTTCATCGGCTTCAACGACGGCTACGGCGACGGCTGGTTCACCGAGTTCGAGCGCGCCGCCAAGGCGCACGGCATCCGCGTCGTCGCCGCCGAGCGCTATGCCCGCACCGACACCAGCGTGACCGCGCAGGTGCTGAAGGTGATGATGGCGAAGCCGGACGCGGTGCTGGTCGGCGCCGCCGGCACCCCGGCCGCGCTGCCGCAGAAGACGCTGAAGGAGCGCGGCTACAAGGGGCGCTATTACCAGACCCATGGCGCCGCCAACGCCGATTTCCTGCGCATCGGCGGCAAGGACGTCGAGGGCACCGTGCTGCCGACCGGCCCGGTGATGGTCGCCGCCCAGCTGCCCGAGAGCAACCCGGTCCGCGCGGTGGGGCTCGACTACATCGCCCGCTACGAGGCGGCGAACGGTCCGGGCAGCGCCAATTCCTTCGGCGCCCATGCCTATGACGCCGGGTTGCTGCTGCAGGCCGCCATCCCGGTGGCGCTGGAGAAGGGCCGGCCGGGCACCCCCGCCTTCCGCGCCGCGCTGCGTGACGCCATCGAAAGCCGGAAGGAACTGCCGCTGACCCACGGGGTCGCCACGCTGACGCCGCAGGACCACAACGGCTTCGACCAGCGCGCCCGCGTGATGGTCACCATCCAGAACGGCACCTGGAAGCTGCTCCCCTGATCGGCGCCTCCCCCGGCATCGTTCCCATGCCCCCACGCAGCCACGCCGGTGTCAGCCCGCCGGTGCGGCCGGGGGCATTGGTTTAGTGCGTTATCAGAAAGATCCGGCCCTGACTCTTTTCGTTGCCTGCGGGGCCGCCGGATGATCGATCCGGCGATCCTGCTGATCCTGGTGCAGGATGGCGTCGTCAACGGCGCCATCTACGCCCTGCTGGCACTGTCGCTGGTGCTGGTATTCGCCGTCACCCGCGTGATCTTCATCCCGCAGGGCGAGTTCGTGGCCTTCGGCGCGCTGACCTATGCCGCCCTCGACGCCGGGCAGGTGCCCGGCAGCATCTGGCTGCTGTGCGGGCTGGGGGCGGCGTCCTGCCTCGCCTCGCTCTGGGCGGAGCGCCACGCGCTGTCGGCGCGCCGCGTGCTGCGCCTGCTCGCCGGCACCATCCTGCTGCCCGGGCTGGTCCTGGGGCTGACCCGCCTGCTGCTGCCGCTGCAGCCGGGCGTGCTGGTGCAGGCGCTGCTGGCGCTCGCGATCGTCACGCCGATGGCGCCCTACCTGTACCGGGTCGCCTTCCGCCCGCTGGCCCGGGCCTCCGTGCTGGTCCTGCTGATCGCGGCGGTGGGCGTTCACCTCGCTCTGGTCGGGCTCGGGCTGGTGTTCTTCGGCCCCGAGGGCTCGCGCGCCACCGGCTTCTCGGATGCCAGCTTCACCCTGGGCCCGCTGATGGTGCCGGGGCAGTCGCTGTGGATCGTCGGGCTCAGCCTGGGGCTGATGCTCGGCCTGTTCGGCTTCTTCGAATTCACCCTGTTCGGCAAGGCGCTGCGCGCCACCGCGGTGAACCGGCTGGGCGCGCGGCTGGTCGGCATCGCCACGGCGCAGTCCGGCGAGGTCGCCTTCGGCCTCGCCGGCGCCATCGGCGCGCTGTCGGGCATCCTGATCGTGCCGCTGACCACGATCTATTACGACACCGGCTTCCTGATCGGGCTGAAGGGCTTCACCGCCGCCATCATCGGCGGGCTCGCCAGCTACCCGGTCGCCGCCCTCGCCGCCATCTTCGTCGGCGTGCTGGAAAGCTTCGCCTCGTTCTGGGCCAGCGCCTTCAAGGAGGTGATCGTCTTCACCGTCATCATCCCCGTGCTGCTCTGGCGCAGCCTGGGCCGCGCCGTGGTGGAGGACGAGGAATGAGCCGCGCCGCCGTCCTCTGGCCGCTGCCGGCGCTGGCCGCCTGCCTGCTGCTGCCCTGGCTGCCGGTGCTGCCGCCGTTCTGGATCACGCTGGCCAACTACATCGGCATCGCCGCCATCGTCGCCATCGGGCTGGTGGTGCTGACCGGGGTGGGCGGCATCACCTCCTTCGGCCAGGCGAGCTTCCTGGGCTTCGGCGCCTATACCACCGCGATCCTGACGGCACAGGCCGGGCTCTCGCCCTGGCTGACCCTGCCCGCCGCCCTGCTGGTGGCCGCGCTGGCGGCGCTGGTGATCGGCGCGGTCACGCTGCGCCTGTCCGGCCACTATTTGGCGCTCGGCACCATCGCCTGGGGGGTCGCGCTTTACTACACCTTCGCCAATCTCGACCTGTTCGGCCGCAATGACGGCATCTCCGGCATCCCGCCGCTGCGCCTGTTCGGCGTCGCGCTGGTGGACGGGCGCGCCTATTGCAGCGTGATCTGGGTGGGGGTGGTGCTGGCGGCGCTGGCCACCGGCAACCTGCTGGACAGCCGCGCCGGCCGCGCCATCCGCGCCCTGCGCGGCGGCGCGCTGGCGGCCGCGAGCTTCGGGGTGCGCACGCCACAATCGCGCACCCTGGCCTTCGTCTACGCCGCCATGCTGGCCGCCTTCGCCGGCTGGCTCTATGCGCATATGCAACGTTCGGTGAACCCCACCCCGTTCGGCATCAATGCCGGCATCCAGTACCTGCTGATGGCAGTGGTGGGCGGGGCCGGGCAGATTCCGGGCGCCATCCTCGGCGCCGGTCTGGTCACCGTGGTCAACGACCTGCTGCAGGACTGGCTGCCCCGGATCCTGGGCGCGCACGGCAATTTCGAGACCATCGTGTTCGGCGCCATCCTGGTGCTGGCGCTGCAGACCGCGCCGGACGGGCTCTGGCCGCTGCTGGCCCGCCACCGGCCGCGGCGCCGCCGGATCA
The DNA here is from genome assembly GCF_937425535.1 of Rhodovastum atsumiense. NCBI lineage: Bacteria > Pseudomonadati > Pseudomonadota > Alphaproteobacteria > Acetobacterales > Acetobacteraceae > Rhodovastum > Rhodovastum atsumiense. The sequence continues at coordinate 2,079,954 of NZ_OW485601.1, forward strand.
GGTACGACGCGCCGAGCCTGCCGCACCGGCAGATGCCGCCGCGTGGCTCGCCGGTGCTGGAGGTCGAGGGGTTGCGGCGCGCCTTCGGCGGACTGGTCGCCGTCAACGACGTCTCCTTCCGCCTTGCCGCCGGCGAGATCGTCGGCCTGATCGGCCCGAACGGCGCGGGCAAGAGCACCACCTTCAACCTGCTCACCGGCGTCGATCGCCCGACCGCGGGCAGCGTCAGCTTCCTCGGCCACCGTCTGGTCGGGCTCGGCGCCCCTGCCATCGCCCGGCTGGGCATCGCCCGGACCTTCCAACACGTGAAGCTGGTGCCGAGCATGTCGGTGATCGAGAACGTGGTGATCGGCGCGCATCTGCGCGGCCGGGCCGGCCCGCTGCGCGGCCTGCTGCGGCTCGACCGCGCCGAGGAAGCGCAGCTCCATGCCGAGGCGGCACGCCAGCTCGCCCGCGTCGGACTGGCCGAACAGGCCGACCGGCCGGCGACCAGCCTCGCGCTCGGCCAGCAACGCGTGGTGGAAATCGCCCGGGCGCTGTGCCTGGACCCGGTGCTGCTGCTGCTCGACGAGCCCGCGGCGGGGCTGCGCCACAACGAGAAGGCCGAACTCGCCGCGCTGCTGCGGCGCCTGCGCGGCGAGGGCGTGACCATCCTGCTCGTCGAGCACGACATGGAATTCGTGATGAACCTGACCGACCGGCTGGTGGTGATGGATTTCGGCGTCAAGCTCGCCGAGGGCGCGCCCGCCGCCGTGCGCAACGATCCGGCGGTGATCGAAGCCTATCTGGGCAGCGTCGCGTGAGCACGATCCTCGAACTCGCCGACGTCGCCGTTTCCTATGGCGGCATCCCGGCGGTCTCCGATGTCTCGCTGAGGGTCGAGGCCGGCAGCATCGTCAGCGTCATCGGCCCCAACGGTGCCGGCAAGTCGACCCTGCTCAATGCGGTGATGGGGGTGCTGCCGGCACGCGGGACCATCCGCTTCCAGGGCCAGGAGCTGCGCGGCCGCGACATCGAGTCACGGGTGCAGGCCGGCATGTCGCTGGTGCCGGAGAAGCGCGAGCTGTTCGCGACCATGAGCGTGGAGGACAATCTCCGCCTCGGCGCCTTCCGCCACCGCGCCGCCGGCCGCGCGAGCGCGAACCGGGCGCTGGAAGAAATCTACGCGCTGTTCCCCCGCCTGCAGGAACGCCGGCGGCAGAAGGCCGGCACGCTCTCGGGCGGGGAGCGGCAGATGCTGGCGATGGGTCGCGCGCTGATGGCCCGCCCGGCCCTGCTGATGCTCGACGAACCGAGCCTCGGCCTCGCCCCGCTGATCGTGCGCGACATCTTCCACACCATCACCGAGCTGCGCCGTACCGGGGTGGCGATCCTGCTGGTTGAACAGAACGCCCGGGCGGCGCTGCAGGTCTCCGCGCACGGCTACGTGCTGGAAACCGGTCGCGTCACGTTACAGGGACCGAGCGCGGAACTGGCTTCCGACCCCCGGGTCGTGGAACTCTATCTCGGCCACGGTACCCAATGAGGGAAGCAACGATATGCGGCTGGCGACCTACGAGGACGGGCTCAATCGCTCCTTCGGCATCCTGACCGCCGGCGGGATCATCGATCTGGCAAATCGCCTGGACGTCCCGGACATGGAGACGATGTTGGCCGAAGGGCTGCTGGAAAAGGCGCTGGGCTTCGCCTCGGCGCAGCCCGAGGTGCGTCACTTCCGCCTGCTCAAGCCGTTGGAGCGGCCGGGAAAATGCTTCTGCATCGGCCGGAACTATCCCGGCCGCATGAGCGGCCCCGACACCATGCCGCTCTATTTGTTCCAGCGCGTGCCGGACAGCTTTTCCGGCCCCGAGGAACCGCTGCTGCGCCCGCCCGAATCCACCCAGTTCGACTACGAGGCCGAGATCGTGGTGGTGATCGGCACCGCCGGCCGGCGCATTCCGCGCGAACGTGCGCTGGACCATGTCGCCGGCTACATGCTCGCCAATGACGGCTCCCTGCGCGACTGGACGCGCCGCGAGATGGGCGACGTGACGGCGGGGAAGAATTTCTGCCGCTCCGGTTCGCTCGGCCCCTGGATCACCACCCGGACCGCCGTGGGCGACGGGCCGTTCCACCTCATCACCCGCGTCAACGGCGAGGTGCGCCAGGATGACAGCACCGATCGCATGCTCTGCCCGGTGGACAAGATCATCTCCTATATCTCCACCTTCACCGCGCTCGCCCCTGGCGACATCATCCTGACCGGCACGCCCGCGGGCGCGGGGGCCGGCTTCGATCCGCCGCGTTGGCTGAAAGCGGGCGACGTGGTGGAAATCGAGGCGACCGGGCTCGGCGTGCTGCGCAACATCGTTTCCGATGAGCCGCCACCGCCGGCCTGAGCGGCCATCACCCCTCCATTCCTTCCGCCGGAGACTGCCATGCCCACGCTTGGACACGCCTTGCTCGAGGCCCTGCACGCCCATGGCGCGGGCGAGATCTTCGGCATTCCCGGCGACTTCGTCCTGCCCTTCTTCAAGACCATCGAGGACAGCGGCATCCTGCCGTTCCACACGCTCAGCCACGAGCCCGCGGTCGGCTTCGCGGCGGATGCCGCGGCCCGCTTCCGCGCCTCGATCTCGGCCGCCGTCGTCACCTGGGGGGCGGGCGCGTTCAACCTGGTGAATCCGATCGCCGGCGCCTATGCCGAACGCTCGCCGGTGGTGGTGATCTCCGGCGCGCCCGGCGTGGGCGAGCGCCTGGCAGGCTGGCAGATCCACCACATGTCGCGCGCCATGGACACGCAGGCGCGGGTGTTCCGCGAGATCACCTGCGACCAGGCGATCCTGGACGATCCGGTCCGCGCCCCCGCCGAGATCGCCCGGGTGCTGCGCAGCGCCCGTGAATACTCGTTGCCGGTCTATATCGAATTGCCGCGCGACCTGGTCGGCGCCGAGGTAGACCCGGTCGAGGTGCTGTCGCGCCGCCCCGCCGATCCCGATGCGCTCGGCGAATGCGCCGAGGAAATCCTCGCCCGGCTGCGCGTGGCGCAGCGGCCGGTGGTGATGGTGGACGTGGAGACGCGCCGCTACGGCGTCGAAGACAAGGTGGCGGCGCTGGCGCGCGCGCTCGGCCTGCCGGTGGTCACCACCTTCATGGGGCGCGGCCTGCTCTCGGCGCATCCCGACGTCGTGCGCGGCACCTATCTCGGCGCCGCCGGCGATCCCGCCGTCACCGCGCTGGTCGAGGACTCCGACGGGCTGCTGCTGCTTGGGGTGATCCTGTCGGACACCAATTTCGCCGTCTCCGAACGCCGCATCGACATGCGCCGCACCATGCTGGCGCTCAGCCGCGAGGTGCGGGTCGGCCATCACAGCTACGCCGCCATTCCGCTCGACGAGTTGCTCGACGCGCTGCTCGCCCGCCTGCCCGCGCCCGGCGCCGCCGGGACCGCCCCGCCGGCCGCCCGGCCGAGCACGCTGCTTGCCGACGACGCGCCGTTGCGGCCGTCCGACATCGCCGCCGCGGTGAACGACCTGTTCACCCGCCACGGCCCGATGCCGATGGCCGCCGACATGGGCGACTGCCTGTTCACCGGCATGGAGATCGCCAACGCGCCGCTGGTGGCACCGGGCTACTATGCCGGGATGGGATTCGGCGTGCCCGCCGGCCTTGGCGCCGCGGTCGCCACCGGGGCGCGGCCGCTGATCCTGGTGGGCGACGGCGCCTTCCAGATGACCGGCTTCGAGCTCGGCAATTGCCGCCGCTATGGCTGGGACCCGATCGTGATCGTGTTCAACAACACAAGCTGGGAAATGCTGCGGGTGTTCCAGCCCGAGAGTCGCTTCAACGACCTCGATGACTGGCGCTTCGCCGAACTGGCCGGGCCGCTGGGCGGCGATGGCGTGCGCGTGCGCACCCGCCGTGAACTGGCCGAGGCACTCGCCCGCGCCCACACGACGCGCGGGCGCTTCCAGTTGATCGAGGCGATGCTGCCGCGTGGCGGAACCTCGGACACGCTCGCCCGCTTCGTCGCCGGCTTCAAGGCCGCCCGGGAACGGAAATGATGAGTCGCCAGCACGCCATCACCATCGCCCTCACCGCGCTCGCGCTCGGCCCGGCGCTCGCGCACGCGCTGGAACTGCCCAACAAGATCGGGCTGTCGCGTGAGGCCTATCTGCTGGTGCAGCAGATCTATCACGGCTGGGCGCTGCTGGGCATCGTGGTGATCCTGCAGATCCTGCTCTGCGGCGTGCTTGCCTGGCGACTGCGCGGCAGGATCGGCGGGTCGCTGGTGCTGATCGCCTTCCTCTGCGCCGCCGGCACGCAGGTGGTGTTCTGGGGCTGGACCTACCCCGCCAACGCCGCGACGGCGCAATGGACCATGTTGCCCGAAGGCTGGGAAGCGTTGCGAGCCCAATGGGAATATTCCCACGCCGCCGGCGCCGGGCTCAATCTCGCGGCGCTGGGTTTCCTGCTGGCCGCCGCCGTCATCCGCCACTGAGACCTGGCGCGGTTCCTGTCGTGATGGCTTCCCTCCAAGGAGCACCACCGCCATGACCTGGACCCTTCATCCGGACGTGCAGGGCGTCCTGGATCTCATCCGCGCGTCCGGCCTGCCGCCGGTCGAGACCCTGGCCGCGACCGATGCCCGCGCGCTGTATCGCAACGGCCGGGCGGTGCTGCAGCCCGATCCGCCCGAGGTGGCGCTGGTGCGTGACCTCGCCGGCCCGGTCCCACTGCGCCTCTATCGTGGCGCCGGCACCGATCCTGCCGCTGCCCTCCCCGCCCTGGTCTACCTGCATGGTGGCGGCTGGGTGATCGGCGACATCGACACCCACGACGTGGTCTGCCGCGGGCTCGCCAATGCCGCCCGGGCCGCCGTGATCTCGGTCGATTACCGGCTGGCGCCCGAGCACAAATTCCCCGCCGCCGTGGAGGACTGTGCCGCGGCGCTGCGCTTCGTCGTCGCCGAGGCCGAGGACCTGGGCATCGATCCGGCCCGGCTCGCCGTCGGCGGCGACAGCGCCGGCGGCAACCTCGCCGCGGTGATGGCGATCATGGCCCGCGACGGTGCGGTGCCACCGATCGGCTACCAGGTGCTGATTTATCCGGCGACCGACCTGACCGCGCGCCACCCCTCCTATTCGCGCGTGACCGACGGCTTCCCGCTGGTGACGCGCTCGGTGCACTGGTTCGTCGCGCATTACCTGGCCAACCCCGCCGATGCGATCGACTGGCGGGCCTCGCCGCTGCGGGCGCCCGACCTGTCCGACCTGCCGCCGGCCTTCGTGCTGACCTGCACGCATGATCCGCTCTGCGACGAGGGCCTGGCCTATGCCGACCGGCTGGAACGCGAAGGCGGACAGGTCACCCGCGTGCACCTGTCCGACCAGATGCATGGCTTCCTGACCATGGGCCGGATGATCCGCGCCTCGGACATGACGATCGCCATAATCGGTGCGACGCTGCGGGCCGCCTGGAACCACGGCGGCTGACGGCGGCCATCAGGCCAGCGCCCGCCACGCGATCTCGCCCCCCAGGCCGAGCAGCCCGAGGAAGAAACACCGCCGGAAAGCCCCGAGGCTCACCCGCGCGCGCAACCATCCCCCGGCCGCCATGCCGAGCAGCGCCGGCGCGAGCGCCAGCAGCGAGAGGCCCAGCGATGCCGCCGGCACCGCGCCGTGCCAGGCCAGCCCCGCCGCCAGCGCCAGCGTGGACACGGTGAAGGACAGCCCGAGCGCCTGCACCAGTTCGTCCCGCTCCAGCCCCAGCGCGCCGAGGAAAGGCACGGCGGGGATGACGAACACGCCGGTGGCGCCGGTGATCAGGCCGGTCACCGCCCCCACCACCGGCCCGGCCCGGCGTTCCGCCCAGGCGGGCACCCGCAGCCGCGCCCGCGCCAGTCCGACCAGGGCGTAAAGAATCAGCGCCCCGCCCAGCCCCGCGGTGGCGAGCCTTGTGTCGCCACCGGCGATGATGCCCGATCCGGCCGCGGTGCCCAGGCAGATGCCGAGCATCATGCCCCACAACCGGCGCAGCAACGCACCGCAGCCCGAGCCGGCCAGCAATTGCCAGACATTCGTCACCAACGAAGGCACCAGCAGCAGGGCGGCGGCCTGGGACGGGGCCATGACCAGCCCGAGCAGCCCCATCGAAATCGTGGGCAAACCCAGGCCGATCATGCCCTTGACCACACCAGCCAGCAGAAAGGTGGCAGCGACGAAGGTCGCCTGTAGCAGAAGATCCGACATGGAACGGCTTTTCCACCGCGTGATCGATCGGCACAATGCGGGAGTCACTGAGCCTGGCTTCGGTCAGGACGAAGGCTGCTTCCACGGACCTTGACGATGCATTTCGACCTGACCGACCTGCGCCTGTTCCTGTACGTGGCCGATGCCGGCAGCATCACCGCCGGCAGCGTCCGTGCCGGTCTCGCCCTCGCCTCGGCCAGCGCGCGGGTGCGCGGCATGGAGGCGCAGGTCGGCGTTGCCCTGCTGGAACGGGGCCGCCGTGGCGTCCGCCCGACCCCGGCCGGGCGGGCGCTGCTGCACCACGCCCGGCTGGTCATCGGGCAGATCGAGCGCATGCGCGGGGACCTCGGCGACTATGCCCATGGCGTGAAGGGCCATGTGCGCCTGCTGGCGAACACGGCGGCGATGGCGGAATTCCTGCCCGAGGCCCTGGCCAGCTTCCTGGCCGCGCATCCGCATGTGGACATCGACCTCGACGAACGGCCCAGCCCCGCGGTGGCCCGCGCCGTGGCCGAGGGACTGGCCGAGCTGGGGGTGGCCGCCGACCATGCCGATGTCACCGGGCTGGAGTGCTTCCCCTTCCGTGGCGACCGGCTGGTGCTGGCGGTTCCCCCCGGGCATGCGCTGTCGCAGCGCGACCGGATCCCCTTCGCCGAGGCGCTGGCGCACGACTTCATCGGCCTCGCCGAGGACAACGCCTTGCAGCTTCACCTGGCCGGGCACGCCACCCGGTCGGGGGGACGGATGCGGCTGCGGGCGCGGGTGCGCGGGCTGGACGTGGCCTGCCGCATGGTGGCGGGCGGGGCCGGCATCGCCGTGGTGCCTGAAGCGGCGGCCCGGCGCGGCGGGCGCGACGGCGCCCTGCACCTGGTGCGGCTGACGGATGCGTGGGCGGAGCGGCGGCTGTTGCTGCTGGCGCGACGACGCGACGCCCTACCGGCGCATGCGCGACGGCTGCTGGAGCACCTCATCGCCCTGTCCTGACCGCAGCAGGGGGGCGAGCAGCAGGCCCGCACCGCCCAGCACCGCCATGGCCAGGAACACGCGGCCCGACTCGTCGTACAGGATCCCGCAGACCCACATCAGCAGCCCGATCGGCGCCACGTTACCCAGGGCCGCATGCAGCGTCTGCGCCGTGGCGGCGCGGTCCGGCGGCACCGTCTCCCCCAGCATGCGCATCGCCGAGAGATGTTGCAGCCCATAGGTCGCCGCGTGCAGCGCCTGCACCGCCACCAGCGCCGCCAGCTCGGTGGTCAGGCCGGTGACGGTCCAGCGCAGCAGCGCCGCCCCACCGGCCAGCGCGGTCAGGCCGGCCGGACCGATCCGGCCGGTCAGGCGGCGGCTCCAGAAGAACAGGGCGGTTTCCACCACCACGCCCTCGGCCCAGAGCAGGCCGATCGCCGTGTCGGACAGGCCCTGGGCGCGCCAGTGCAGGGTCGAGAGCGCGTAATAGGCGGCGTGCGAGCCCTGGATCAGCGCGCTCGCGGCGATGGTCAGCAGGAAGGGGCGATGGCGCAGCAGGCGGACGCCGCCCGCCGGGCCGGGCACCTTTGGCACGGCACGCGTGCCCGGCAGGAATGGCCCGATCGCCGTGGCCAGGGCGTAGCAGACTGCCATCAGCATCGGCGCCGCCACCGGACCGGCCGCCGCCACCACCGGGCCGGCCAGGGCGGTCGCCGCCATGAACGCCGCCGAGCCGGCCGAGCGGATCCGCCCGTACTCGACCCGCCCTTCCCGCGCCAGGGCCATGCACAGCGTGTCCATCAGCGGCAGCAGCGCCGCCGCCGCGAAGCCCTGCAGCAGCGTCACCGCCAGCACAGCCTCGAATCCCCGCGCCGGCAGCCAGCCGAGCGTGGCGGCGGTGCTGCCCGCGGCGGCCAGGACCAGCACCAGCCGCAGGCTGCCGACGCGGTCGGCGAGCCATCCCCAGGCCGGTGTCGCCGCCAGCCGCAGGATCGCGGCAAGACCGAGCACCTGCGCCACCGCCGCCGGGGTCAACCCGCAGGCCACCAGCCACAACGGCAGGAAGGCCATGGACACGCCGGCCGCGGCGAACATCGCCGTCAGGAACAGGGCCGTGCTCAGCCGCGCGGACATCGGCCGGGACCGGGGCAGGATGTCAGGATCAGGTGCGGTGCGACGGCTGGCGGAGCTGGGTGAAATAATCTCCCACCGCGTCGCGGATCGCCCGGGCGACCAGACGCCGATGCGCCGGGCGCTTCAGCGCCGCCTCGTCCTGGCGGTTGGAGATGAACCCCATCTCCAGCAGCACGCTGGCGATGCCGCTTGCCCCCAGCACGTGGAAATGCGCCTCGCGGGCGGGATCGTTGGTCAGTTCGACTTCCTCGCCCAGGCTGTCCAGCAGCGCGGTGCGCAGCCACGCCGAGCGGGGCGAGGGCGGTTCCCCCACCAGCGCGCGGGCAATGGCGCGCGAGCGCGGCGGCACCCGCTTCAGCTTCGCCGGCGTGGCGGCGGAGCGGATGTACACGCTCGCCCCACGGGCGCGGTGGTCGGACGAAGAATCGGCATGGATCGAGATGAACAGCGTCGCCCCATTCTCCCGCGCGAAGCTCACGCGGTCGGCGAGGCTGACGAACCGGTCGTCGCTGCGGGTCAGCCGCACCTGATAGCGCCGTGTGGCCTCGAGCTGCTGTTTCAGCTCCAGGGCCGTGGCCAGCGTGACCGACTTCTCCGTCGTGCCGGATGGGCCGATCGCGCCAGGATCATGGCCGCCATGGCCGGGATCGATGACCAGCAAGGGCAGCGGGGCCGGCGCCGGCCGGGGCGCGGCCGGCTTCGACCCGACGGCCTGCCTCCCGCGCGCCGGCCGCGGCTTCGCGGCGGGGGCCTTCGGTTGCGCTTTCGCCGACGACTTCGTCTTCGGGACCGGTTTCGTGCCGGATTTCGGCTGGGCCTGGGACGTCTGGCGCCGGGCCGCCTCGGCGCCGATCGGCGCCAGGCCGAGCGTCGCCAGCAAGCCGCCAAGGACGAAGCGCCGGCCGGTCGGAGTTTCCGTCATGTCACCCGGTTACCGTCTCGCCCGGGGAAACCCCCCAGACCTCGTTTTGCCTGAGCCAGCCACGATAGGAGCGGACGGCCACCCGACACCACGGCGTGTCCGCCGGGCAGGTCAGCAGCCGGCCGATTACCCCCGGCTTGAGCCGCGCCACCGCCGGCGCGTCATCCGCCGGCGCCTTGCGCAGCACCCGCGGCGCCCCGGTCACCAGCACCGAGCGACGGGGCGTCAGCAGCGCGACATGCACCCAGCCCTGCGTTCCGTCCGACGTGCGGATCAGGCGCCAGGCATCGAATTCCCGTTGGATCTGCACCGGCAGCCCGGCGCGATGGAACACCCAGTCGATCGGATAGCGCGTTCCGGGACCGCGACGAAGATTGACCTCGTCGGAGCGGAGCGCGGCGAACCGCGGCAATGGCTGGCCGGTTTCCGTGCCGATGGAAGGTGGCGCCCCCGCTGCGGTCAGCACCAGCGGCAACAGCGCGGCCAGAAGCTTCGGCCAGGCACAGGCCCGGAGCGCGGCAAAACGAAATCCGATCGGCATGGTGATTATCATGCCATTCGAAGAAGTCCAGGCAAGCCTTTGTTTGGGCTTCCCTGGCAGCCGCTTCGTTCAGGCCGGCGCGTGATGCAGGGCCGCCACTTCCCGCACCTTGCGCGCCATCGCGGCGATGCCGTTGCCGCGATTGGTGGACAGCGCCTCCAGCAGGCCCAGATCCTTGAGGAACACCGGATCGGTCGCCGCGATCTCGGCGGGGGTGCGACCGGAATAGACGCGCAGCAACAGGGCAACCAGGCCGGAAACGATTGCCGCGTCGGACAGGCCGGCAAAGTACATCCGCCCGTCACGCAGCGCCGCTTCCATCCATACCCGGCTCTGGCAGCCCGGCACGCGGTGCGCATCGTCGGTCCAGGCTTCCGGGAACGGTGGCAGCTTGCGGCCGAGCTCGATGATGTAGCGGTAGCGGTCCTCCCAATCGTCGAACAGCGCCAGGTCCTCGCCGATCGCGGCGATGGCGTCGGCAGCGGAAGCGTCCTCGGGGACGACGAAGGGATCGGTGGTCATGGGGCGGATATGCGGCGGGGTTGCAACGGGATCAAGCCACGGGTGCCAGCCTGGCCTCGATCGCATCCCAGATCCGGCCGGCGATGTCGATGCCGTCGAAGCGCTGGATTTCCTGGATGCCGGTCGGCGAGGTGACGTTGATCTCGGTCAGCCATTCGCCGATCACGTCGATGCCGACGAAGACCAGACCGAGCTGCTTCAGCGTCGACCCGATGCGGGCACAGATCTCGCGGTCGCGCGCGGTCAGCTCGCAGGGCTCCGGCCGGCCGCCGACATGCATGTTGCTGCGGGCCTCACCGGCGGCCGGGACGCGGTTGATCGCGCCGACCGGCTCGCCGTCGACCAGGATGATGCGCTTGTCGCCCTGGCGCACCGCCGGCTCGTAGCGCTGGATCATCAGCGGCTCGCGCGAGCGGGCGAAGTGCATTTCGACCAGGGCGTTCAGGTTGGGGTCGTCGTGGCGGATCAGGAACACCCCCGAGCCGCCATTGCCGAACAGCGGCTTGACCACGATGTCCTTGTGGGTGGCGCGGAAGCCGCGGATCGCCTCCGGGTCCCAGGTGATCATGGTGGGCGGCATCAGGTCGGCGAAATGCGTGACCAGCAATTTCTCCGGCGAGTTGCGCACCGAAACCGGGTTGTTGACCACCAGCGTGCCCGATCCGTCGTCGCGATGGATGTGCTCGAGCAGGTGGGTGGCGGTGATATAGGCCATGTCGAAGGGCGGGTCCTGGCGCATCAGCACCACGTCCATCTTGCCCAGGTCCACCAGCGAGGGCTGGCCGAACCGGTAATGGTCGTTGCGCACGCGCTGGACGGTCACCGGGCGGGCACGGGCGAACAGGCGCTCCTCGCGGGCGATGCCATGCTTCAGCATGCCTTCGCGCAGGGTCAGGTCCTTCACCTCGTAGTGCCACAGCGTATGGCCACGCTGCTGCGCCGCCAGCATCAGCGCGAAGGTGGAGTCGCCATCGATATTGATGGTCTCGATCGGGTCCATCTGGACCGCGACAGTCAGCGTCCGCGCCATCCTGGTCTCCACCGGGCTCGTCTGGACTCACGGTCTATCGCCGGGCCGGGCGGCCGGCAAGGCGGCCTCGCTGCCGCGTGGCACCGTTCAGTTCAACCGCGAGCGCAACGCCTCCACCGCGGCCCGGGTGCGAACCGCCGCCTCCCCCTCCGGCACAAGGCCCAGGAAGGTCTCGAAGCAGCGCAGCGCCGCCGCCACCCGGTCGAGCTGCTCGTTCATCAGCCCGGCCTCCCGCCACAGCGACGCCGTGTCCGGGGCGATGCGCAGCATGTCCTCGGTGCAGGCCAGGGCGCCGGCGACATCGCCGAGATGCAGGCGGCGGATCTTGATGTTGTTCTGCAGCCGCAGCAGCACCGCGCGCTGCGACATCGGCGCCAGCACGCCGGGCCGCAGCTCGGCCTGCGGGCCCTCGACCCGCTTGAGCAGCGCCCGCAATTCGCGCCCGTCCATGGCCGCGCCGCCGGCGAAGACGTCCAGCACCACCTGCTCGCGGCTCCCTTCCAGCGCCACCAGGAAATGCCCGGGGAAATCGACGCCGTGCACGCCCCATCCCGCCGCCCGCGCCGCATGCAGCCACAGGATGCCCAGCGCCACCGGCAGGCCGCGGCGCCGGGCGATCACCCGGATCAGGTTGGCATTGTCGAGATTGTCGTAGTCGTTGGCATCGCCCTGGTAACGATGCCGGCCGGTGATCAACGCGGCCAGGGCGTTGGCGCGCGACACCAGGTCGTCCTCCGCGATCCCGTGGGCCACCGCCACCGCATCGCGGGCCAGTTCCGACAGATGTGCGCGTGCTTCCTGCCAGTCGGCCTCCGGGGCGTCGACACGGGCGAACTGCAGCGCCGCGTCGGCGATGTCGATCTCGGGGTCTGGCAAGTGTCCGATGGCGTCGAGGGCCTGCCGGGGCGGGCTCATGGGGGCGTCCGGTTCCTGCTCGTCGGCCCGGCCCGCACTCTGCCGGACCGGGTCAGGGGTGATCGCTGTCAGCGGATATATTAAAGCCAGGGTGCCCCGGACGGATCGCTCATGCGGGGCCACGCCGACTGCATGCAACGCATCGGCGGGATTATGCACTGACGATCGCTCGATCACCCGCGCTCGATCACACCTGGCGCGCCTCCCGGCGGGCGCTCAGGGATCCCCGTGCAGGATCTGCAGGGCCCGCCGCAGCCGGTAGATTCCCGGCCGCACCAGCCCATCCCGGCACATGCGCTGGCCTTCCGTGGCCAGCACGCGCGCCTCCCCCGGCATGTCCTTTCCCTCCCGGTCCTCGCTTGCCAACTGGGTGGCCAGTTCGTCGCAATACGCGGCGCTGTCGGTGGTGACCCGGGTCGGCTCCACGTCATGCGCCACCGACTCGGCCTGGGTGGTCACCGCCAACCCCACGAGGAAGACCCCGGCGGTCAGGCGACGACAGAGCAGGGTGGAATGACCAATCATCACCTTCATCGTAAGCGCCTGCCCCTGACAGGCGCGTGGTCCGTGGGTGACGGACCGTTCAGGAACGGACCGGCCGCGTGTGCGCGACCGTCAGGGCCGGCAGGGTGATGACCGCGCGCAGGCCGGGCTTGTTGTCCTCCAGCCGCAGGCCGCCGCCATGCAGCGTCGCCACCGCCTGCACCAGCGACAGCCCGAGCCCGGACCCGGGCGTGCTGCGGGCCGTCTCGCCACGGTAGAAGCGCTCGGTGGCGCGGGAGCGGTCCTGGGCGGGGATGCCCGGCCCCTGGTCGGCCACGACGATTTCCACCATCCGCCCGGCACTGCGCCCGGCCAGCCGGATCGTGCTGCCGGGCGGGGAGAATTTCAGGGCGTTGTCCAGCAGGTTGGCGACCGCCTGCTGCAGCATGTCGCGGTCGCCGAAGGCCGGCAGGATGGGTGGGATATCGGCATCCAGCGCCTGCTCCCGCTCCTCGGCGGCGGCGGTGTACAGCTCCGCCAGGTCGAACAGCAGCGGCCCCAGATCCACCCGCGCGAAGGCCGAGCGGCGCGCCCCCGCCTCGATCTCGGCGATACGCAGCAGCGCCTGGAACACCGCGACGATGCCGTCGAGGTCCGATTGCGCCCGCTCGATCGCCGCCCGCAGGTCGGCCTCGTCGCGGGCGTGGTTGGCCGCGTCCTCCAGCCGGGCGCGGGCCCGGGTGATCGGCGTCCGCAGGTCATGCGCGATGGCGTTGGAGACCTGCCGCACCCCGTCCATCAACTGGGCGATGCGGTCGAGCATGTCGTTGATCTCTTCGGCCAGCCGGTCGAACTCGTCACCCAGCCCGGTCACCCGCACCCGCCGCGTCATGTCGCCGCGGCTGAACGCGGCGGCGGTGGCGGCCACGTCGGCGATGGTGATGCGGAACAATCCCCGCACCAGCAGCGCCCCCGCCGTGCCCAGCGCCACCACGATCGGCGGCGCCCAGACCAGGGCATCGGCCAGGATGCGCCGCAACTGCGCCCGCGCCCGCACGTCGCGCCCGACCAGCAGGTGATAGCCCTGCGGCAAGGGAATCTGGCGGATGCGGGCGAGGCCGCGGATGCCGGCGCGGTCGATCGGGATCTCGCTCCATTCGACGTCGTCGGTGATCGCGCGCGGCCATTGCTCCAGGTTGCCGGCCACCGGCCGGTGCACCGGATCGGCCAGCAGGTAGATCGCGTCATCGTCGATATTGGCGGCAAGCCGGTCCTGGATGGTCTCGATCAGCGGCAGCGGGCCGTCCTGTGCACGCTCGACCAGCCCTTGCGCATCGGCATTGATCGCCGATTCGGTCTGACGGTCGAGCAGCCCGGCGGTCGACCACCACAGGAAGGCCGACAAGGCGAGCGCGCTGATCGTGAACAGACCCGCATAGATCAGGCCGAACCGCACCCCGGCGGACCGCAGCAGCGTCTGCGGGTGCAGCACCAGCCAGATATCCATCCGCGCCCGGCGGACGAGCTTGCGCAGCACGTCCAGGGACTGCGGCGGCGGCGGCATCGTGAACGGCTTCACCGGGACCTTGCACCATGGGCGGGGCGTTGCCCCGCGCCCCACCAGGAGGCTTCGCCTCCTGGACCTCCACCAAGGGCTTCGCCCTTGGAACCCGTTTTGCCGCGCAGCGCGATTGGGGTGCAGGGGGCCCCTGCCCCCTGCCGGGTCCAGGGCAGAGCCCTGGCCTTCATGCCGCCAGCCGCTCCGCGATGGCCGGCAGCCCGGGCACGTGGCCGGCCGGCCCCATGGCGGCGAGCGTCGGCGCGCCACGGAACAGCCGCACCGCCGACTTCACCACGTCATCCATGGTCACCGCCTCGATGCGCGCCACCGTCTCGGCGGTGGGCAGCACCCGCCCGAACACCTGCAGATGCCGCGCGAGCTGCTCACAGCGGCTGCCGGTGCTCTCCAGCGACATCAGCAGCGACGCCTTCACCTGCGCCCGCGCCCGCGCCAGCTCGGCTTCGGTCACCGCGGTCTGTACCTTCTGCAGCTCGTCCAGCATCACCGGTACCAGTTCGGCTGCCTCGCTCTCGCCGGTGCCGGCGTAGATGCCGAACAGGCCGCCATCCACGTACGGCGCGGTGAAGGAATAGATGGAATAGACCAGTCCCCGACGCTCCCGCACTTCCTGGAACAGGCGCGAGGACATCCCGCCACCCAGCAGGGTGGACAGCAGCATGACCGTGTAGAAGTCCGGATCGCCGTACGACACCGCCGGGAAGCCCAGCACGATGTGCACCTGGTCGAGGTCCCGCGCCTCGCGGAACTCACCGCCACCATAGAGCCCCGGCAAAGCGGGCGGCGCGGACGTGCGCGGCAGGTCGGCGAAGTGGCGCTCGACCAGTTCCAGCACCGTCTCGTGCCGCAGGTTGCCGGCGGCGGCCACCACGGTGTTTGCCGTGGTGTAATGGTTGCGCATGTAGTCGATCAGCGTCTGCCGGCTCATGCCGCGCAGGAGCTCCTCGGTGCCGAGCACCGGCCGGCCCATCGGCTGGCCCGGATAGGCGGCTTCCTGGAAATGGTCGAAGATGATGTCGTCCGGCGTGTCGTTGGCCTGGCCGATCTCCTGCAGGATCACCCCCCGCTCCCGCTCTACCTCGGCGGGATCGAAGGTGGAGTGGCTCAGGATGTCGCCGATGATGTCGGTGCAGAGACCGAGATCTTCCTTCAGCGCCTTGACGTAGAAGGCGGTCTGCTCGCGCGCGGTATAGGCGTTCATGTGACCGCCCACCGCCTCGATCTCCTCGGCGATCTGGGCGGCGCTGCGCCGCTCGGTGCCCTTGAAGGCCATGTGCTCGAGGAAATGGGACACCCCGTTTTCCTCGGCGAGCTCATGACGCGTGCCGGAGGCGACATAGGCGCCGAACGACACCGTCTCCACCCGCTCCATCCGCTCGGTGACCACGGTCAGTCCGGATGGCAGGCGGGTGACGCGGACGGCGCCCCCTTGCTCGGCAAGCGTCTCGCTCATGCGGCATTCCTCAGGGCAGTGGCACGGACCAGGGCCTCGATGGCAGCGAGGTCGTTGGGCGCGCGATGATAGCGTTCCACCCTCTCATATAGGTCGGCCAGGCGCGACGGCAGGGGGGGACGGCAGCCGGTCGCGCGCTCCATCGCATCCGGGAACTTGGCCGGGTGCGCGGTCGCCATCGCCACGATGGGCACGCCCGGGCACGGCAAGGCCCGCGCCGCCGCGATCCCGATCGCCGAATGCGGGTCGGCCAGGTAGCCGGTGGCGGCATGCAGGCGGCGGATTTCCGCCAGCGTCCCCTCGTCATCCAGCGCGAAGCCGTGGAACAGCTTCGCCGCGCGCTGCCAGGCCGGCACCGGCACCGGCATCTGCCCGCGCGCCCGGAACTCGGCCATGGCGGCGGCGGTGGCGGCAGGGTCGCGATCGAGCAGCTCGAACAGCAGCCGCTCGAAATTGGAGCTGACCTGGATGTCCATGCTCGGCGACAGCGACGGCTCCACCCCGCGCACCGACATGTCGTTGCTGGCGAGGAATCGCGTCAGGATGTCATTGCGGTTGGAACCGACCACCAGCCGCGCGATCGGCAGGCCCATGCGCCGCGCCGCCCAGGCCGCCAGCACATTGCCGAAATTGCCGGTGGGCACGCTGAACGCCACGTCCCGGTCCGGGGCGCCGAGCGCCAGCGCCGCCGCCACGTAGTAGGGAATCTGCGCCGCCACCCGCGCCCAGTTGATCGAGTTCACCGCCGAGAGATGCAGCTCCGCCCGGAACGGGGCGTCGGCGAACATCGCCTTCACCAGGTCCTGGCAGTCGTCGAAGGTGCCGTCCACCGCGACATTGGCGACATTGGGCGCCAGCACCGTGGTCATCTGCCGCCGCTGCACCTCGCTGGTCCGGCCTTGCGGGTGCAGGATGACGATGTCCACCCGGTCGCGATTGGCGCAGGCCTCGATCGCCGCCGAGCCGGTGTCGCCAGACGTCGCGCCGACGATGGTCACGCGCCGGTCCTGCGCCGTCAGCACATGGTCGAACAGCCGCCCGAGCAACTGCATCGCCATGTCCTTGAACGCCAGCGTGGGCCCGTGGAACAGCTCGCAGGCGAACAGGTCGTGGTCGAGCTGCACCAGCGGCACGGTCGCGGGATGGCCGAACCCGGCATAGGACTCCCGGCAGAGGCGCTGCAGCGTGGCGAAGGGAATGGAGGTGCCGACGAAAGGCTGGATCACCCGCGCGGCCAGTTCCGGATAGGGCAGGCCGCGCAGCGCCCGCCAGTCGGTGTGCGACAGCGACGGCCAGGTCTCCGGCACATAGAGGCCGCCATCCTCGGCCAGCCCCGCGAGGAGCACGCCGGAGAAATCGCGCACGGGCGCCTGCCCGCGGGTGGAGACGTAGCGCATGATGCCGGATCCGCGTCTGATCGAACGGCCTATCTGGACCGGGACGCCGCCGGGATCAATGCATTGCTGGGACGGGGCCGGGTCGGCCGGGCTCATGCCGGGCATTTGTCACCAAACAGGAACGGTTGCCTGCTAGCGTCCAGGCCGCAATACCAGAAAGGAGTGGCATGCTCGCGAGACGACGCTTCGTGGCCTGCGCCATCTGCGCCGCCACCGGCCTGACCGCCACTGGGGTGGCGGCCCAGCCGACCGGAGGGGTCAAACGCACCATCCTCAGCCGGACCGATTTCCCCGGCGACACATACGCCACCATCGAGGTCCTGGTCGAAATCGAGGGTGGCGCCACCGTGGCACGCCATACCCATCCCGGCGTCGAGAGCGGCATCGTCATCGAGGGCGAAACCAGGCTGTTCGTGCAGGGCCAGCCCGACCGCACCGTCAAGGCGTCCGAAGCCTTCCAGATCCCGCCGGGGGTGCCGCACAGCGTGCGCAACGGCCCGGCCAGGACCCGCGTCGCCGTCACCTATGTGGTCGAGAAGGACAAGCCGCTCGCCTCGCCCGCCCCGGAATAGGCGGGACCGACCGGGGGCCGCTTATCCCCGCAGGTAACGGGCCGTCAGGTGCGCCTCGAAATCCTGCGGGTCGAGCGGCTTGCCGGTGGCATGGCGCAGCAGGTCGTTGAACCCCATCCGGCTGCCCATCGCATGCACGCGCGACCGCAGCCAGCCCTGCAGGGGGGCGACGTCGCCGCGTCCCAGCGCCGCATCCAGCCCCGCCACCTCGCGCCGCGCCGCCGCCATCAACTGCGCCGCCGCCATCGCGCCCAGCGTGTAGCTCGGGAAATAGCCGAAGGCGCCGTCATACCAATGGATGTCTTGCAGGCACCCCTGCGCATCGTCCGGGGGCGTGATCCCCAGCAGCGCCTGCATGCCCTCGGCCCAGGCGCCGGGCAGGTCAGCCACCGCCAGATCGCCCGCCACCAGGGCCTGTTCCAGCCGGAAGCGCAGGATCACATGCGCCGGATAGGTCATCTCGTCGGCATCCACCCGGATGAAGCCGCGCTTCACCCGGCGCCACAGCCGGGCGAGGTTGTCGCCGCGATACGGTTCCGGATCGCCGCCGAAGCTGGCGTGCAGCTCCGTCCCCAGCCAGGAGAGGAACGGATCGGAACGGCAGGCCTGCATTTCCATGATCAGGCTCTGGCTCTCGTGCATGCCCATGCCGGCCGCCTGCCCCACCGGCTGGCGTGCCCATTCCGCCGGCAGGCCCCGCTCGTACAGCCCGTGGCCGCCCTCGTGCAGCACGCCCATCACCGCCTGCGCCACCTCCGCTTCGTCATAGCGGGTGGTGATGCGCACATCGGTCGGGATGCCGCCGCAGAACGGATGGGTGGAGCGGTCCAGTCGGGCATGGTCCGCGTCGAGCCCGACCCGCAGCAGCAACCGCCGGCACAGCGCTTCCTGCTCCGCGGCAGGGAACGGGCCGGGCAGGCGCAGCGGCGCCGGCCGCGCGGCCTGCAACGCCTCGGCCCGCGGCAATGCGTCACGCAGGAATGCCTCGTAGGCGGCGAACACCGGCGCCACGTCGGCCGCGCCGATGCCCGGCTGGAACCCATCCATCAGCGCATCATAGGGCGAGAGGCCCAGCGCCCCCGACAGCGCCGCCGCCTGCTCGCGCACCAGCGCCAGCACCTGGGTGAGCGCGGGAGCCACCAGGGCGAAATGGCTGGTGCGCCGCGCCTCCCGCCAGACCTTCTCGCAGGCCGAGTTGGCCCGCGCCTGCGCTTCCACCAGATCCGCCGGCAGCGCCGTCGCCCTGGTATGGGCATGGCGCATCAGCCGCAGATTGGCCGCCTGCCACGGATCGGAGTCCGCCCCCGCCGCCTCGGCCAGCGCCAGGTCCTCGGCCACCTCCGGCGCCACCAGCAGGCCGTGCGCCAGCCCCGCCAGCACCGCCAACTGGTCGCCACGGGCAGCGCCGCCGCCGGACGGCATCATCGTTGCGGCGTCCCAGTTCAGCATGCCGGCGGCCTCGTGCACGGTGGCGATGCGGGCGAAGCGCGCCACCAGCCGCTCATAGGCCGGCGCCGGCTCGACCGCCGCGAGGGTCGGCAAGGTTTCCGGCGGTGGTGCGAGATCCTCGGTCCAGGGCGTGGTCACGTCATTCCTCTCCCGTCCGTCGTCGCAGCGCATACGCCGCGAACACCACGAGCAGCGCCACGGCCAGGCCGAACCAGGTCAGCGCATAGCCGAGATGGTCGTTGGGCGGGCGCGGCAGGTGCGCGGGCCGGATCGGAGTCCCCGCCGCCGGCCCCGCGTCTGCCAGTTCGATGAGCACGAAGGGCAGGACCGGCGCAACCCCCAGAGTCCGCGCCATCGCCTGGGGATCCAGGGTATAGAAACGCCCCGCGGCAGGATCGTCCCGCGCCGAGAACAGGCCGGGCCGTTCCGCCGGCCTCAGCCAGCCCGTGACCGTCGCCCGGCCGGGGGACAGGCCCGGCTCCTGTCCCGCCGGCATCCAGCCGCGATCCACCAGCAGCACCGCGCCGTCCGGCAGGCGCAGCGGAGCGATGAGATCGGAGCCGAGTACCGGACCACCGGAAAGGACATGCACCGCACTGCCGTACCAGGCGACCGGCCCGTCCAGCCAGTCCCCCTCGGCCCGCACCTTCTGCAACGGGCCGGGCGTCGCCGGCAGGGGCACCGGCGCGGCCGCCTCGGCGGCATCCAGCCGGGCCAGCAGATCACGCTTCCATGCCAGGCGCTGCAATTGCCACACGCCGAGCCCGATCAGCACCGCCAGCATCCCGGCCGTCATCAGGCCGGGCACCAGCAGGCGACGCGGCCCCGGCCGCACCGCTCCGCTCATGGCGGGTTCATCTCGCTGGCACGGTAGCGGAACTGCAGCGCCACCATCGCCGCCTTCAACGGACGCATCATCCCGATCGCCAGCGGCACCGTCACCACCGGCCACAACACCGCATGCACCCAGAGCGGCGGCTCGAAGCGGAACTCCACCCAGAAGGCCAGCGTCACCACCACCGTGCCCAGCACGAACATGACCAGCACCGCCGGCCCGTCGCCGGTGTCACTGGCCCGCAGGTCGAGGCCACAGATCTCGCAGCGGTCGCGCACCGTCAGCAGGCCGATGAACAGGCGGCCCTCGCCGCAACGCGGGCAGCGGCAGCCCAGGCCGGCCTGCCACCAGGACGGCGGAACGGTCACTCGTGCAGGACCGGGCCCTGGCCCGCCCAGTAGATGCACACGAACAGGAACAGCCAGACCACGTCGACGAAATGCCAGTACCACGCCGCCGCCTCGAAGCCGAAATGACGCTGCGGCGTGAAATCGCCCCGGATCGCCCGCAAGGTGCAGACGATCAGGAAACAGGTGCCGACGATCACGTGGAAGCCGTGAAAGCCGGTGGCGAGGAAGAACACCGACGGATAGATGCCGCCGCCGGAGAACTTGAACGGCGCTTCCGAATATTCGATGGCCTGGAAGGTGGTGAAGCTCAGGCCGAGCAACACCGTCAGGATCAGGCCACGGATCAGCGCCCGGCGATCGCCCTCGATCAGGCCGTGATGCGCCCAGGTGATCGTGGTGCCCGACAACAGCAGGATCATCGTGTTCAGGAACGGCAGGTGGAACGGATCGAAGGTGTGGATGCCCTGCGGCGGCCAGCTCGGCGTGGCGGTGCCCAGCACATGGCCGGGAAACAGGGCAAAGTGGAAATACGCCCAGAAGAAGCCGACGAAGAACATCACCTCGCTGGCGATGAACAGCATCATGCCGTAGCGCAGGCCCAGCTGCACCACCGGCGTGTGCACACCCTTGGCGCGGCTCTCGCGCAGCACGTCGCGCCACCAGCCGAACATCACCACCAGCAGCACGGCGATGCCGATCCCGAGCGCCACGTAATTCCCGTAATGCGCGGCGAAGACGATGCCGAGCACGGTCAACCCGGCACCGAGCGCCCCGACCAGCGGCCAGGGACTGGGATCGACGAGATGATACGGCTGCTTCAGGCCGGACTCGGCGGGAAGCCTCGCCCCGTGGCCGCCGAGGGTTGCCCCCTGGGTATCGCTGCTCATGCCATCATCCCCCAACGCGACATCATTCATCGCACGACCGGCCCGACATGCGGCCCCGCGGTGGCGACCGCGCCACTGCCTGCGGCGTCTTCGAGGCTGCGGAAGAAGGTGTAGGAGAGCGTGATCGTCCGCACATCCGCCGTGTCCGGATCCGTCGCCAGCGCCGGATCGACCCAGAAGCTCAGCGGGAACTGCATGTCCTGCCCGGCCGCGAGCGTCTGCGAATCGAAGCAGAAGCAGGCGGTCTTGTGGAAATACCGGCCGACCTTCTCGGGCGTGACGTTGTAGACGGCGACACCCGTCACCGGCCGGTCGGCCAGGTTGCGGGCGGCGTAGAACGCCACGCTCTCCGCGCCGAGCTGCAACCGCAGCTCCACCTGCTCCGGCCGGAAGCGCCAGGGCAGCGCCGGGTTGGTGTCGGCGTTGAACCGCACGGTCACCATCCGTCCGACCGCGCCGGGACTGGCGGCGGGGCCGATACGCGGCGTGCCGCCGAAGCCGGTCGCGGCGCAGAACATCCGATAGAGCGGCACCGCGGCGAAGGACAGCACCACCATGCCAAGGATCACCGAAGCCAGCGCCGCGGCGATCACGCCGTTGCGCCGCCCGCGATCCGGATGGGCCTGCCGCCGCGCCATGCCTCAGTGCCCGGCGAGCTTGGCCAGGGTGATCAGGTAGAACAGCCCGCACACCCCCAGCAGCACCAGCATCAGCGCGACGTTGCGGCCGCGGCGCCGGCGCTGCAGCTCGTCGCTCTCCGCGCGGGAGAGCGACGCATCGGCGCGGGTCACGACATCAGACAAGGAAGTGATCCACGGCAAGGGCTCCGAACAACGCGAACAGATAGAGGATCGAGAACCGGAACGCCGCGCGGGCCGGCGCGTCACCGGACAGGCTGACGCCGCGCGCATCCTGCCGGTCGCGCAGCACCCGCCACGCTCGTTCGAGGAAACGCGCGCCAAGCAGCAGCGCCGTCACGCCATAGATCCAGCCGCTCAGTCCCAGCGCCCAGGGGGCCAGGGACAGCAGCACCAGCAGCACGGTGTAGAGCAGGATCTGCCGGCGGGTTTCCCGCGCCCCGGCCACCACCGGCAACATCGGCACCCCGGCGCGGGCGTAGTCGCCATGCGCCCACAGCGACAGCGCCCAGAAATGCGGCGGCGTCCAGAAGAACACGATGGCGAACAGCAGCAGCGGCATCACGTCCAGCCCGCCAGTGGCGGCGAGCCAGCCGATCGCCGGCGGGAACGCCCCCGCGGCACCGCCGATGACGATGTTCTGCGGCGTGCGCCGCTTCAGCCACATCGTGTAGACCAGAACGTAGAAGCCGATCGAGAACGCAAGCCCCGCCGCCGCCGCGAGATTGACAGCAAGCCCCATCAGGATCACCGAAGCGGCGGCCAGCGTCACCCCGAAGCCAAGCGCCTCGCCCGGCTCGATCCGCCCCGCCGGGATCGGCCGCCGCGCGGTGCGCCGCATCACCGCGTCGATGTCGCGGTCGTACCACATGTTGATCGCCCCGGCCGCGCCCGCGCCCACCGCGATGCAGAGCATGGCAGTGAAGGCCAGCACCGGATGCAGCGTCGCCGGGGCGACCAGCAGGCCGACGACGCCGGTGAACAGCACCAGCAGGATCACCCGGGGCTTGAGCAGGGTGACCCAGTCGGCGACGGTGGAAACGGCGAGATCCGGGCCGGGCAGCGGGAAGGCGGACAGGCTGTCCGCCGCCCGCTCGGCCCCGGTGGCAGGATGGGTCATGCAGCACCTCGCTCGATCCCGCTCAGCGGAAGCGGGGAAGTTCCTCGTAGGTGTGGAACGGCGGCGGTGAGGTCAGGCTCCATTCAAGCGTGGTCGCGCCCTCGCCCCAGTAGTTGCCGGCGATTGCAGCGCGGGATGTGAAGGTGCGCCAGCAGATGACAAGGAACAGCACCAGCGAGGCCGCGCTGATATAGGCGCCCATCGAGGCCACGTGGTTCCAGCCCGCGAAGGCGTCCGGATAGTCCGGGTAGCGACGCGGCATGCCGGCGAGCCCGAGGAAATGCATCGGGAAGAAGGTCAGGTTCACGCCGACGAAGAACATCCAGAAATGGATGCGCGCCAGCAGGTCGGGATACTGGTGGCCGCTCATTTTGCCGATCCAGTAGTAGAATCCGGCGAAGATCCCGAACACCGCGCCCAGGCTCAGCACGTAGTGGAAATGGGCGATGACGTAGTAGGAATTGTGCAGGATCTGATCCAGCCCTGCATTGGCCAGCACCACGCCGGTGACGCCGCCGATGGTGAAGACGAAGATGAAGCCCGCCGCCCACAGCATCGGCACCTCCATGCGGATCGAGCCGCCCCACATGGTGGCGATCCAGGAGAAGATCTTGATGCCGGTGGGCACGGCGATGATCATCGTCGCCGCCATGAAATAGGCCCGGGTATCGACGCCGATGCCGGAGACGAACATGTGGTGCGCCCACACCACGAAGCCGACCACGCCGATCGCCACCATCGCATAGGCCATGCCGAGATAGCCGAAGATCGGCTTGCGGCTGAAGGTGGAGACGACGTGGCTGATGATGCCGAAGGCCGGCAGGATCATGATGTAGACTTCGGGATGGCCGAAGAACCAGAACAGGTGCTGGAACAGCACCGGGTCGCCGCCGCCCTGCGGGTCGAAGAAAGCGGTGCCGAAGTTGCGGTCGGTGATCAGCATGGTGATGGCGCCGGCCAGCACCGGTACCGCCAGCAGCAGCAGGAAGGCGGTGACCAGCATGCTCCACACGAACAGCGGCATCTTGTGCAGCGTCATGCCGGGGGCGCGCATGTTGAAGATGGTGGTGATGAAGTTGATGGCGCCGAGCAGCGACGAAATACCCGCCAGGTGCAGGGCGAACAGCACGAAATCCATCGACGGGTCGCTCTGGTACGTCGCATTCGACAGCGGCGGATAGAGCGTCCAGCCCGAGCCCGCGCCGCTGCCGGTCCACAGCCCGGCCATGATCAGCGTGAAGGCCGGCACCAGCAGCCAGAAACTGATGTTGTTGAGCCGCGGGAAGGCCATGTCGGGGGCGCCGATCATGATCGGCACGAACCAGTTGCCGAAGCCGCCGATCAGCGCCGGCATGACCACGAAGAAGATCATCACCAGGCCATGCGACGTGACCACGGCATTCCATTGCTGGCCGGAGGCGAAGAACTTCATCCCCGGATTCTGCAGCTCCATCCGCATCCACACCGACAGCGCGGTGCCGACGATGCCCGCCACGACGGCGAACATCAGGTACAGCGTGCCGATGTCCTTGTGATTGGTGCTGAACAGCCAGCGACGGATGAAACCCGGGGCGTGGTCGTGATGGGCATGCCCATGCGTCGTGACGCTCATGTCTGCATCTCCTGCACGCATCGACCGGTCATTGGGGCGCGGCCTCGGCAAGGCGCTGGCCCGGGGCGGGCACGGGGGCCGGCGTGGTGTCCGAGAACTGGGTCTTCGCCTGCTCGAGCCAGGAGGTGAACTCCGCCGGCGGCACCCCCCGGACGGCGATCGGCATCATGGAATGGTTGGTGCCACAGATCTGGTTGCACTCGCCGTAGTAGACCCCCGGTCGATCGACCCGGACCCATGTCTCGATGGTGCGGCCCGGAATGGCGTAACGCTGTACCCCCAGGCTCGGGATGTAGAAGCTGTGGATCACATCCGCCGAGGTGGTGAGGATGCGGACATTCTTGCCCACCGGCACGACCACCTGGTTGTCGACGTCGAGCAGCCGCAATTGCCCCGGCTTCAGTTGGTCGTCGGGCACCATGTAGCTGGAAAAGTTCAGGCCGCCGTTATCGGGATAGGTGTATTCCCAGTACCATTGGTGCCCCGTGACCTTGACGGTCAGGTCGGCCTGCACGGTGCGATCCTGGAAGTAGATCAGACGAAAGCTGGGGATCGCGATCACCACCAGGATCAACACCGGCAGCACGGTCCAGGCCACTTCCAGCACGGTGTTGTGGCTGGTCTGGCTGGGCGTTGGGTGGCGACGGGCGTTGTAGCGGAACAGCACCCAGGCCAGCAGCACCGCCACCAGCAGCGTGATGGCGGTGATAATCACCAGCACCAGGTCATGGAGCGAATTGATGCCGGCCTGGACGGGGCTCGCCGGCGGCTGCATGCCGGTCTGCCATGGCTGCGGTGCGGCGGCGAAGAGATCGGCAGGCGCGATGAACGCCCCGATCGTCATAAGGCCGAGCGCGGCAATACGCCGCCGGATCCGATGCATCGTCGGACCATCCCCCTGATCATTTTCACGGCGTTAACGCCGCGCAGTTCAGGAGGATGGGCTACAGGACGGCTTGATCTGGATCAAGGCTCGATCAGGCCGGATGTGCCTGACCGAGAGTTGATTCCGCGGGAATCAGATATCCAGTCGCGCGAGTGTGAACAGTCCGAAGGGATGCATCGGCACCAGCGCGGCTTTGGCGCGGTCTTCTTCGGGGAACAACGCCTCAAGCGCGAAATCCGGATGCCACCCCAGCTTGCGCGAGGCCGGCGCGAGGGCCCGCTCCACCCACCAGCGCGGCCCGCGCTCGGCGGCGAAGTGGTTGACGAACAGGATGTGGCCACCCGGACGGACCACCCGCTTCATCTCGGCCAGCAGCCGGCGGGGGTTGGGCACGACGGAGGCGACGAACATGCCGACCGCAATGTCGAAGCTGCCGTCGGGAAATCCCGTGGCCTCCGCGTCCATTTCCAGCAGCGCGGTGACGTTGGAGAGGGATTCGCGCTCCACCCGCGAGCGCGCACGCTCCAGCATGTCCACCGACAGGTCGATGCCGGTGATGCGCTTTTCCGGCCGGTAATGCGGCAGGGCAAGGCCGGTGCCCACGCCGACTTCCAGCACGCGGCTGCCCGGCAGCCGGTTCACCTCGGCCACGGCGCGACGCCGCCCCCAGGCGGAAACGCCGCCGAACACGGCGTCGTACACCGCCGCCCAACGCCGATAGGCCCGGCGCACGGCCTCGGCATCCAGGGCCGCCGCCGGCTCCGCCCGACGCTGTGGGGAGATAGTACTATGGCTCATGTTCTGGGTCCGTCCGCTCTGGACATCGTGGAAAGAGGGCGCAGCGAGACGCGCGGCGCACCACGGTGACCTTGGCTGTCTAACACGTCGATGTCGATCGAGGAACGCATGGCAGCCCCGACCTTTACGTAAAGCGCAATATCCCGGACCCGCCAGGGATGAAAGACGGGAGCAGACCGGATGCGATCACGATCACACCCTGTGCAGCAAAGTCGGACAGGCTGGTTACGCCCCATGATCCCGGAAGTCATGGTTGCGCAGCAGTGGGGCTGCCTTCCACAGGCAGCGTGACGCGGTCCCTTCGATAGCCCGAAGGCAGACAAACGCCTTTGCCGCTTGCGAAGGCAAGCCAGCATCCGATCGTGATCACCGTACACGAAGACAGGACCAACCCGCCTGGATTGATCCAGGCCAGATCAGCCTGTTGGCGATGCTGTGGAGAGCGGGGTCAGTCCCCGCCGCTCAGATTGACGGCGGCCGTGCGCCCGTTCTGCTGCTGCTCGACATCGAACCCGACCTTCTGGCCCTCGTTCAACGTGCGCAGGCCAGCTTTCTGGACCGCGCTGATGTGGACAAAGACATCCTTGCCACCGGTATCCGGCGCAATGAACCCGTACCCCTTGGTGGGGTTGAACCACTTGACAGTGCCCTTAGGCATAGACGTGCCGCCTCCTTCATGCGGGTGCAAGCTTCGGCGCACCCACTGCCTGCACGACTCCTCGCCCTCTTGTCCGGGGGACGTTGCCAGCCGCTGAGCGGAACGATACGACCGGACACCGGCAGTTGCAACGGATTGCAACCAACGCCGTTTGACATACGCGAGAGCACTTTGTTTTCTAACGTAATAAGTTCGTCGGCGCCGGGCTCGTGAACGGAACCGCCGACGGAGCCGTCCGGCCGGCCGGGGCGGCGGCGGGGGGCGGCGGCGTCAGCGTCGGTGCCAAGGTCGGGGCCGGCGCCGGGGTTGACGTCCCAGGCGATCCCAGATCCTGCTGTTCAACCGGACCGGGTTCGGGGGCCGAGGGCGCCGTGGTCTGCAGGTAGTCACGCATGCGCTGGCGGATCTGGTACTCCAGCTCCACGTTCATGTCGGTCATCATCTGCCGGACCATGTCGTAGAGATCGGCGCGGACCACGGCGGGACTGTCATCATCAATGGTGCGCGTGCGCGTCACCCGCGCCTCGGCGTAGCCGCTGCGGGTTCCGTCCGGCGTGCTGAGGGCGATGTGGACGGCGAAATTCCCCACGTAGTTCTCGCGCTGCTCCACGATCGAGGCCTCGTCGATGACGAAGGTTGCCTCTCCCGTCATGCCGCCCGCGATCAGGCGGTCCTCGGCCATCTGCCGCAGCGCCTTGACCGGCGGGGTGGGCGCGAGGTGGCCAACATCACGGGTCCCGGGCCGCGGCTTCCAGGAATCGTCGATCTCGATCGACCCGACGTTCAGCTTCAGCCGGGACAGGTAGTCCCATCCCAGCGGCTCGAAGGTCGTGGGCACGTCACGCCCGCCGCAGGCCGCCAGCACGAGCGGCAGCGCAAGGGCGGCACGGCGCGAAATCCGGGGGGGCATCATGGGCAGCAAGTCCGTCCGGTTGGATGGCGGCATCGACCCACGCCGGCATGACCACGGTCAGGCCGGCGTGGATTCAGTACGCGGCACCCTGCGGAGCAAAAGCCCAGAGGTCAATGACCGTCCGGCGGCACTCAACCGCGCGCGCTGCCGTGCCCTTCCCCGGGCGGACGCCCGCGCACCTCGGCGCGAGGGAAGCGGAAGTCGAGATTGCAGAATTCGCATGTCATGACGATGTCGCCATCCACCGCCATGTGGTCGAGATCGTCGGTATCGAAGCCTTCCAGGATACCCGACAGGCGCTGGCGCGAGCAGCGGCAGCCATAGGCCAGGGCCCGCGGCCGGTCCGCGGCCACGCCCTCGGTGTGGAACAGGTTATAGAGCAGCCGGTCGGGCGGCAGGTCGTCGTCCAGCAGTTCGGCCTCGGTCAATGTCTCGGCCAGCGTGGTCGCGGTCAGCCAGCTTTCGGTCCGGGCCTGCTCGTCCAGATCCGGATCGATGCCGCCACTGCCGGCGATCTTCTCCAGGATCAGCGCCGCCGCCCGCCAGCCGGCCTGGGTGCGGGCGCAGGCCAGGCGCAGCCAGACCTGGAGTTGCTCGCTGGCGCGGAAATAATGCAGCGCGAGGTCAGCCAGGCTCTCGCCCTCGATCGCCACCACGCCCTGGTGGCGTTCCATGTCCGGCCCCTGGTCGATGGTGAAGGCCACGTAGCCTTCTCCCAGCATCCGCCCGGCGGCCGGCGCCGGTTCCTCCGCGAGCAACCCGTCCAGCCGTTCGGCATCGGCGCGAGCATAGCCGCGCAGTTCCCCCTGGTCGGTGCAATCGGCCAGCAGCATGCTCAGGGGCCCATCGCCCTTCGCCTGCAGGCTGAACGAACCGCGGAATTTCAGCGCCGAGGCCAGGGCGGCCACCAACGCCAGGGCCTCGCCCTGCACGCGCGTGACCGCATCGGCATTGGTGTGGCGGGTCAGCAGCGCGTCGGCGAGCGGGCCGAGCCGCACCAGCCGTCCGCGC
Organism: Rhodovastum atsumiense; assembly: GCF_937425535.1. Classification (NCBI taxonomy): domain Bacteria; kingdom Pseudomonadati; phylum Pseudomonadota; class Alphaproteobacteria; order Acetobacterales; family Acetobacteraceae; genus Rhodovastum; species Rhodovastum atsumiense. The sequence goes on from NZ_OW485601.1 coordinate 2,108,852, forward strand.
ACCGGCCGGCGCGGCAGGTAGAAGGGGGTGACGCCGCGCGGCACCACGAGATCGGGCACATCGGGACGCCCGCTGTCGAGAAAGGCAGGGGTATTGGACATGCCGCAGAAATAAGGTGCCGTGCGCGCCCCTGCCACCGGGAGTCACTCATGTCCGTGCGGCGGGGGCGCATGGCTGCGCAAGGTCGCATCGCGGGCGTATCGTCCGGTCATGAGTTCGACCGACGAATGGCGCCTGCGCGCCCTGCGGACCGCCGAGGCCGAAGCGGTGGCCGCGCTGATCCGGACGGCCTTCGCCCGCCAGAGCGTTGCCACCGATCCGCCGTCCTCGGCGCTGCGCGAGACCGCGGCGGGCGTGCTCGGCTTCGAGGGCGGCGCGGTCGCCGAAGCCGCCGACGGCACGCTCGCCGGCGCGGTGCTATGGGCGACCCGGGCAGGGGGGCTCTACATGGGCCGGCTCGCGGTGGCGCCGTGCTGGCGTGGTTACGGCATTGCCCGTGCCCTGGTGGGGGCGGCCGAGGCCGAAGCCCGCCAACGCCGGTTGCCCTGGCTGCATCTGTCCACCCGCCTGATGCTGGTCGACAACCGGCGCCTGTTCGCCAGTTGCGGCTTCATCGAGACGGAATTGCATGCCCATCCGGGCTATGCGCAACCGACATTCGTGGACATGGAAAAGCAGTTGCCCGGTCCCTGAACCGGGATTGCGGGGCGGCGGATTGCGCTGCGCTTATCCGCCCTACGGTTACTGTGCCGCGCAGCGCGATTGGGGTGCAGGGGCCTTGTGGCCCTTGCTGGGTCCAGGGCGAAGCCCTGGCCTTGCCTTACTTTACCGCGCCGCCCCCAGCACCCAGGCCAGCACGCCTTTCTGGGCGTGCAGGCGGTTTTCCGCCTCGTCGAAGACGACGCTTTGCGGTCCGTCGATGACGTCTTCAGTCACTTCCTCGCCGCGGTGGGCCGGCAGGCAGTGCATGAAGATCGCGTCCGTCGCCGCCTTTGCCATCAGCGCCGAGGTCACCCGGTACGGCGCCAGCAGGTTATGCCGGCTGGTATTCGGGTCGTCCGACATCGACACCCAGGTATCGGTCACGACGCAGCGTGCGCCGGCCACCGCCGCCGCCGGATCGTCGGTCAGTTCGATCGTCGCCCCCTGGGCGCGGGCCCAGGCCACCAGTTCGGCGGGGGGCTGCAGGCTGTCGGGGGTGGCGAGGCGCAGGGTGAAGCCGAAGCGGGCCGCCGCCTCGATGAAGCTGCGGGCGACGTTGTTGCCGTCGCCGCACCAGGCCACGACCTGGCCCGCGATCGGGCCGCGATGTTCCTCGAAGGTGAGGACGTCGGCCATCAACTGGCAGGGATGCGAGTCCGCGGTCAGGCCGTTGATCACCGGCACGGTGGCGTAGGCCGCCAGCTCGCGCAGTTTCTCGTGTGCGTCGGTGCGCATCATGATCGCGTCGACGTAGCGCGACAGCACGCGGGCGGTATCGGCGATGGTCTCGCCGCGGCCGAGCTGCATTTCCTTGCCGCTGAGGGTGATCACCTCGCCGCCGAGCTGGCGCATCGCCACCTCGAAGCTGACGCGGGTGCGCGTGCTGGGCTTCTCGAAGATCATCGCCAGGGTGCGGCCGGCGAGCGGGCGGGAGCTGCCCGTCGCCTTGAAACCGCTGGCGATGTCGAGGATCTGCCGCAGCGTCGCGGTGTCGTGGTCGCGCAGGTCGATGAAGTTGCGAGGGGCTTCCCGGGCCTCGCCCGGGCCGCCGGCGGGGGCCATGCGTCGCACCGCCCCGCTCACTTCGCGGCCACCTTGGCCAGAGAGGGCCGGCATCTTGCAGCCCCTCGCCGGATCATCGCGACTCCGGCCGCGATATCCGCATCGGTCAGCACCAAAGGCGGCACCAGCCGGACCACATTCTCGCCGGCGCTCACCGACAGCAGCCCCTCGGCCATGAAGGCCGCCTGCACTTCGCCGGCGGGCACCACGCATTTCAGCCCCTGGATCAGGCCGGCGCCGCGCACCTCCTCGAACACCTCGGGCTCTTCCCGCACGACAGCGGACAGGGCATCCCACAGCACCTGCCCCTTGCGGGTCACCTCGTCGAGGAAGCCCGGAGCCAGCATCACGTCCAGCACGGCGTTGGCGGCGGCGCAGGCCAGCGGGTTGCCGCCGAAGGTGGTGCCATGGCTGCCGGCGGTCAGGTACTTGGCGACGTGCTCCTTCGCCAGGATCGCCCCCATCGGGAAGCCGCCGGCGATGCCCTTGGCGGCGGAAATCACGTCGGGCTCGATGCCCGCCCATTGATGCGCGAACAGCTTGCCGGTGCGGCCCATGCCGCACTGCACCTCGTCCAGTCCGAGCAGCAGGCCGAATTCATCGCAGGTGCTGCGCAGGTCGCGCAGGAACTGCAGGTGGGCGGTGCGGATGCCGCCCTCGCCCTGCACCGGCTCGACCAGGATGCCGGCGGTCTGCGGCCCAATGGCGTCGCGCACCGCGTTGAGGTTGTTGAACGGCACGTGGTCGAAGCCGTCCACCTGCGGGCCGAAGCCGTGCAGGTATTTCTCCTTCCCGGTGGCGGCCAGCATCGCAAGGGTGCGGCCGTGGAAGGCGCCTTCGAAGCAGAGCACCCGGTAGCGTTCCGGCCGGCCGGTCTCGTGCATGGCGCGGCGCATCATCTTCACCATGCCCTCGTTCGCTTCCGCGCCCGAGTTGCAGAAGAACACGCTGTCGGCGAAGGTCGCCGCCACCAGACGCTGCGCCAGCGTCTCGGCCTGGGGCACCCGGTAGAGATTGGAGACGTGCATCACCTTGCGCGCCTGCTCAGCGATCGCCGCGGTCAGGTGCGGGTGGCCGTGGCCAAGCGAGGAGGTGGAGATGCCCGACCCGAAATCGAGGAATCGTCGCCCATCCGCCGTCCACAGCCAGGCGCCCTCGCCCCGCTCGAAGGCGAGGTCAGCGCGGTTGTAGGTCGGCATCAAAGCGGGGATCATATCCGCATGGTCCTCAGGCATCCCGCATGCGTTCCCCCTCTCGCGCCCCTGCGCGAGCGGTGGCGGGAAACGAACAGAATGTCCTGCCCCTGCATGACAAGTCAAACCCGGGACCGGCGACGCGACAGCAGACCAGCCTTTCCATTCCCTGCCGGGGTTGGTTTTGTTCCTGGCCCCGGAATGCAATCGTACCAATAAATCCATGCGGAAACCCGACACCGGCTCCCCTGCTTCCCCGCCCCCCGACGAAGCCGCGCTGCATGAGGCGGCGCTCGCCCATCTGGCCCGCTACGCAACCACGCGGACGGGCCTGACGCGCGTGCTCGACCGCCGGGTGGACCGTTGGGCCCGCACGGCCGCCCCGGACGTGGCCGAGGCCGCCCGCCCGGCGCTGCGCGAGACGGTGCGCGCGGTGGTGGCGCGGCTGGCCGCCGCCGGGGTGGTGGACGACGCCGCCTTCGCCGAGGCCCGCGCCCGCAGCCTCGCCCGCAGCGGACGGTCGCGCCGCGCCATCGCAGCCCATCTCGCCGCGCGGGGCGTCGGCAGCGACATGACCGAAGCGGCGTTGCCCGACGCCCCCGATGCCGAACTCGCGGCGGCCCTGGCCTGCGCGCGGCGCCGCCGCATCGGGCCGTTCCGGCCGGAAGGCACGGTGGCGGATCCGAAGCGGGAATTCGGCGTGCTGGCCCGCGCGGGATTTTCCCATGACATCGCCGCGCGCGCGCTCGCCAGCGATCCGGAGACGGCCGAGGCCCTGGTCGCCGCGTTGCGCCGCGGCTGACCGGCGGCGCCGCCGGGTCAGGCGGCGCGCCCCATCGGCCCGGCCAGAGCCGCCTGCACCCGCGCCTTCTCGGCCGCGTCGGCGAAGTCGAACCGCAGGTGCAGCGACCTGGCGGTGCGTTGCACCAGTGTCACGGACAGGGGCGGCAGGCCCTCGGCGATCAGCCGCCCCAGGGCACCGGCCGCGGGAGCGGGGCCGGTGCCGGCCGCAGGTTCCAGCCGGGCGCCACCGAGCGACAGATCCACCAGCGTCCCCTGGCAGGTCCCGCCGGCATGTTCCAGGCGCGCCGGCATCCGCACCGTCTGGCGACGGTCCGCCCGGCGATCCAGGTCCCGGATGCGCGCCTGCAGCACCGAGACCAGCGAGGTCTTCATCTCGCCCACGCTGCCTGCCACCACATGGGCGATCTCGTTCACCTCGCCGCAGGTCTGCATCGAATGCAAGGTTCCCTCTGCGGCCTCGGCCATGCGGCTGGCGGCCCGGCCAGCCGCGGCGTTGGCGTCGCGGACCGCCTCGGCAATGCCGGCGGTGGCGGCGGATTGCTGCTCCACCGCGGCGGCAACCGCGCTGGCGACGGTATCGAGTTCGGCCACCGAGGCGGTGATGCTGGCCATGGCGCCGCTGGCCGCGCGACTATGTTCCTCGATCGTGGCGATGCGGCGGGTGATCCGCCCGGTGCTGCGCGCGGTCTCCAGGGCCAGCGCCTTCACCTCGCCCGCCACCACCGCGAAGCCGCGCCCGGCCTCGCCGGCACGGGCCGCCTCGATGGTCGCGTTCAGCGCCAGCAGATTGGTGCGGCCGGCAATTTCGTTGATCAGGCCGGCAACCTCGCCGATCTCGCGGACGCTGGTCTCGAGGGCGGTGAACACCTCCTGCGCCCGCACGCCGCAGGTGACCGCGTTGCGGCTTGCCCCGGCGGCGCGGTCCATCTGGGTCGCGATCTCGCGGATCGAGGCGGTCAGTTCCGCCGCCGCCGCCGCCCCGGCGTCGGTGCGCGCCCGCGCCGCATCGGCATCGGCCCGGGCGAGCCCGGTCGCATCCGCCACCGTCGCGGCGCCGCCCTGCAGGCGCTCGGCCACCGCGGCGAGGTCGTCGGCCTTGCCGCGGACCGTGGCGATGGCGCGGGCCCCGATCTCCTCGACCATCTGGCCCATTTCCTGCAGCGCCGCCACCCGGGCGGATTCGGCCTCGGCCCGCAGTTTCGCCTGGGTCTCGGTCAGTGCCCGCGCCTCGCGGGCGGTGGTGCGGAAATGCGCCGTGGCGATCAGCAGCCGGCCGACCTCGTCCTGGCTGCTGGCCGCCGGCACCTCGGTCTCCAGATCGCCCTGCGCGAGGCGCTCGATCACGTTGGTGGTCTCGCGCAGCGGGCGCACGATCCGGCGCAGCACGTACCAGCCGAGCACCGCCACCAGCAGCACCGCGGCCACCAGGATCACCAGGTGCCACGTGGCGCCGGTCTCGCCGGCGGCGCGCTGTGTCGCCAGCAGCGCGGCGATGTCCTCGCCGGCCTGCGCCTGCGCCTGCAACAGGGCATCGATCCCGCGGCTCGCCCCGGCGAACCATTCGGGCGCGGCGACCGGCCAGGGCGTCCCCTGCAGGGCAGCCGCCAGCACCTGCCGCCGCATCGGCGCGAAATCGCGGTACCAGGACTGTTCCGCCGCGCTCACCTTCGCCTGCAGCGGCGACGAGGCGTCGATCAGCAAGGCCCTGGCCTGGGCCCAGGCGCCGTCGATCCGGCCTTCCGCGGTCACCGCCGCCAGCACCTGCTCCAGCGATGCCACCGCCCCGGCACTGATCAGGCCGTTCAGCGAGCCTCGCTGCCGGCCGGCATATTCGCTCATTTCCCCCAGCCGGTCGCGCACCGCCACCAGGCGGGTCACCCGCCCCTCGACATCGGCCGCGGCATCCAGGCCGCGGCGCAGCGCCACCGCCGCCTCGATCTGCGCAGTCGCCGCGGCGAACCAGACGGCCGGCGCGGGTGCGCCCGCCCGGTCACCGGCCAGGGCGCGGTCGACATCGCCGCGCAATGCCTCGAGGCGGGCGTGGGCCGCCTGCAGCGGTGCCGGATCCGGCCCACCCCCCATGGCCACAAGCCCGTCCAAAGCCTGCCGCAGCGCCGTCTCGCCGCGGGCACGCGCCGTGGCCATCGTGGTCCGTGCCGCCGGGTTGGCGGCCCCGTTGGCGGCAAGCAGCCCGGCGGTCAGGCCGCGCTCGACCGCGAACGCCCCGGCCGCGTCGGTCAGCCCGGCGCTCGCCATATTGAGGCGTTGGTGCGCCCGAGCCTGCGCGGCCTCGCCGAAGGCGTTCACAACCTGGCTGCCCAGCAAGGATATGGCAATTATCGCAAGAAAAGAGACAGCCAAAAGGATTCGAACGGCAAGCGACATCTGGTCCCCGCGACGACATCTGGTCGCCATGATGATCGGCGGGGTGATAGACCATGCGGCCTTCCGACGCAGCAATACATTCAATTAAAAGTGGAAAACTCCACAATAATTCGACAACATTAATAATTATTGCCGACCGATTATCGATTCAGGCAGATGATGGATGCAGTGCGTCCGTCCCCGCTGCCCGTTCCCAGGCACCGGCCGCCCGCAACAGCGTGGCTTCCTCGAAATACCGGCCGACGAATTGCACGGACACCGGCATGCCGCTCGGGGACAGCCCGGCCGGCATGGTCAGCGCCGGATGCCCGGTCACGTTGAAGGGCATCAACGCATCGCAGGACGCTCCGGCCGGCTCCGGCAAGGCGGCGCACAGCAACACATCCACCTCGCGCAGCACCGCCTCGACCGCGGTGATCAGGTGGCGCCGCCGGCTTTGCGCGGCCACGTAGTCCCCTGCCCCCAGGAACGCACCGGTCATCAGGAACCGCCGCGCCGGCCGCCCGTACTCGCCCGGCCGCGCGCGCAGCCAGGGCTGGTGGACCGCCCATGCCTCGCCGGCGGTCAGCACGCCACCCACCACCGTGAAATCGGCCAGCGGCGGCAGCGTGACCTCGCGCGCCTCCGCCCCCTCCTGCGCCAGGGTGCGCAGCACCTGTTCCAGCGCCGCCGCCGTTGCCGCATCCGCTGTCAGGTCGCGCTCGTGGAAATGGCGGACGAAGCCGATGCGCAGCCCCGCGGCCCCGCGCCCCAGCATGGCCGCGAAATTGCGCCGCGGCGGCACGACGCTGCCCGGATCCAGCGGATCGTGGCCGGCGAGCGCATCCAGCAGCAGCGCCACATCCGCTACCGTCCGCGCCATCGGCCCGACCTGGCCGCAGGTGAACGACACCGGGACCACCCCGCGCCGGGACACCAGGCCGGCACTGGGCTTCAGGCCGACCACGCCGCAGGCAGCGGCCGGATGCCGCACCCCACCGGCATGGTCGGCCGCCACCGCCAGCGGGAACAACCCCGCCGCCAGCCCCACACCCGCCCCGCCGGCATGATGCGCCGGGCTCCACGGATTGCGAGCCGACGGGAACGGCCCGTCGGCGTCCGGACCGGCGAGCCCGAATTCATGCGTCGTCAGCTTGCCCAGCAAGATGGCTCCGGCCGCGCGCAGCTTCGCGACACAGGCCGCATCGGCGGAAGCGACATGATCGAGCCGCAGGCGCGAGGCGCAGGTCGTGGGCAACCCGGCGATGTCGATCAGATCCTCGATGCCGACCGGCACGCCGTGAAGGGGGCCGCGTACCCGTCCCGCCGCGATCTCCTCCGCGGCCGCCCGTGCAGCCGCCAAGGCCGCCTCGGCGTCCACTCGCACGAAGCCATGCAGATGGGGATCCAGGGCGGCGATGCGGTCGAGCAGCGCCTGCACCAGCTCCACAGGCGAGACCAGCCGACGCGAGAAGGCGCGCGCGGCGCCGGAGGCCGTCAGCCACCAGGGCGCAGTCATGCCCCCGTCCCGGCCCGCATCGGCGGCCAGGGTTCGGCCGCCAGGTCGGCGGGCGCCTGTTGCAGGGCCTCACGCCAGGACATCGCCTGCGCCGCCGCGGCCAGTACGTCGTCCGGGAAAGTTGCCTGCGCGCGCTCCAGGCCCGCCAGCCGGGCCAGTGCCGCCATCGTTTGCTCGTCCATGGCCTGCCCTTCGCCGCCCCGGCCATGGTGCAATGCGCCCGACCGGAAAAAAAGAGGCGGCGCATGATCTGCGCCGCCGCAGGTGGCCGCAGACCTGCCCAAAAGAGGGGACTGCGGAAGGGGAGGGAGTCCGAAGCCAACCGGGCTTCATCAGTGATCCTGCACTGCGGCTGTCACTGCAGCGTTAACGGCGTGCGACACGAGAGTCGCGAATAGCGCAGCTTCTTCACCCCTGCGTGAGTCACGGTGGATTGCCCAGGCGGACCGACTCCGTTCATACTTCGCACTCAAGATGTCCCGCAGATCCTTGGCCTGGCGCACATTCTCCCTGGTCCCCCTGCTGCTGGCGGGGCTGCTGTCGGCCTGCGCCTCGTCACGCTCCGTCACCGGCCCCAATGTCGCCGCGACCAGCCGCCATCCCGGCATCACCTGCGCCCCCTTCGCCCGCGCGCTCTCCGGCATCGAGATCTACGGCGACGCCGCCGACTGGTGGGACGCCGCCGCCGGCCGCTACGAGCGCAGCTCCCAGCCGGAAATCGGCGCCGTGCTGATCCTGCGCCGTTCCAGCCGGCTGAACGCCGGCCATGCCGCGGTGGTGTCGCGGGTGCTGGGACCGCGTCAGGTGCATGTCATCCAGGCCAACTGGGTGCCGGACGAACTGGCCGAGGATCAGCTCGCCATCGACGTGTCACCCCGCAACGACTGGAGCGCGGTGCGCATGTGGTGGCCGCCCACCAACACGCTCGGCATCCGCGTCTATCCGGCCTACGGCTTCATTCTGCCACCCGGCCCCACCACGCATGACGCGCTGCGCCGCAACGCCAGGCCGGCCGCGCGGCTGGCCCTGCAGGCCCGCTATCTGCGCACCCCGTCCCGGGCGCGGTCCTATGGCGGGTGACCGAAGCGTAAATCGTTGCCCCTCGCCTTTCCGGGCGAACCGGGCTAGCAGGGCGGGAAACATCGCTTGCATCGGGATCACCGGCAAGCCATGTCGAGGCGGCGGGGCGGCACGCTCCGGTTGGAGGACACGCTATGGGTAGCTTCAGCATCTGGCATTGGCTCGTCGTGCTGCTGGTCGTCCTGCTGCTGTTCGGCAGCGGCAAGGTCAGCAACCTGATGGGTGACTTCGCAAAGGGCATCAAGGCGTTCAAGAAGAACATGGCGGACGAGTCCGACGCCTCGATGGAAGCCAGCGCCGAGCAGAAGCCGGCCGGCTCGATTCCCGGCCCCACCGCCACCCAGGCCGGCAGCGCGCAGCCGCACACGACGCAAAAGGTCTGACCGGCACCCGGCCGGCGGCGCACCGGCGGTGTTGCCGCTCGTCGCGGTCGTGACCAGCCTCGAGGGCACGACCACGCCGCTCAGCTTCATCCGCGACGTTCTGTTCCCGCTCGCGCGCGAGCGCTTCCCTGCCTTTTTGCAGGCGCACGAAGACGACCCGGTGGTGCTCGCCGAACTGGCCGAAGTGCGCCGCATGGCGCCGGGACGGCCGGAACTGCAGACCCTGCTGCACTGGACCGACCGGGATTCCAAGGCGCGGCCCCTGAAGGTGCTGCAGGGGATGATCTGGCGGGAAGCCTACGGCGCGGGCGGACTCGTCTGCGCCATCTATCCCGACGTGCCGCCGGCCCTGCGCCGCTGGGCCGCCGCCGGATTGCGGCTTTATTCCTTCTCCCACGGCTCGACCGAGGCGCAGCGGCTGATCTTCGGCCACAGCCCCGCCGGCGACCTGTCGGGCTTGTTCCGCGGCTGCTTCGACACCCGCGTGGGCAACAAGCGCGAGCCCGAGAGCTTTTCCCGCCTCGCCATCGGCATGGGACTGCCCCCGGCGGAGATCCTCTATCTCTCCAACGACGAGGCAGAGCTGGACGCCGCGGCGACCGCGGGCATGCGCACCTGCCAGGTGCTGCGCAACGATGCGCCCCCGGTGGAACAGCATCCCAGCGCAACGGATTTTCCCGCCGTGGCGGCGCTGATGGGGCTGCCGACGCCCTGATCCGGCGCCTCAACCGTTCCCGCCCTGCCGCGTTGCCCCCTGCACATCCCATGCAGGAGCAAGCCGCATGTCCGAGCTCGTGCCGAGCCGCGTCGCCGTCATCACCGGAGCCTCCTCGGGCATCGGCCTGTGCACCGCCCGGCTGTTCGCCACCCGCGGCTGGCGCGTCGGCCTGATCGCCCGCGGGGCCGAGGGACTCGCGGAAGCCGCCGCACAGATCCGTGCCGCCGGCGGCGATGTCGCCACCGCCGAGGCCGACGTCGCCGACAGCGCCGCACTCGATCGCGCCACCACCACGATCGAAGCGGCGCTCGGCCCGGTCACGCTCTGGATCAACAACGCCGGGGCCAGCTTCTACGGACGGTTCCTCGACATCACCGAAGAAGAGTTCCACCGGGTCCTGCACACCACCCTGCTCGGCACCGTCAACGGCACGCGCATCGCCCTGCAGCGCATGAGCCCGCGCCAGCACGGCACCATCATCAACGTCGGATCGGCCGTGGCCTATCGCGGCACCCCCCTGCAGGCGCCCTACTCCGCCGCCAAGTTCGGCGTGCGTGGCTTTACCGAGGCGATCCGCAGCGAACTGATCCACGACCGCAGCCCGATCCACCTGGGCATCGTCCACCCGCCCAGCGTCAACACCCCCTTCTTCAGCCATGCCGGCGCCCGCATGGCCGGCGAACCACGCCCGCTGCCACCGGTCTACCAGCCCGAGATCATCGCCGACGCAATCTGGCTCGCCGCCACCGAACGCCGGCGGGAAATCCGGATCACCGGCAGCACCCTGCAACTCTCCTGGCTCGACAAGCTGGCGCCCGGCCTGGCCGACCGGCTCATGGCCGTGATCGGCTTTCCCGCCCAGCGCACCACGAACGAGGAAGTGCAGCGCCTGCGCGACCCCGCGCTGTTCCATCCCCCCACCACCTCCGCCCTGGTACACGGGCCGTTCGGCCGCGAGGCCTTCGCCAGCAGCGCCCAGATGTGGGGTGAACACCACCGCCTCGCCGTCGCCGTGGGGCTCGCCGTGTTCGCCACCCTGCTCGTCCCGCGCCGCATCGGGCTGCGCCGGAGATGAAATCCGGGGCGCTGCCCCGGCCCCGGCAGGAGGCTTTGCCTCCTGCACCTCCACCAAGGGCCGAAGGCCCTTGGATCCCGAACGATCAGTCAGCGCCTCGCCTTGGCACCCCTCTGCCGCTTGCCCTCGTCCTGCTCGCGCGACGCACCGGCCTCGCTCAGCGCGATCGCGATCGCCTGCCGGGGATTGCGCACCTTCCGGCCGGTGCGGCCACTTTCCAGCTCGCCATGCTTGAACTCGTGCATCACGCGACCGACCGTCTCCTTCTGGGCATCGCTCTGCTTCGCCATCCTGGTCCCCCATCGAAAACCGATCCGACCGTGGCAACGCATCACCCCGCCACATGTTCGGGACGACCCTGGCCCTCGTGGCGCGATCGGGTCATCATGATCGCCAAACACAACGCCGGAGGAACGACCAGGTGGACTTCACTTTGCCACCCGACATCGAGCAACTGCGCCGGAAGCTCCGCGCCTTCGTCACCGACCGCCTGATCCCGCTGGAATCCGATCCCGCCAGCTACGACGCGCACGAGAACATCGCGCCGGACCTGCTCGGCCGGCTGCGCGCGGAAGCCCGCGCCGAAGGGCTGTGGGCACTGCAGATGCCGAAGGAATTCGGCGGCGGCGGCCTGCCGAAGCTCGGCATGGCCGCCTGCTACGAGGAAATGAACCGCTCCATCTTCGGCCCGGTCGTGTGCAACAGCGCCGCCCCCGACGACGGCAACATGATGCTGCTCGATCGCGTCGGCACCCCGGAACAGAAACGGCGCTGGCTGCAGCCCATCATCGACGGCCGGGTGCGCAGCGCCTTCGCCATGACCGAGCCGCAGAACGAGGACGGAGCGGGTTGCGGCTCCGATCCGGCGCTCACCTACACGACCGCGCTGCCCACCGCCGATGGCTGGCGGGTGCACGGCCGCAAGTGGTTCATCACCGGCGCCGGGGAAGCCCGCCACTTCATCCTGATCGCCCGCACCGGCGAGGACACCCGCCGCGGCCTCTCGGCCTTCCTCTACCATGCCGACCAGCCGGGCTGGCGCATCGAGCGCCGCATCCCGATCATGGGCCCCGAAGAACACGGCGGGCATTGCGAGATCTCCTTCGACGGGCTGGAAATCCCGCGGGAGAACCTGCTGCTGCGGGAAGGCGACGGGCTGAAGGTGACGCAGATCCGCCTCGGCCCCGCCCGGCTGACCCATTGCATGCGCTGGCTCGGCCTGTCGCGCCGCTGCCTGGAGATCGCCGGCGACTACGTGCAGCGCCGCCGCTCCTTCGGCGCCCGGCTGGTCGACCATGAAACCGTGCAGACGCTGCTCGGCGAGGCCGGGATGCAGATCCAGATCGGCCGGATGCTGACCATGCACGCCGCCTGGAAGCTCGACCAGGGCGACTTCGCCCGCAAGGAAATCTCGATGGCGAAGATCGTGGTGGCCGACGCGCTGCACCGCGCCGCCGACACCGCGCTGCAACTCCAGGGCGGGCGCGGCTATTCCAGGGATACGGTGGTCGAGTGGATCTACCGCTACGCCCGCCAGGCCCGACTGGTCGACGGCGCCAGCGAGATCCACCGGATGGTGCTGGCCCGGGCGATGCTGGCCGAAGGGGCGGATTTCTACGCCTGGGGAACAGGGGCACCGCATGGATGACCGGCAGCGCAGCAACCTCGCCGCCTGGCTGAAGCAAAGCAGCGGCACATCCACCTTCGACCTCGTGGAGGTCCGCCTGCTCTCGGGCGGCGCCATCCAGCAGAACTGGCAACTCGACGTCAGAACCGATGGTGTCGCGCAATCCTGGGTGCTGCGCATGGACGCCCCGGCGACCCTGCCCGGCATCAGCCACCCCCGCGACCAGGAGTTCGCCCTGCTGCGCACCGCCCATGGCGCCGGCGTCACCGTGCCGGAACCGCTGTTCCTGTGTGCCGACCCGACCCTGCTGGGCAGCCCGTTCTTCGTCATGCGCAAGGCCGACGGCATCGCCGCCGGCCACCGCGTCGTGCGCTCCGACACGCTCGGCGGCGGGCGCGAGGCCCTGGCGGCATCGCTCGGCCGGGAACTCGCGCGCATCCATGCGATTCGGCCCCCGTGCGCGGAACTGGCCTTCCTCGGCGACCCGCCAGCCGATCCCTGCACCGGCTTCGTCGCGACGATGCAGGCGCAGCTCGATGCCGGGCGGCTGCCGCGGCCGATGCTGGAATGGGGCCTGCGCCACCTGGAGCGCGACGCCGCCCCGCCCGCCGACATCGTGCTCTGTCACAACGACTTCCGCACCGGCAACTACATGGTGACCGAAGCCGGCATCACCGCCGTGCTGGACTGGGAATTCGCCGGCTGGGGCGACCCGCATGCCGATATCGGCTGGCTCTGCGCCCGCTGCTGGCGCTTCGGCGCCGAGGGCGAGGTCGGCGGCATCGCCCCGCGCCGGCCCTTCGTGCTCGCCTATGAACAGGCGGCGGGCCGGAGCATCGACCCGGACCGCGTCCGCTGGTGGGAACTCGCCGCGCATATCCGCTGGGCGGCAATCGCCATCGCCCAGGCGGAACGCCATGTCAGCGGCCGCGAGCCCAGCCTGGAACTGGCGCTGACCGGCCACATCGTCCCCGAACTGGAGCTGGAGGTGATGCGCATGACCACCGGAGGCCAGCCATGACCTGGGACGGCACCGAACTGCCCCATGCGCCGGACCTGCTGGAAACCGCCAGGCGCACCCTGCTGGACGAGATCGTGCCCCGGCTGTCCGGCGATGCCCGCTTCAAGGCGCTGATGGCAGCCAACGCCATGGCGATCGCCGCCCGCGCGGCCCGGCTCGGCACCACGGACCTCGCCCCGCTGCTGGCGCGGCTGGGCAATCCCGCCTCCCTGTGCCGCGACATCCGCGCCGGACGCTGCGATCCTGGCACACCTATGTATGAGGAAACTGCCTCGGCCCTGCTCCGCCTCGCCGAGGCGCGCTGCCGCATCAGCGCGCCGAAGGCGCTGGGCTGAACCGGGCGGAAGCGCATGAATCGGAACGGAAAAGCCCCGATCAGTACTGGATCGGGACGAAATATTCCGTCGCGATCATGGTACTAGCGGAACAACCCCGCCTGGTGTAATCGGCGAACCAGTCCAAGAGGCGAGGAACGCCATGCCATCGTCGATATATGACCAGGATCTCGACCAGAATCCGGCCAACTATGTTCCGCTGACGCCGATCTCGTTCCTCTCGCGGGCGGCCCGGGTGTTCCCCAACGGCATCGCCATCATCCACGGCGATCGCCGCATCACCTATACCCAGATGCTGGAGCGCTGCCGGCGCTTCGCCTCCGCCCTCGCCCGCCATGGCATCGGCCGCGGCGACACCGTCTCCGTGCTGGCACCGAACACCCCGGCGATGCTGGAAGCGCATTACGCCGTTCCCATGACCGGCGGCGTGCTGTGCACCATCAACACCCGGCTCGACGCCCCGATCGTCGCCTTCATCCTCGAGCATTCCGAAACCCGCATCTTCCTCGTCGACCGGGAACTCGCCCCCGTCGCCAAGGCCGCGCTCGCGCTGGTCAAGGGCGAGAAGCCGCTGGTCATCGGCATCGACGATGCGCTGACCACCGCGGGCGAACTTCTTGGCGAGATCGAGTACGAAGACTTCGTCGCCTCCGGCGATCCCGACTTCCCGGTCAGCTATCCCGGCAATGAGTGGGACGCGATCTCGCTCGGCTATACCTCGGGCACCACCGGCGACCCGAAGGGCGTGGTCTGCCATCACCGCGGCGCCTACCTGAACGCGATCGGCAACGCCTTCGCCTTCGGCATCACGCCGCGCAGCGTCTATCTCTGGACGCTGCCGATGTTCCACTGCAACGGATGGACCTTCACCTGGGCCATCACCATGCTGGGCGGCACCCATGTCTGCCTGCGCCGCGTCGATCCCGCGCTGATCTATCCGCTGATCGTCGAGCACAAGGTCACGCATATGTGCGCGGCCCCGGTGGTGCTGACCATGCTGATCCACGCACCGGAGACCGTGCGCCGCGATTTCGGCGGCCGCACCGTGAACATCGCCACCGGCGGCGCCGCACCGCCCTCGGCGGTGATCGAGTCGATGGAGAAGCTCGGCTTCACCATGCACCACGTGTACGGCCTGACCGAGGTCTATGGCCCGCTGACCTATTGCATCTGGCAGCCCGGCCACGAGGACCTGCCGCTGACCGAACGCGCGCATTTCCTCTCGCGCCAGGGCGTGCCGCACCCGACCGCCGAGGACGCCACCATCATGGACGTGACCATGAACCCGATGCGCGCCGACGGCAAAACCATCGGCGAGCTCATGCTGCGCGGCAACACCGTGATGAAGGGCTACCTGAAGAACCCGAAGGCAACGCAGGCTTCCTTCGCCGGCGGCTGGTTCCACTCCGGCGACCTCGGCGTGCGCCATCCCGATTCCTACCTGGAGATCAAGGACCGCTCGAAGGACATCATCATCTCCGGCGGCGAGAACATCTCCTCGCTGGAAGTCGAGGAAGTGCTGTACCGCCACCCCGACATCATGGAAGCGGCCGTGGTCGCCCATCCGGACGAGAAATGGGGCGAGGTGCCGCACGCCTTCGTGACGCCGAAGCCGGGGGCCGAGGACACGCTGACCGCAGCCGACGTGATTGCCTATTGCCGGGCCAACCTTGCCGGCTTCAAGACGCCGCGCCATGTCAGCTTCGTGCAACTGCCCAAGACGTCGACGGGCAAGATCCAGAAGTTCGAGCTGCGCCGCCGCCTCGCGGAGGGCCTGAAGCCGGACTGAGGCGGGAGACGGCCCGGGGAGAGGACGGCATGGCGCCACCGAAGCACGACTCCCGCATGCGGGTGCTGCAGGGTGACATCACCCGCCTGGAGGTCGACGCCATCGTCAATGCCGCCAACAGCTCCCTGCTTGGCGGCGGCGGCGTCGATGGCGCCATCCACCGCGCCGCCGGGCCGGAATTGCTGGCCGAATGCCGCGGCCTCGGCGGCTGCCCGACCGGCGAGGCACGGATCACCCGGGGCTACCGCCTGCCGGCCCGGCACGTCATCCACACCGTCGGGCCGGTCTGGCAGGGCGGCACGCAGGGCGAGCCGGACCTGCTGGCCGCCTGCTACCGCAACAGCCTGGCGCTGGCTGTTGCTCATGGGCTGCGCAGCATCGCCTTCCCGGCGATCAGTTGCGGTATCTACGGCTATCCGATCGACCGGGCGACGGCGATCGCGGTGCGCGAAACCAACGCGTTCCTTAGTGGCGACACCACCCTCAAGACGGTCAGCTTCGTCGCCTTCGGCGCCGAGATCCTCGGCGCCTACCGCATGGAACTGGACCTGTAGCAGCCGGATCGGGGCGCCGCCTCATCCCAGCCGGGGGAGCGCGCCGGCCGCCAGTTCCAGCTGCCGCGCGATCCGTGCCAGCGACAGCCCATCCACGTCGTCGCGCGGCACCGGCGGGCGAGGCGGCAGGTCGGCACGCCCACTGGCCAGCCGGGTCGTCGCTTCCAGGATCCAGTCCCGCCACGCCTGCCAGGCGGCGCGTTCATGCGGGTGGGTTGCGGCGTCCACCTGCATGGCCGACACCCGCCCGGCGATCCGGCGCAACGCCGCGTCAATGGTCAGCGCCGCCTCCAGCCGGTCCCGGTCGGTGCGCGACGGCTCCAGCAGCGCGCGTTGCAGGCTGGCCTCGGCATTGTTGCTGGCCACGCCGGCGGCGCGGCGCGCCTGCTCGACCTCCTGCGGCGTCGCCTCGCCCAGCACCGCAGCGATCTCGGACGCGGCGTAGCGCCCATGCGCCACGATCGCGGCGCGCAACTCGACCAACAACCGCCCCGGCTCCCAGACCGGCCAGAGCAACGCGCTGAAAAGCAGTGCCAGCACGCCGCCGCCGACGGTGTAGAGCGCCCGCAGCACCGCCACGCTCACTTCGCTGCCCTGTCCCGGCCGACCCAGTTCCACCAGCAGCACCACCACCGGGGTGATGCAGGCCATGAACAGTCCGAAATTCACCCCGCGCACCGCCAGCGCGACCACTGAAAGCGGGAACAGCGCCGCCGCCATCGAGACCGGCGTCGTGCAATTGCTGGCGATGATCGCACCGATCACGCCGCCCACCACCGTGCCGGCGATGCGCTCGGCCGCGCGCATGATGGTGACGGCGAAATAGGGCTGCATCGTCAGCACCAGCGTGATCGTCAGCCAGTAGCCATGGCTGGCCACCGCATCCACCGTGAGCGCGAGGCCGACCGCCGCCGCCAGCGCGGCCCGCAGCGCATGACGCAACGCCGCCGAGGCCGAATTGAGGTTCGCCCGCAGCGGGCTAAGCACGCGGGTGCGCCAGCCCTGCGAGGTGACGCCGGGCCCCTCGCCCGGCACGAAGGCTTCCGGCGTGGTCACCAGGATAGCGACGCGCAGGCGTTCGGCGATGGTGTCGGCGATCCGGTGCACCGGGCAGTCCGGAAGCAAGGCCGCGGTCGTGGCAATCTTGTCGGCCGCCCGCTTCAGTTGGTCCAACCGCTCCGGCGCGTCGGTCTCGATCGCCGCGGCGAGCAGCACCAGCATCGGCCGCAGCCGGCGCAGCATGCGGGCCGCGGCCACCCGTTCCTGCGGCGTGCAGTCGCCCTGCAGCAGATCCGAGAGCGCGATCAGGGCCCCGAAGATCTGGTCGGCCGCTTCCAGGCGGATCGAGCTCTGCGCCGCCCGGCCGCTGATCGGCCCGCGTTGGCGCACGGTCTGCAACACCGCCGTACGCGCCGTCTCGATCGCCTCGCGCACGCCGCGGCGATGCTCGCGGGCATGGCGGTCCCATTCGGTTTCATGCGGGTCCGGATGCAGCAGCACCCCGCGCAGGTCGCCGCTGAGCACGGCAAGCGCCCGCCAGGCATCGGCAACCGCCCGCCGTGCCGGGGCGTAGGGATGCACCCGCCAGATCACCATGGTCAGCAGCAGCGCCCACAAATTGCCGGCCAGGAACAGCGAGGCCTGCAGCGCCGCCTCGTGCAGGTTCGGGACCTCGCGTGTGAGCGCCAGGACCTGCACCACCGTCAGCAGGTTGCCGACCTGCATCATCGGCTGTCCGTAGATGCGCAGCAGGCTGGCGCAGAATATCCCGACGCTGGCGACGGCGATCGCCAGTTGGATGGGCATGATCGTCGCCAGCAGGCCGTACCCGGCGGTGACGAGGGCGCCGACGATGCCGAAGCCCAGCAGGAAGGGCACGCGTTTGCGGATCGGCCCGCCGGCGTCGCACAGGCAGGTCAGCCAGGCCGCCAGGGCCGTTTCAATCAGTCGCGGCCACCCCAGTCCCTCGCTGGCGGCGATGATCACCGCCACGGCCAGGGCCGCCCGCACGCCTTCGGCCAGGCTGATGGCGCGTGGATTAAAGACGATGGCAGAGGGAAGACCGGTCAGGCGGGCAGACCAGGGGGCTTTGTCCCCTGCTCCCCCACCAAAGGCGGAGCCTTTGGAATCCATTCGTTTTCGCGCGGCGCAAAGAAGGGGGCCGTGGGGCCCCCTTGGTGCAGTCATAGGGAAAAGAGTGGGTTCCAAGGGCCTTGTGGCCCTTGGTGGGGGTCCAGGGGGCAAAGCCCCCTGGCCTTGCTTGCTTTCTTTATCAGGCGGCCTTCGCCATCCCGCGCAGCACGTAGTGCAGGATGCCGCCATGCCGGTAGTAGGCCACTTCGTCGAGGGTATCGACGCGGCACAGCACCGGCACGGTGTCCACTTTCCCGTCCGGCCGGTGGATCACAAGCTGCAGGTCCATCCGCGGCGAGAGGTCATCGAGCCCGACGATGTCGAGCACTTCCTCGCCGGTGAGCCCGAGGGTCTTGCGATCGGTGCCCGGCTTGAAGGTCAGCGGCAGCACGCCCATGCCGACGAGGTTGGAGCGATGGATGCGCTCGAAGCTCTCGGCGATGACTGCCTTCACGCCCAGCAGCAGGGTGCCCTTGGCCGCCCAGTCGCGCGAGGAGCCGGTGCCGTATTCCTTGCCACCGATCACCACCAGCGGCACGTTCTCGGCCTTGTACTTCATGGCCGCGTCGTAGATGGAAAGTTGCTCGCCTGAGGGCAGGTGGCGGGTGTAGCCGCCTTCCACGCCCGCCACCAGCTCGTTGCGGATACGGATATTGGCGAAGGTGCCGCGCATCATGATCTCATGATTGCCGCGGCGGGCGCCGTAGCTGTTGAAGTCCTTCGCCTGGATCTGCCGTTCCAGCAGGTATTCGCCGGCGGGCGAGGTCTTGCGGATGTTGCCGGCCGGGCTGATGTGGTCGGTGGTGATGGAGTCGCCCAGCACCGCCAGCACGCGCGCCCCCTTGATATCGCTGCGCGGCGCCGGCTCCAGCGTGATGCCCTCGAAGTAAGGCGGGTTCTTCACGTAGGTGGAGCCGTCGTTCCAGCGATAGGTGGCGGCGTCGGCCTCGACGCCGATCGCCTGCCACTGCGTCGGGCCCTTGAACACGTCGCCATAGCGGCTGACGAACTGCTCGCGGGTGAGAGCGGCGGCCAGGGTGTCGGCGATTTCCTTGTTGGTCGGCCAGATGTCCTTGAGGTGGACCGGCTTGCCGTCCTTCGACGTGCCGATGACCGCGGTGGTGATGTCCTCGTTCATCGTGCCGAGCAGCGCGTAGGCCACCACCAGCGGCGGGCTGGCCAGGTAGTTCGCCCGCACATTGGCGTGGACGCGGCCTTCGAAGTTGCGGTTGCCCGACAGCACGGAGACCGCGACCAGCTTGTTGTCCTCGATCGCGTCGACGATCGCGTCCTCGAGCGGGCCGGAATTGCCGATGCAGGTGGTGCAGCCATAGCCGACGGTGTTGAACCCGAGCGCGTCCAGGTCCTGGGTCAGGCCGGACTTGTCCAGATAATCGGTCACCACCTGCGAGCCCGGGGCAAGCGAGGTCTTCACCCACGGCTTCGGCGTGAGCCCGAGCGCACGGGCCTTGCGTGCCACCAGCCCGGCGGCGATCAGCACCGAGGGATTGGACGTATTGGTGCAGGAGGTGATGGCGGCGATCACCACGTCGCCATGGCCGATCTCGTAGTTCTTGCCTTCGGGCTTCGCCTTGGTGCCGAGGTCATTGGCGGCGACGCCCAGGGTCTTGGTCAGCTCGGTCTTGAAGGCGGCGGAGGCGTCCTTCAGCAGCACGCGGTCCTGCGGGCGCTTCGGGCCGGCGAGGCTGGGCTGCACGGTGGAGAGATCGAGTTCCAGCGTCTCGGTGAACACCGGATCGGGCGTGGTCTCGTCGCGCCACAGGCCCTGCGCCTTGGTGTAGGCCTCGACCAGCGCGATGCGCGCCTCGTCGCGGCCGGAGAGGCGCAGATAGTCCAGCGTCAGCTTGTCGACCGGGAAGAAGCCGCAGGTGGCGCCGTATTCGGGGGCCATGTTGGCGATGGTGGCGCGGTCGGCCAGCGCCAGCTCGTTCAGGCCCGGGCCGAAGAACTCGACGAACTTGCCGACCACGCCCAGCTTGCGCAGCATCTGCGTGACGGTCAGCACCAGGTCGGTGGCGGTGGCGCCTTCCGGCAGCTTGCCGGTCAGGCGGAAGCCGACCACGTCGGGGATCAGCATGGCGATGGGCTGGCCGAGCATGGCCGCCTCGGCCTCGATGCCGCCGACGCCCCAGCCCAGCACGCCCAGGCCGTTCACCATGGTGGTGTGGCTGTCGGTACCATACAGGGTGTCGGGATAGGCGATGGTCGTGCCGTCCACCTCGGCGGTCCAGACCGTCTGGGCGAGGTATTCCAGGTTGACCTGGTGGCAGATGCCGGTGCCCGGCGGAACCACGCGGAAGTTACGGAAGGCGCTCTGGCCCCAGCGCAGGAAGGTGTAGCGCTCGCCATTGCGCTCGAACTCGATGTCGACGTTCTTCTGCAGCGAGTCCGGGGTGCCGGAGACGTCCACCATCACCGAGTGGTCGATCACCAGATCGACCGGCACCAGCGGATTCACCTTCTGGGGATCACCGCCGAGGCGGAGGATGCCGTCGCGCATCGCGGCAAGGTCGACCACGCCGGGCACGCCGGTGAAGTCCTGCATCAGGATGCGCGCGGGCCGGAACGGCACTTCCTGGACGCTGCTGGCCTTTTCCAGCCAGCCCGCGATCGCCTTGGCATCGTCGACGGTGTAGCTCTGCCCGTCCTCGAAGCGCAGCACGTTCTCAAGCAGTACTTTCAGGCTGACCGGCAGACGGGACACATCGCCGATGGTCTTGGCGGCCTCGGGGATGGAGAAGTAGTCATAGCTGCGGCCCGCCGCCGTCAGGGTGCGGCGCGTCTTGAGGCTGTCCTGCCCGATTGCTTTCATCCCGATTGCCCCGTCAGTTCATCCGCGCGAAAAGGCGGCGGGAAGCTTTCCCGCAGCGCGCGGATCATGTTGTTTCCGGCGCGGCGGCTTAAACCACACCCCGGCAGGGGCGTCCACGGTCAAACCTGCCAGATTGTTGCGTCAACGGTATGCGGAGGGGTCGTGCTTCAGGCGGAGAACCTCGCGGCGTTTCGCGGCGAGCGGCTGGTGTTTGCCGGCCTGTCGTTCAGCGTGGCCGCGGGCGGCGCGATGCTGCTGGTGGGGCCCAACGGCTCGGGCAAGTCCACCTTGCTGCGGCTGCTGGCCGGGCTCGGGCGGGTCGAGGCGGGACGGCTGCTGTGGGACGGGCAGGATGCGCTCGCCGACCTGCCGACCCATGCCGGCCGGGTGCGGTACCTTGGTCATCAGGATGCGGTGAAACCGGGACTCACGGTGGCCGAGAACCTGCGCTTCTGGGGCGCCCCGACGGCGATCACCCGGGCGCTGGAAGCGGTTGACCTGGCCCGGCTGGCGGACCTGCCGGGCCGGATGCTCTCGGCGGGGCAAAAGCGTCGGCTGGCGATCGCGCGAATGGCGATGACGCCCGCGGCGCTGTGGCTGCTGGACGAGCCGACACTCGGGCTGGACGTGGCCTCGGTAGGGCGCTTCGGGGAGCTGCTGGCGGCGCATCGCAGCCGCGGCGGTATCGTCGTGGCGGCTACCCACCTGCCATTGCCGCTGCCCGACGCCACCGAATTTCGCCTGGCCTGAGCGGACGATGTCGTTTCTTCACACTGCGGCCCTGGCCGAACAGGCGCAGACCCTGGCTTGCCTGCTTGCCGCCTTCGTGCTCGGCACGCTGATCGGCGCCGAGCGGCAGTATCGCCAACGCACCGCCGGATTGCGCACCACCGTATTGGTGGCGGTCGGCGCCGCCGGTTTCGTCGATCTCGGCATGCGCCTCGGCGGCGCCGAGGGCGCGGTGCGCGTCATCGCCTATGTGGTCTCCGGCATCGGCTTCCTCGGCGCCGGCGTGATCATGAAGGAAGGCCGCAACATCCGTGGCCTCAACACCGCCGCCACGCTCTGGGGCGCCGCCGCGGTCGGCGCCTGCGCCGGGGCGGGGATGATGGTGGAGGCAATCGTGGTCACGCTCGCCGTGCTGTCCGCCAACACGCTGCTGCGCCCGTTGGTCAACGCCATCAATCGCATCCCCGTGGACGAACGCGCCACCGAGGCGACCTACACCGTGCGGGTGCGGGCAGTGTCCGACACGCCGGAGCTGCCCGACGCCATCATCGAGCTGCTGGACAGCGCCCGCTTCCCGGTGGCCGAGCTGACCATCGCCCCAACCGGCGACGGGGTCGAGATCGCCGCCCGGCTGATGACCACCTCGGTGCATGCGCAGGAGCTGGACGCGGTGGTTGATCGCCTCGCCCGGTTGCCAGGGGCCCGCCACGCCACCTGGGTCGCCAACACCGCCGGATAAATCCCGATGCCCGCCCCACAGCACCGCGCTTTCCCGCGGAGGATCCGATGCACCCCCTGACCGGCCTGCTGGCGCGCGAGCTGCGGCTGTCGCTCCGCCACGGCAGCGACACTTTGGCCGCGCTGCTGTTCTTCCTGATCGCCGCCGCGCTGTTCCCGCTGGCCATCGGGCCGGCCCCCGAGACGCTGGGGCGCATCGCTCCGGGCGTGATCTGGGTCTGCGCCCTGCTCGCCGCCCTGCTGCCGCTGGACCGGCTGTTCGGTGCCGACCACGACGACGGCTCGCTCGACCTGCTGCTGCTCTGCGGCCTGCCGGCCTCGGGCGTGACCCTGGCGAAGGCCGTCGCGCACTGGCTGGTCACCGGCGTGCCGCTGCTCGCCGCCGCCGCGCCGCTGGCGATCATGCTGCGCATGCCGGAAGAGGCGATCCCGGTGCTGCTGCTCGGGCTGCTGCCGGGCACGATGCTGCTCTCGCTGCTGGGCACGACAGGGGCGGCGCTGGTGCTGGGGGCACGACGCGGCGGGGTGCTGCTGCCGCTGCTGGTGCTGCCGCTGGCCGCCCCGGTGCTGATCTTCGGCGTCGCCGCCGCCGACGCCGCCTCCGGCGGACTGTCGCCGCGACCACACCTGCTGCTGCTCAGCGCCCTGCTGGCGGCGGCGCTGCCGCTCTGCCCGCTGGCCGCCGGAGCCGCCCTGCGCAGCGCCGCGGAATAGCCGGTCCACGCGGAAGCGTCACAATTTATGATTAATATTTTGCCGGAAGATTTTCTGCTTGAGGTTGCGTCGGCGCGATCGCTATCAAGATTACGCGAGACCAACGGACGGCAGGAACGACATGGACTGGTGGCGCGGCGCGGTCATTTATCAGATCTATCCGCGCAGTTATTTCGACAGCAATAACGATGGCATCGGCGACCTGCCGGGAATTACCGCCCGTCTCGATCACGTCGCGCGGCTCGGGGTGGACGCGATCTGGCTCTGCCCGTTCTTCACCTCGCCGCAGAAGGATTTCGGCTACGACGTCTCCGACCACCTCGCCGTCGATCCGATCTTCGGCACGATGGCGGATTTCGACACCCTGCTCGCCCGCGCCCATGCGCTCGGGCTGAAGGTGCTGATCGACCAGGTCTGGAGCCATACCAGCGACCGCCACGGCTGGTTCCTGGAAAGCCGCGCCAGCCGCGACAATCCCCGCGCCGACTGGTACGTCTGGGCCGACCCCAGCCCGGACGGCACCCCGCCCAATAACTGGCTCTCGGTGTTCGGCGGCAGCGCCTGGACCTGGGAACCACGGCGACGCCAGTACTACCTGCACCATTTCCTCACTCACCAGCCGGCGCTGAACCTGCACAGCCCCGCCGTGGTGGACGCCATCCTGGAAGGGGGCCGCTTCTGGCTCGCGCGCGGCGTCGACGGGTTCCGCCTGGATGCGATCGACTTCCTGATGCACGACCCGGCCCTGCGATCCAACCCGGCGGCCCCGCGCCCGCCCGGCCCCCTGCCCGCCAAGATCTTCGGCCTGCAGCAACACCTGCACGACATGCTGCAGCCCCAGGCCATGGGCGTGCTCGCCCGCATCCGTGCCCTGACCGACCAGTTCCCCGGCGCCACCACGCTCGGCGAGGTCTCCAGCCAGGACGGCGCCCTTGCCCGGCTGCAACGGTACACAGCCGGCAGCGAGCACCTGCACATGGCCTATACGCTCCGCCCGCTGCGCCACGGCTTCGACTGGCCGACCGTGCGCACGCTGATCCAGGACATCGGCGCGATGCGCGACGGCTGGCCGTGCTGGAGCTTCTCCAACCACGACGTCGAGCGCGCCGTCACCCGCTGGCACCCGCGGGGCCGCGCGGGGGAAAATGATACCGATTTCGCCCGCCTGCTGATGGCCTTCCTGCTGTGCCTGCGCGGCAGCGTCAGCGTCTACCAGGGCGAGGAACTGGCCCTGCCGGAAGCCGAGCTGGCCTTCGAGGACATGCGCGACCCGTTCGGCATCGCCTTCTGGCCGGAATTCCGCGGCCGCGACGGCAGCCGCACCCCGATGCCCTGGACCGCCTCCGCCGACCACGCCGGCTTCACCACCGCAAGGCCCTGGCTGCCGGTGCCGGCGTCCCACCGGGCGCGCGCGGTGGATACCCAGGAGACCCCCACCAGCGTGCTGGCCGGCTGGCGCCGCTTTCTTGCCTGGCGCCGCACCCGCCCCGCCCTGAGATGGGGATCGCTGACCCCGGTCGAACTGCCGGAGCCGCTGGTCGGCTTCCTGCGGGAGGATCAGGACGAGCGCATCCTGTGCCTGTTCAACCTGAGCGAAACACCGGTGCAGGTGGACCTGGAGGGCTATCCCTCGTTCCACGTGCTGGCCGAGAGCGGCTTCGCGCCGAAGGTCGGCCCCGGGACCGCCCTGCTGCCGCGCTTCGGCGTGCTGCTCGTGCAGTTGCAGCCGGGACTGGCCCCGGTTGAGGCCACGGCATTGCCGGAGCTGCGGTAAACCTCCGCGCTCCGCCGGATCGCGTTACCCGCCCAGCAGCCGGCCCCACAGGCCGCGGCGGGCGGGTTTCGGCCGCCGCGCCTGGGCCACATGCGGACGGCTTGCCGGCGGCCGCACCACGCTGCTCATCAGATGCCGCCCCGCATCCCCCGCGGCGATGCGGGCCCGCTGGAACACCAGGATCTGGGCGGATACCTCGTCCATCGCATCCGGATCGAGCGCCGCCGCCCGGGCGCGGGCCAGTTCGAACTCGCCGGCCCGGCGCAGCACATCGATCAGCCGCAACGCACTTTCGGGACTCTCCGGCTCCCCCCAGGCCGAGGCCGTGAGCCGTCGCAGCGACACCGCTTCCGCCAGGTCCCCGGCATCGTCGGCGACCCAGGCCGCCTGCAGCAACGCCTCGCGCCGCTCCTCCGGCCGGGCCAGCATGGCCCAGCGCAGGAACGGCAGGCAGCCCGGCAGCCTGGTCCGCAACTCGGCGAATTCGGCGGAGCCGAGCACCGCGGCGGCGGTGGGCGGCAAGGCGGCCAGATCCGGGGCCACCGCGCCGCATCCCCCACAGACCTGCAGCCAGCGCGGCAGCGTCGAGCGGGTCGGCTCCCCCGGCCGCAGATCGAGATCGGGCGCCATCTCCGCCGGCGGGGGACGGAACGGCGAACGGACAGAGGCGCCGCAGACGGCGCAGACGGGACGACGCGACGACATGCGGCGGGTTTACCCCCGCCGGGGCTCAAAACGATAGGGGCTGGTTCCGGTGGTCATGGGATCGAGCGCCAGACGATGCTCAAGCGGCGGGAAGGCGCGGCTGCGACAGTCCGGCCGGTCGCACAGCCGACAGGACAGGCCGATCGCCACCATCGCCCGCTCGATGTCGATCCCATCCGCATAGGCCACCTGCTCGGCATGGGCGATGTCGCAGCCCATGGCGATGATGCGCACCGGGGGCGGGTCCCCCCAGCGCGCCGCCGGCGCGATCACCGCCCGCGCGAAGCACAGGAAGGTCCCGCCATCCGGCAACTGGGCGACCTGCACCACCACCCGTCCCGGCGTCGCCATCGCCCCGTACACCACCCAGCGCGGACAGGACCCACCGAACCGGGCGAACGGGAACCCCGCCGCCGAGAACCGCTTGGAGACGTTCCCCGCCGGATCCACCCGTAAAAAGAAAAAAGGTACGCCCCGCGCCCCCGACCGCTGCAGCGAGGCCAGGCGCTGGCTGGCCTGCTCGAAGCTCACGCCGAACCGGGCGGCCAGGGCCTCGACGTCGTGGCGCAGTTCCTGCGCCGCCTCGAGGAAAGCGCCGTAGGGCATCAGCAGGGCCGCCGCGGCATAGTTCAGGAAGCCGATCCGGATCAGCGCCGTCGCCTCGGGCGAGGACGGCGCGATTTCCTTGAGCAACGCCTCCACCGGCTCGCGCGCCTCCAGCAGCACCAGCTGGAAGGCCAGGTGGAAGCCACGGCTCTCACGCGGAAGCTGCTCGGACAGCACCAGGCTGCGCGCCACCGGATCATAGCGACGCAACGCCCCCGGCAACGGCCCCACCGTCACGGTCAGGCCGTGGCGCCGGCGCAACCGCTCGGCGATGGCATGGTTCATCTCCGATGGGCGCACGGCGAGATCCGTGCCCAGCGCCTCGGCCGCCTCCTCGATCTGGGGGAAGTGGTTGGAGCGGTCGTTGAAGACGTCGCGCGCCTCCTCGGTGGGCAGCAGGATGCGCCGCCCGGACGGCAGGGCAATGCCGCCGGCGTCCTCGCGCGCCACCCGCCACGCCCGGTACAGCGCCAGCACCGCCCGCGCCGCCCCCGGACTGCCGCCGACCAGGGCGGAAATCTCGGTGTCGGCCACCTCCTCCGGCCCCAGCAGCGGATCGGCGAACACCTCGCGCAGCTGCGCCTCGAGCTGCCGCTCGGCCGCGCCGGACAGCGCCGCGAGCTCGACCTGCAACGTTTCCGCCAGCTTGATCAACAGGCTGGCGGTGACGGTGCGCTGATCGTGCTCGATCAAGTTCAGGTAGCTGGCGGAAATGCCCAGCCGGGTGGCCAGCGCCTGTTGGGTCAGGCCCCGCTCCTGGCGCAAGCGGCGGAGGGTGCGCCCAATCAGAGGTCGAGACATGCCTTCACAGCCTTTACAACTTTACCGCCCAATGTGGTTAAGATGATTACGCCATTGCGTGGAGTCACGCAGTTTATGGATACGCTTCTCCGAAAATCTGTGAATAGTTCACGCCGTCGGCGCGACCCCAGGCGCGCCTCCAAGGAGAAGCCGACCATGCCCCAGCCTTACGACATTCCGCAGATGCCGGATGGCCTCCCCGGTACCCCCGCAGTCGATCCCGATCGCTTCGCCGGTATCGTGCGTGACTATACGCCTGCCGATGTCGAGCGTCTCTCCGGCACGTTCCGGGTCCGTCACACGCTGGCGGAAATGGGGGCGCGGCGCCTGTGGCAGCTGCTGAAGACCGAGCCCTATGTGAACACCCTGGGTGCGCTGACCGGCCTGCAGGCCGTGCAGCAGGTGAAGGCGGGGCTGAAAGCAATTTACCTGTCGGGCTGGCAGGTCGCGGCCGACGCCAATACCGGCTGCCAGACCTATCCCGACCAGTCGCTCTATCCGGTGGATTCGGTGCCCACGGTGGTGCGCCGCATCAATAACGCGCTGCGCCGGCAGGACGTGATCCACAAGATGGAGGGCAACACCTCCACGCATTGGATGGCGCCGATCGTCGCCGACGCCGAGGCCGGGTTCGGCGGGGCCCTGAACGTGTTCGAGCTGATGCGCGCCATGATCGAGGCCGGCGCCGGCGGCGTGCACTTCGAGGACCAGCTCGCGTCGGAGAAGAAGTGCGGCCATCTCGGCGGCAAGGTGCTGATCCCGATCAGCCAGCACATCCGCACCCTGAACTCCGCGCGCCTCGCCGCCGACGTGGAAGGCGTGCCGACCGTGCTGCTCTGCCGCACTGACGCCGAGAGCGCGCAGTTGCTGACCTCCGACGTGGACGAGCGCGACCGGCCATTCCTGTCGGGCGAGCGCACCGCCGAAGGCTTCTTCCGCATCAAGCCCGGCGTGGGCAAGGAATACGCCATCGCCCGCGGCCTGGCCTACGCGCCGTATGCCGACCTGCTGTGGTGGGAAACCTCTGATCCGGATCTGGATGACGCGCGCGCCTTCGCCGAGGCGATCCACAAGCAGTTCCCCGGCAAGCTGCTCGCCTACAACTGCAGCCCGTCCTTCAACTGGCAGCGCAAGATGGGCGTCGAGGCGGCCGCGAAGTTCCAGCGTGAAATCGGCGCGATGGGCTACAAGTTCCAGTTCGTCACGCTCGCTGGCTTCCACAGCCTGAACCTGTCGATGTTCCAGCTGGCCCACGCCTACAAGGATCGCGGCATGGGCGCCTATTCCGAGCTGCAGCAGGCCGAGTTCGCGGCCGAGGCGCAGGGCTTCACCGCGGTGCGCCACCAGCGCGAGGTCGGCGTCAGCTACTTCGACGCGGTCGCCACGGCGGCGAGCGGCGGCAAGTCCTCGACCACGGCCTTCGCCGGCAGCACCGAGGCGGCGCAGTTCCACGACGACAAGGTGCATGGCCACGAACTGGCCAAGTGACGTGACTTCGGCGGCGGTCGGGGGCGGGGGGGGACCCCGTCCCGGACCCGGCCGCTGCCGCCAAGCCCGACCCGCCGCTTGAGAACAGCGGGCCAGGGCAAATACCTGAACCCGGCGCCGATGGGGCACGTGCGCCGGGTTTTTTTTCGTACTGCCATGGCCGCGCAACAGGTGCCGACATCCCCGGATCGGCCTGAAGCCTCGCCGCCCACGCTGGCGACCGCATTGACGCGCCAACCCGGACCAGACCCGGGGCGTTGGCGGGCCAAGCGAGTACCGCTTTCAGCATCAACGTCATAACTCGCCAGGATTCCGGCGTCAGGTCCAGCTTCGCAGCTGCCTTGGCATCCGGTCATTCAGGTCAGCAAGCGCAGGAATCCGCCTCGAAACACCGCCTTTGGTGTTGTGATGGGTTCCGATGCGGATATTCCCACCACTTGCAATAATGGCAAGATAAACCAGTCAGGCGCAGGTCCGGCCGGGCATGCACCTCAGACCAAAACTTAAATGCACAGGCGAAATTTTAGCCGATTTCAGCCAGACCAATCCATCCCCTGGCATTAGGATATCATTAGTCACCATTCCAGATTAAAGCTTCGATATGGTGTACATGAAAAGCATCTCGCTTCGGATGCTTCTGACTGTATTTCTGGCCTTGGTGCCAACCTTGGTGTTCCAGACCCACACGGAACGCGAGGCACGCCATATCCGGCAGCAGCTCATGTACGACGAGGCGTTCCGCCTGATGCGCCACGTCGCCTCCGAGCAGCAGCAAATGATCCAGGGCGCGGAGCAGTTGCTGAGCGGGATCGACAGCGCACAAGCGGTGGAGGAGAAGCAGCCTGCGGCATGCCACCACCTGCTGGCCAATATCGTGCGGGAGCAGCCGCGCTATAACGCCGCCGCAGTCATTGCACTGGACGGGCAGGTCATCTGTGCGTCGGGTCCATTCGACTCCGGGGTCAATGCATCAGACCGCACGTTCTTCCGCCTGGCCCTGGAAACCGAAGGTTTCGTCCTGGCTGATTACACCATGGGCCGGCTGTCGCATGCACCGACCATTCACATGGCGAAGCCGTTCCGTCACAAGGACGGAACCCCCGCGGGCGTGGTGCAACTGGGCCTCAGCATCGAGTGGCTGAACCGGCAGCTCGGGCGCCTGTCGCTGCCGCCGGGAGCCACCGTCGCGATCATGGACCGCAACGGCACCATACTGGCGAAAACCCCCGGGGGGCGGCAGCAGGTCGGCCACCGCATGCCGGAAGAGGACCGCTTCATGCTGGAGGGGTCTCAGGACGAGGCCATCCCGCTGGCCGGTCGGGATGGCCGGGAACGTATCGTCAGCTATTCCCCCCTGGGCGCCCAGCCCAGGCAATTGCTGATCACGGTCGAGCTGGACAAGGATGTCACCTTCGCCAACGTGACACAGGCAAATCGTGCGGGGCTGATCCTGGTTCTTGCCGGAACCGGTTCGGCTCTGGCGATAACCTTTCTTCTTTGTTTCCTGCTGATCCGTCGGCCGGTCGGGCAATTGCTCGACGTGGCCGATCAGTGGCGGCTCGGCAATCTCGGCGCCCGCTCGGGCTTGCAACAGGACAGTTCAGAGTTCGGCCGCCTCGGCCGCGCGTTCGACGCCATGGCGGAGGTGGCCGAGGCGCGTGACCACGCCCTGCGCAATGTGCTGGAGAGCACCGGCGAAGGAGTGTTCGCGCTGTCGCCCGACTGGCGGTTCACCTTTCTCAATGGCCGCGCCCGCGCGCTGATCACGGGCGGACGCGACCTGATCGGGCGGAACATCTGGGATGCCTTCCCCGAACCCGCCGGCAGCGCGTTCTGGCATGCGTGCCATCGTTGTATGGCCGAGCACATACCAACCGAGGCCGAGCAGTTCCATGCCTCCCTGGGCCGGTGGTTTTCGGCGCGTGCCTTCCCCGCCGATGATGGCGGCATCACCGTGTTCTTCCGGGACATCACCGAGGAACGCAGGACCGCGTCCCGACTGGCCGAGCGCGAGCAGATGCTGCGGGCTATGGGGGAGGCGACGCCTGACACCCTCATGACCAAGGATAGATGTGGGAGGGTACTCTACGCCAACCCCGCAGCGCTGGCTGCGCTCGGCTTTGCCA
Organism: Rhodovastum atsumiense; assembly: GCF_937425535.1. Classification (NCBI taxonomy): domain Bacteria; kingdom Pseudomonadati; phylum Pseudomonadota; class Alphaproteobacteria; order Acetobacterales; family Acetobacteraceae; genus Rhodovastum; species Rhodovastum atsumiense. The sequence continues at coordinate 2,139,725 of NZ_OW485601.1, forward strand.
GGGAAGAGGACATCCTCGGTCTCACCGTTGACGCATATAGCAGCGACCGTGCGCTGGCCCAGGTCTCGGCGGAGACCGATCGCCGCGTCCTGGAAAGCGGTGAGGCGGTCACCTTCGACCTAGGTGGCCCGCACGGGCAAACCGGACAGATCAAGGTCTGGCAGTGCAACAAGGCGCCGCTCCGCGACCCACGCAGCGGCGTGGTGATCGGAGTTGCCGCGGTGGCCCGCGACGTGACGGAGGAACGACGCGTCCTCGCGGCGCTGTCGGCGGAGCGGGCACGGCTGGCGGCGACCTATGCGGTGGCACCGGTCGGGCTGGCCCGGCTCGACCGCGACCTGCGCTTCTGCGAGGTGAACGAGCGCCTTGCGACGATACACGACATTCCGGTTGCCGCGCATATCGGCCGGACGCTCCGCGAGTTGCTGCCACCCGTGGCGGAGGTAATGGAGCCGGCCCTTCTGCGCGTGCTGGAAACCGGCGAGGCCCTGGAAAACGTGGAGGTCGAGAAACCGGCTCCGAATATGCCGGCAGTACGCCGGACTTTCCTGGCCGGCTATTGCCCGGTCCGGGAGGGCGAGACCATCACCGGTATCAGCTTGGCCTTACTGGAGATCACCGACCGCAAAGCCGCCGAGGCAGCGCTGCGCGAGAGCGAGGCACGGCTGCGCCTGGCCACCGAGAGCGCCAGGGTAGGCATATGGGAACTGGACTTCGTGACCGGCCAAGGCCGCCGGTCGGCGGAAACGATGGTGTTGTTCGGCACCACGCGTGCCTTCTTCACGGCACAGGACTGGGTGGAGGACATCCATCCCGACGACCGCGCCGTGGTCGCCGATGCCTGGCAACGGGCCGCTGAGGGCGGCGGGCCTTACGAGACGATCTACCGCTCCGCCTATCTCGCCCCGGACGGCGAGGAGCGGTGGCTGCTCGCGCGCGGCAGGGTGGAGCGTGACAGGGCCGGACAGCCGGTGCGCGGCGCCGGCATTCTGCTTGATGTGACGGCGCGGCATCGCGCCGAAGCAGCACAACGCGAGAGCGAGGCGAGGCTCAGGGCCTCGCAGGAACTCTCCCCCATTCCTTTTGCCATCCTGCGGGCGGTGCGGGACGCGCATGGCGCGGTCATGGACTTCGAATGGGAGTATGCCAACCCGGCCACCCTGCGCATGACGAAAGCCGGGGATGACCTGTTCGGGCAAAGCCTGCTGCAGCGCTTCCCCAACCATCGCGACCACCCGCTGCTCTTTCCACGCTATGTCCGCCTCCTCAACGGCGAGGACGCGGACCGTGAGGTGGAACTGCGCTATGGCGCAGAGAGCATCAGCGGATGGTTCCGCAATGGCGCCGTCGTGCTCGACGCCGAGCGCATCGCCGTCTCTGCCGAGGACATCACGGTGCAGAAGGAAGCGCGCGAGGCGCTGGCAAGGAGCCACGCCGAGCTGGAACGCCTGGTGGAACGGCGCACTGCCGCGCTGATCCGCGAGGCCGAGGAGCGGCGGCACGCGGAAAAGGCGATGCGCCAAAGCGAGAACCTGGCCGCGCTCGGCCAGCTCGCCGGCGGGGTCGCGCACGATTTCAACAACCTCCTGCAGATCGTGGAGAACTGCGCGACGCTCATAGACAGCGAGTTGTCCGGCACCGGCAACATCCGCCAATACACCAGCATGATTTCCGATGCGACGGAACGCGGCAGCGCCATTACCCAGCGATTGCTGGCCTTCGCCCGGCGGCTGGATCTGCGCAAGGAAAGAATCGACCTTGCGGAATTGCTGGACAACCTGCGCGAGGTGCTGTCGCACACGCTCGCAAGCACGATGCTGTTACGCTTTGACGTCCGGCCCGGACTGCCCACCTTGCTGGCCGATCGGGGCCAGCTCGAAACCGTTCTGATCAATCTCGCTGTCAACGCGCGCGATGCCATGCCGGATGGCGGCACCCTCACGATCGCGTCCAGGACCGAAGTGATCGCAGCAGAGGCTGCCTGCCTGATGGGCTTTGAGCCTGGCCGTTATATCCACCTCAGTCTCAACGATACCGGGATGGGCATGGACAGCACGACCCTGGCGCGTGCCTGCGAGCCCTTCTTCACCACGAAACCGCTTGGCCAGGGCACCGGCCTTGGCCTGTCCATGGCCAGGGGGTTCGCCGAGCAGAGCGGCGGCGGGCTGACGATCGAAAGCGAACCAGGCCGGGGCACCACCGTCACGCTCTGGCTGCCGGTTCCCGATGACCATGAAGCGTGGGAGCCCCCCCCTGCGATCCAGGGGCACGTTCCGGCCAAGGGTGCCGGCCGGCGGATACTCATCGTGGACGACGAGAGCGTTATTCTGAGCACCCTGGCTGCAAGCCTCGGGACATGCGGCTTTGCCGTGGTGACGGCGCGGAGCGGTGCCGAAGCCCTGGCACTGCTTGAAGCAGGTGAGGTGGTTGACGTGCTGGTGACCGACCTGCTGATGCCGGAAATGGATGGCGTTGCCCTGATCCGTGAGGCACAGGCAAGACGTGCCGGCCTGCAGGCGCTTCTGCTGACCGGCTACGTGGGCGACGATGTCACGCTGGCAATGCGCGGGGCGGTCAGCGGAACCTTCTCGCTCTTGCGCAAGCCGGTCAGCATTTCCGAACTGGTCGACAGAATCGAAATGCTGCTCGCGGACCCATGACCCCGGCACCGTCCGCCGTGCCGGTCAGACCGGTTCACGGCGGATCTCGTGTGCTGTTCGGTTTCTGGTGGGAGGGGGGCTTCCTCGCCGCGCCCGCGTTGGCGCCGGTTTGCTCCCCCTCCCTCGCCTGGCTCAGGCCGGGCCCGGCAAAGCGAGCCGGGACGGAACGCCCCAGCGAATCCGCCCGGCGGTATGGCAGGCCGGGCAGGCCGGCTTCCAACTTTCGTGCACGGTGCCACAGCTCTCGCAGCGCCAGGCCGGATCGTCCTCGGCCGCGGCGGCCTTGCGCAGGGCGTCGCGCTGGGCGGCGCGCCCTTCCTCGGTATCGCCCAGTTCCTGGATCGCCAGGTCCGCCAGCAGCACCCACAGCCGCCGCTGCGTCACCCCGGCCCGGCGCGCCGCCTCGGCGTGGCGATGCGCCGCCTGGGTCAGCCCGGCCGCGAGATGCTCCTGCGCCAGCAGGAAATGGCTCTCCGGGTGGTCGGCGTTGCGCTCCACCAGTTGCACCGCGGCGCGCACCCGCGCCTCCGGATCCGGTTCCCTGGCCAGGGCGAAGGTGGCGAGGTCGGGATGCGGCGACTTGGCCCAGGCGGTCTGGATCACCTCCAGCGCCTGTTTCTCGCGTCCGGTCTCGCGCAGCCGGGTGGCATAGGCGATGGCCGCGGGGGTCAGCCCCGGATCGGCCTTCCAGGCCCGCTTGGCCAGCCGCGCCGCCTCGTACGGATCGGCCTCGGCCGCGGCCGCGGCGACGGCGAAGTCGGCGACCGGTTCCTGCGGCCCGCTCAGCGCCAGCGCGTCGATCCAGTTGCCGGTGCGCACGGCAAGCTGCGCCCGTTCCTCGCGCAGCCAGGACCCGCCGGGATGGGCCGCCTCCACCTGGCGTGCGATCGCCGCCGCGGCGTCCCAGTCCTCCCGCGCCACCGCCTGCCGGTACAAGCCGCGCAGCCCGAGGAAGGCGGAGTCCTTGCGCTCGGCCATCGACCGGTAGATGGCTTCGGCGATGTTTTCCTCTCCGGCGAGCCGGCGCGCCTCGGCGGCCAGCAGCATGGTCTGCGGCGTGTCGCCGAGCAGGCGCCGGGCCCGTTCCGCATCGCGCTTGGCGTGGTTCGCCTCGCCGGCGGCCAGGGCCACCAGGGTGCGGTTGACCGCGGCGTCACCGGCCGCGCGGTTGCGGCGACCGGCCCAGTAGCCGACCCGGCCCGGCACGCGCAGCAGGCCGCCCAGCAGGCGGAGCAGCAGGTGCACCACCAGGATCAGCACCGCCACACCGACGATGGCGACCGAGGTGGAGGCCTCGATCGTGACGCCCGCCACCGTGGCGGACACCGTGCCGGGGAGTTCGGCAAGCCACCAGGCCACCGCAATCGCGATGGCCCCGGTGGCAACGAACAGGATGACCCGGAACATCAGGAGCGCGCCATCTTGGCCAGCGCCGCCCGGGCATCGAGCAGCGACTGGGCCTGTCCACGCCATCCGGCCATGGCCTGGGCGGCCGGCGGATCCAGCTTGTCGAGAGCGATCACCGCGCCCTCGAGGTCGCCGACATCCAGCCGCGCGCGCGCCTGCGCCAGGACACGCGAGGCCGGGGCGCCGACCAGAACCTTGTCGCCCTGGCGGACCGTCACCAGCGCCTGCGCGCGGTCCCACATCCGTTCGAGTGCCGTCTTCTCGGCGGCCTGCGGGTCGCTCGCCTGCTCGGCCGCGGCCGCGGCGGCCGGGAAGGACAGGCGCAGCGAGGCCATGGTCGGGGGCGCGGTGGTGGCGAAGCGGCTGAGCTCGGGCGGCGCGCCCGGGATGGCGCCGAGTGGCTTGCCGGCGTCCAGGGCCGCCGTGGCCGTCTGCAGGCGCGAGATCAGCGCGGCGCTGGAGGTCACCGCCTGGCTGCGCCGCTCGTCCTCGGCGAGGCGCTGCTCGAAGCTCTGCAGCCGGTCGGCAAAGGCCTGGGAGGCGGCGGGATTCTGCGCTGCCTGCAGGCTGTCCAACCTGGCCGCAAGCTGCGCCAGCTGGGCCTGGAGCGGCCCCAGATCCGCGGCCGGCGCGACACCGCCGGAAGCGGGAACGGGTGCGGGGGCCGGGCGCTGCTCAAGCTGGCTCAGCCGCTGCTGCAGGTTGCTCAGCCGGCTTTCATGCGCGGCCACCTGGGCCGGATCGACCGACGGCACCGATGGCACCGGCGGAGGCGGCGGCTGCTGCGCGGCCTCGCGGACGGCGGTGGCGAGCTTCTGCTGCTCCTGCCACAGCCAGTAGCCGCCGGCGGCGGTCGCGGCCCAGCCGAGCAGCAGGAAGAACACGACCCCGCCGTGGCCATGGGGCTTCGGCGGCTCGGCGGCCTTGGGCGGGGCGGGCGTCTTCGCCGGCTCGGCCGCACGGGGCGGCGGGGCCGGCGCCTTGGCCGGCTCGGCGGCCTTGGTCACCGGGGGCGTAGCCGGAGTCGCCGGCCGGGCCGGCGGCGGCACGGCGCCGGCGGCCGGAGGAACGCTGCCGGCGGCCGGAGGAACGCTGCCGGCGGCCGGCTTTGCCGGGTCCGCGGCCTTCGGCTCCACCCGGGACGGTGCGGCAGGAGGCACCGGGGGACGCAGCGGATCCTTGGGCGTCTTGTCCGGGGTGGGATCGTTTTCAATCATGACAGAAGGCCCAGCAGTTGATCCTGGTTAGGCGCAGAAGCAACACGGATACGTTGCCACGGCAAGGAAGCGAGCGCAGCCGCCGCCGTCTTCGAGATCGCCAGCGACTCGACACGCGCGAAGGCTGCCGACGGTAGACCGGCCGCGAGGGTCACGAAAGTGCGAGCAGTTGCGGGGGAGAAGAACAGCACAGCCCCGAGGCGCCCCTCGGTAAAGGCGGCGCGGACCGGTTCCGGCAGGGCGGTGACCGGCTGGACGGCGTAGACGTGGCGGTGCACCACCGTAAACCCGGCAGCACGCAGCGCCCGGGTCAGCGGACGCGCCTGGCCACGCTGGCTGGCCACCAGCAGCGGCAGGCCGGCGGGATCGCAGTTGCGGGCCACCAGCGCGGCCAGCGCCTCGGCATCGCGGCCGGCGCTTTGCACATTGGTGAAGCCGATCGCGCGCGCCTTCGCCGCGGTGGCGTCACCGACGGCCAGCAACGGCAGGGCGGTGTGCCCGGTCAGCGCGGGCAGGGCGTTGCCGCTGGTCACCAGCACCGCCTGCAGCTTTTCCGGCCGGGGCAGGCGGGCCGGCAGCGCGGTGACCTCGATCACCGGCGCGACCACCGATTCATAGCCCATGGCGGCCAGCCGGCGCGCCGTCTCGGTCGCGCCGGGCTGTGGCCGCGTCACCAGCACCAGCGCCCTCTCACCATTCAGTTGCGGGGAAACGGACGCTGCTGTCATCACACCATTCCGGCCCCGGTCGGGGCCGCCTCTCGGGACCCTTGGAAACGCAAGACGGGCGGAGGCAACGCCTCCGCCCGCGACAAGGCAGACGATCCGGTCATCCGACCGGGATCAAGGCAGGTGCCCGAGGCAAGACCGCCTCAGGCAAAGATGTCGCGCGGGCTGTCGGCACGCAGGCTGCAGCCGAGCTCCCGGCCGAGCCGGGCGGCATCCGCCTTGGCGCCGGTAAGCGTGCGCTTGAGCATGAAGCTGCCATCGGCGCGCGCCACCAGCCCGGTCAAATGCAGGTTGCCGTCGGGCAGCAACCGGGCATGGCCGCCGATCGGGGTGCGGCAGGAGCCGTCGAGCTCGCCCAGGAAGGCCCGCTCGGCCGTGGAGACGGCGCGCGCTTCGGGATCCTCGATGGCGGAGAGCAGTTCCAGCAGCTCGGTGTCATCGGTGCGGACGGTGATGCCGACGATGCCCTGGCAGGCAGCCGGCACCATCGCCTCGGAATCGATCACCACCGAGACCTGGTCCTCCAGGCCCAGCCGGCGCAGCCCGGCCAGCGCCAGGAAGGTGGCGTCGACCTCGCCGTGCTTGCGCACCTTGTCGATGCGCGTCTGCACGTTGCCGCGCAGGATCTGCACCTTGACGTCCGGCCGCGTCGCCATCAGCTGCGCCTGCCGGCGCACCGAGCTGGACCCGATCACCGCGTCCTTGGGCAGGGCGGCGAAGGGATGCGCCGGATCGACCTCGCCGCAGCGCGGGCCAAGGATCAGCGCATCGCGCGCGTCTTCCCGCTTGAGCGTGCAGGCCAGCGAAATGCCCGGGGGCATCTCGGTTTCCAGGTCCTTCAGGCTGTGGACGGCGAAATCGATGCGCCCGTCCAGCAGGGCCTCATGGATTTCCTTGGCCCAGAGCCCCTTGCCGCCGATATCGGCAAGGCGCTGCCCGCTGGCCTGGCTGGTATCGCCGGTGGTGGCGATCACGTGTTCCTCGAACACGTCCATGCTGCGGAGCACCGGGCAGAAGGTGCGGAGGATGCCCAGGAAGTGACGTGTCTGCCAGAGCGCAAGCGGCGAACCACGCGTGCCGACCCGCAGGGGCAGGTCACGGGCGTGGGGCTTCACCCGCGCCGTATGGCCATGTGGGTAGGCCGGATTGCTGCCGGGAGGGGCGGCATGCGCCGAGGCGGGGTGGGCTTCATTCATGTGTTTACTCTAGAACCAGCCGCTCCCTGAGGGGAAGTTCGGTCAGGTACAAGGGTGGAACGGCATGTCCAATCCGCTTGTCACTTTTGCTGTCCAGGAGTCAAGTGTGCCTGACAGATGGAGTCGCCTCCGCCCGGGGCCGGTGCTCGGGCTGGAATCGTCCTGCGACGAAACCGCCGCCGCGGTGCTGGCACCGGATGGGCAGATCCTGGCCGAGGCGGTGCTGAGCCAGGCGGATCATGCCACTTATGGCGGCGTGGTGCCCGAAATCGCGGCACGCGCCCATCTGGCGCATCTGCCCGGGCTGGTCGGGCAGGTGATGCGGCAGGCCGGGCTTGGCTTCGACGGGCTCGCCGGCATCGCCGCGAGCAGCGGCCCCGGGCTGATCGGCGGGCTGATCGTGGGCAGCGGCGTCGGCAAGGGCATCGCGCTCGCCCGTGGCCTGCCCTTCGTCGCCGTCAACCACCTGGAGGCGCATGCACTGACCGCCCGCCTGCCGGGGCTGGTGCTGGGCGGCGCGCCCTTCCCCTACCTGCTGCTGCTGCTCTCGGGGGGGCATTGCCAATGTATCGCGGTGGAAGGGGTGGGGCGGCACGTGCGGCTCGGCTCGACCATCGACGACGCGGTCGGCGAGGCCTTCGACAAGGTGGCGAAGATGATCGGGCTGGGCTGGCCCGGCGGGCCGGCGGTGGAGCGGCTGGCGGCGCAGGGTGATCCCACGCGCTTCGCCTTCCCGCGGCCGCTGCGGGGGCGGCCTGGCTGCGACTTTTCCTTCTCCGGGCTGAAGACGGCGGTGGCGCAGGTGGTCGCCGCCTATCCACCGGGACCGCTGCCCGCCCAGGACGCGGCCGACATCGCCGCGGGATTCCAGGCGGCGGTGGTGGATGTGATGGCGGACCGGGCGGCGCGGGCGATCGAGCTGTTCCGGGCCCGGCAGCCGGAGGGACGGCTGATGGTGGTGGGCGGCGGGGTCGCCGCCAACACCGCGCTGCGCACGGCGCTGGAGCGGGTCGCCGCCGCGCGCGGCTTCGGCTTCGCCGCGCCGCCGCTGCGGCTGTGCGGGGACAACGCGGTGATGGTCGCCTGGGTCGGCATCGAACGCCTGCGCCTCGGGCTGACCGACGCGCTGGACCATGCGCCGCGGCCGCGCTGGCCGCTGGATGCCGCCGACATGAGCCCGACCGGGGCCGGGCCCGCGGACATGCCCCGGTGAATTACCGGCACGCCTTCCACGCCGGCAATTTCGCCGACTGCGTCAAGCACGCCCTGATGGTCTGGCTGCTGCGGGCCATGCAGGCCAAGCCGGGCGGCGTGTTCGTGCTCGACACTCATGCCGGGATCGGCCGCTACGACCTCTCTTCCGGCCCGGCCGAGCGCACCGGGGAGTGGCGTGGCGGCATCGGCCGCCTGCTCGAGGATCCGCCGCCGGCGCTGGCCGATTACGTCACCCTGGTACGAGAGTGCGGCCTGTATCCCGGCTCGCCGGTGCTGGTGCAGGCGCTGTTGCGCCCGCAGGACCGGCTGGCCTGCTGCGAACTGCACCCGGAGGATCATGCAACGCTGCGCCGGACGCTGGCTGGCAGCGGGATCGCCGTGCATCATCGGGATGCCTGGGAAGCCCTGGGCGCATTGCTGCCGCCCCCGAGCGGGCTGCGGCGGGCGCTGGTGCTGGTCGATCCGCCGTACGAGGTCCCCGACGAGTTCGACCGGCTGGCCGCGGGGCTGGGGCGGGCGCATGCCCGCTTCCCCGCCGCCGTGCTGGCGGCCTGGTATCCGGTCAAGCACCGCGCCCCGGTCCGCGCCTTCCACACCGCCCTGCGCGAGAGCGGCCTGCGCGACGTGGTCGCGGCCGAGCTGTGGCTGCGCGAGCCGCTGGATCCGGCCCGGCTGAACGGCTGCGGCCTGCTGGTGGTCAACCCGCCCTGGCAATTCGAGGCGGCAGCCAACGATATCCTGCGCGCCCTGTTGCAGCGCCTGGGCACGCGCGAACACGGGGAGGGCGTCGCGGTGACGCGGATCGTCGATGAATGACCCGACAGTGAGAGACCTGGCGGTGATCGGGGCCGGCGCCTGGGGCACGGCGCTGGCGGTGCAGGCGGCGCGGGCCGGCAGCCGCGTGACCCTGTGGGCGCGCCATCCCGGAAACATCGTGGATGGCGAGAATCCGCGCCTGCCCGGCATCCGCCTGCCGGAAACGGTCACGGTGACCGGCGAGCTGCCTTCGGCGCCGCTGGTGCTGCTGGTGGTGCCTTTGCAGCACATGCGCGAGGTGGCGGCCCGGCTGCCCCCCGGCGGGCCGCTGGCGGTCTGCGCCAAGGGCGTGGAGGCGGGCACGCGGCGCCTGCCGCTGGAAGTGCTGGCCGAGATCCTGCCCGGACGGACGGCGGGGGTGCTGACGGGGCCGAATTTCGCCCACGAAGTGGCCGCCGGGCTGCCGGCGGCCACCGTGATCGCCGCCCTCGACCCGGCGCTGCGCGAGGCGGTGGCCGCGTCGCTCGGCACTCCCTCTTTCCGCATCTACGGCAATGACGACCCGGTGGGGGCCGAGGTCGGGGGGGCGGCGAAGAACGTGGTGGCGATCGCGGCCGGCGCGGTGGTCGGCGCCGGGCTGGGCGAGAACGCCCGCGCGGCGCTGGTCACGCGCGGCCTGGCGGAGATCGCGCGGCTGGCGGTGGCGCTGGGCGGCCGGGCCGAAACGGTGGCCGGGCTGTCGGGGCTGGGCGACCTGATGCTGACCTGTGCCGGCGTGGCCAGCCGCAACTACAGCCTGGGGCTGGCGCTCGGCCGCGGCGAGCGGCTGGAAGACATACTGGGCCGGCGCAGCGCCGTGACCGAAGGTGTGATGACGGCGCCCGCCCTGATCGCCCGCGCGGCCGAGCTTGGCGAGGAATTGCCGGTCTGTGCCGCGGTTGCGGCGGTGGTGACCGGGCAGATGACGGTGCTGCAGGCCATGGAAACGCTGCTTTCCCGTCCCCGGAAGGATGAATGACGGGTTTTTCGGCTTGGTTTCATACTTTGGCGCATAAGTCTTAGGAGAACCCCGCGCGTTCTGGAATGGCGCCGCGCAGGCCATGTTCCGCGTCGACGGCAGACGAGCCCATCTCATCCAACCCCACGCCCGCCCCTCCCGAGGGAGATGAACGGCGGATGAACAAGGGGATCAGGGGGAGTTCAGGTCTCTGGGCGCAGCGTTTGCCGGACCTGTTGCACGAGGAGCATGACCATGCGGAGCACCCTTTTCGCGACCGTCGCGGCGTTCGGTTTGCTGGCCGCGATCCCCGCCTTCGCCGATGCCCGCGACATCGTCGCCGACGGTGGTGACTACGTGGTGACCAACCAGACCGCCGATGGTGGCGACTACGTCGTCACCAATCAGCAGACCGCCGACGGGGGCGACTATGTCGTCACCAACCAGCAGACCGCCGATGGCGGCGACTATGTCGTCACCAACCAGCAGGTCGCCGACAGCGGCGACTATGTGGTGACCAATCAGGCGAGCTGATCCAGGACGGAACGAAGGGCCGGCGCCGAAAGGTAGCCGGCCTTTTCGTTTGTACGGCGACGGATGGCGGCGCGGCCCCGGCCTGGGCTAGAGCAGCCGCATGCTGCGCAGCATCCTCACCGTCGGCGGCTGGACCATGGTCAGCCGCGTCCTCGGCTTTCTCCGCGACATCCTGATCGCCGCCATGCTGGGGGCCGGTCCGGTGGCCGACGCCTTCTTCCTGGCCAACCGGCTGCCCAACCTGTTCCGCCGCCTGTTCGGCGAGGGCGCGTTCAACGCCGCCTTCGTGCCGGGCTTCGCCGGGGTGCTGGCCTCCGAGGGCCCAGCCGCGGCGCGCCGCTTCGCCGAGGAAGCGCTCGCGGTCATGACCTTCTGGCTGCTCGGCCTGACCGTGCTGGCCGAGATCTTCATGCCGCAGATCATGGGCCTCTACGCCCTGGGCTTCACCGACGAGCCGGAGAAATTCGCGCTGGTGGTGGAGCTGGCGCGGATCACCTTCCCCTACATGCCGCTGATCTGCCTGACCGCGCTGCTGTCGGGCGTGCTGAACGGGCTCGACCGCTTCGCCGCCGCGGCCGCCGCGCCGGTGATCTACAACGTGGTCTCGATCGGCTTCATGCTGGCCCTGCCCCCCTTCGTGCCGACGGTCGGGCATGCGCTGTCCTGGGGCGTCTCGGTCTCCGGCGTGGCGCAGATCGTACTTTTATACTGGGCGGTGCGCCGCGCCGGCATGTCGCTGCGCCTGCCACGGCCGCGGCTGACGCCACAGATGCGCCTGCTGTTCCGCCGCATGGGCCCGGGCCTGCTCGGCTCGGGGGTGATCCAGCTCAATCTCGCGGTGGATGCCTTCATCTCCGGCCTGCTGCCGGCGGGCACGGTCTCGGTGATCTATTACGCCGACCGGGTGAACCAGTTGCCGCTCGGCGTGATCGGGGTCGCGGTCGGCACGGCGTTGCTGCCGACGCTGTCACGCCAGGTGCGCGGCGGCGAACCCGGCCAGGCGGTGACCACGCTGAACCGCGCCATCGAGTTCGCGCTGCTGCTGACCCTGCCGGCGGCGCTGGCGCTGGTGGTGGCGGCGCTGCCGATCGTCTCCGTGCTGTTTGGTCGCGGCGCCTTCACGCCCGAGGACGCGCAGCGCGCCGCCGAGGCGCTGGCGGCCTACGCGGTCGGGCTGCCCGCCTTCGTGCTGGTGAAGGTGCTGGTGCCCGCCTTCTTCGCCCGCGGCGACACCAAGGCCCCGGTCTGGACCGGCACGCTGGCGGTGGTGGTCAACCTCGCGCTGAACTTCGCCCTGATGGGGCCGCTGCAGCACATGGGGCCGCCGCTCAGCTCCTCGATCGCGGCCTGGTTCAACGTGGTGCTGCTGGCCTGGCTACTGCACCGCCGCGGGCACCTGGCGACGGATGCCGAGCTGCGCCGGCGGGTGCCGCGCATGCTGGCGGCGGGGCTGGCGATGACCGCCGTGCTGTGGATGGTGGAGCGGACGGTGTTCGCGGCGCTGGGCGGCAGCTTCGGGCTGCGCTGGGTGGCACTGGCGCTGCTGGTTTCGGCCGGGCTGGCCGCCTATGGCGTCGCGGGCCAGTTGCTGGGAGGGTTCGACCTGCGCAAGGCGGCGCAGGCCGTGCTGCGGCGGCGCCGCGCGCCGGCGGAATGACCCAAGCCGGCGGCAGCTTGCGTTGCATAAGCGACGCGGCTAGGCTTGCCGTCATGGTCCGGATGAAGCCTCGAACCGATCGCCTCTGGCGGCGCTGGCGTCATAAGTCAGCGGCCTAGGTCCACGCTCCATCCGACGACACCGAAGCCGCCCCGCCAAGGCGGCTTTCGTCTGTCCAGGCCATACCCCGGCCTCCCGCGACGAGCACCCGCCAACCGTGGAGCGGCCCCACCCCAGGAGGCCACCGAATCCCCATGCAGCGCATCTTCTCCGGCATCCAGCCCACCGGCATTCCCACCCTCGGCAATTATCTCGGGGCGGTGCGGAACTGGGTGAAGCTGCAGCACGACCACGACTGCATCTACTGCGTGGTGGACCTGCACGCGATCACCGTCGCGCACGACCCCAAGGCACTGGCGCAGGCAACGCGGGAGATGGCCGCCGCCCTGATCGCCAGCGGCATCGACCCGAAGCATTCCATCCTGTTCCACCAGTCGGCGGTGCATGCACATGTGCGGCTGTCCTGGATCTTCGAATGCGTGGTGCGCATCGGCTGGCTGAACCGCATGACGCAGTTCAAGGACAAGGCCGGCAAGGACCGCGAGAACGTCTCGGCCGGGCTCTATACCTATCCCGCGCTGATGGCCGCCGACATCCTGGCCTACCACGCCACCCGCGTGCCGGTGGGCGACGACCAGCGCCAGCACCTGGAACTGGCCAACGACGTTGCGCAGAAATTCAATTTCGACTTCTGCGGCGGCGAGCCCTTCTTCCCGGTGATCGAGCCCGTGATCATGGGCCCGGCGGCGCGGGTGATGTCGCTGCGCGACGGCACCAAGAAGATGTCGAAATCCGACCCGTCCGACCAGTCGCGCATCAGCCTGACCGACGACGCCGACACGATCGCGCTGAAGATCCGCCGCGCCAAGACCGACCCGGAACCGTTGCCGGGCGAGCCCGCCGGACTCGAGGGCCGGCCGGAAGCGCGCAACCTGGTCGGCATCTACGCCGCCCTGACCGACAGCGACCATGCGGGCGTGCTGCGCGAGCATGGCGGCCAGGGCTTCGGCGCCTTCAAGGGGGCGCTGACCGAGCTGCTGGTGGACAAGCTGTCGCCGATCGCGGGCGAGATGCGGCGGCTGCTCGCCGATCCCGCCACCATGGACGCGATCCTGCGCGACGGCGCCCGCCAGGCCGAGGCGATCGCCGAGCCGATCGTGAAGAAGGCCGAGGATCTGGTCGGCTTCCTGCGCGTCTGAAACAACCCGATCGTGACTGCCCTGGCGCCTGTCGCCAGGGCTAGCATTACAGTTGCATTTTTCGTTTCAGATGCGAGCGTTGTGCAGCGGCTTGGTGGGCGCGTCGCCAGAGCGACCAGGCGATAACGTGTGCGGGCTGGATGCGTCGTTGCGCAAGACGTGTGGCGACGCGTCGGATTTCCTGCATGGACCAGCGGATGAGCTCGGCAGGTTTGTTGCTGTCCGCAGGATTGTTTTTGGGGGTGGCAGGCAGTTGGCATGGTGGCGGATGGTCGCCAGCATGGCGAAGGCAAGCATCACCAGGGAGACGTGGCGGTGCCAACCGTGCCAGGACCTGGTTTCGTTGTGGTCGAGACCGAGCTCGTTCTTCGTGGTTTCGAAGCTGTCCTCGATCGTCCAGCGCTGGCCTTCGACGGTCACCAACCTCTCGATGCCGGTTCCGGCCGGGCACCAGGTGGTGAAGTAGGCATATTCGCCGTCGGTGATGTTGCGCCGGATCAGCAGACCGCGGGTCCAGAGCCCACTCTGGCTATCGTCGTATTCGGCCGCCTTGAGGTCGGCCAGTTCAAAGTAGGCCCAGTCATAGAGCCGCGCTCCCTTGGTGCCCGCGCCCGCCGAGAGGCGCTTCCAGGCGGAGGGGGCAAGATCCTTCGCAATGTCTTCGGCGGTGCCCGATATCTCCGGCTTGCCGATCCAGGACTGGAAGGTCTGGTTCGATTTGACGCCGAGCACGTAACCCTTGCCCGCCTTGCGCAGCGCCATCTCGATCTCGCCCACGCCGTAGACCGTATCCGCCGCCACCCAGGCAAACGGTACGCCTGCGGTAATGGCTCGCCTGATCATCTCCATCGCCAACCGCGGTTTGGTGGCAAAGCTCACCCCGGGCGGCACATGCGCGGCCGTAAGGCGCGCCGGGGAGTCGGTCCAGGCTTTCGGCAGGTAGAGGGCACGGTCGATGAAGGCGTGGCCATGGCGCGACACGTAGGCGGCGAACACCCCGATCTGGCAGTTCGTGATCTTGCCCGCCGAGCCGGTGTATTGCCGCGCCACCCCGCAAGACGACTTACCCTGCTTGAGGAAGCCGGTCTCGTCGATCACCAGCACCGCTTCCGGGTCGGCCAGCGTCTCCAGCGCATAGTCGCGTACAATGTCGCGCAAGGCGTCGGCGTCCCAGCGACCACGACCGAGAATGGCCTGTTGCCGCCAGGGGCCCGAATCGCCTGCCGCCTCGGCACGCATCCAACCGGTCTTGCGCCGCTCAGGCCCGAGCAACCCATCCAGGAACTGCCCCGCAGAGGCCGCCACCCGGTCCTGCGTGAACAGAGAACGCATGCGGGCTTTCACATCCCGCAGCGACGACGCCCAGAGTTCGAGCGTCGTCTCCATGCCTGCACTGCTCATCCGTTCCTCCCACCAGCGCATCACACATGGAGAGGGAACAGAAAAAAGCAACTGTAATGCTAGGCTGCCTCCGCCGTCATGCCGCCGCCACCCGGCGGCACGGCCAAGAACCGGGGGAGGCAGTCCCATGCAGCACGCAGCCCTGCGCCGCGTCGACCCGACGCGCCGTGGTATCATCCGTGGCGCCACCGCCCTGGCCGGCGCGGCGGTGCTCGGCCCCGCCGCGCTGGCACAGCCGGCCGCAACGCCCGGCACGCCCCCGAGCGTGGTGACCAATCCGCCCCGGCAATGGGGCCGCGCCAGCCCGCCGACGATCTATCCCGATCCCGACATCATCGTACTCGATCCCTCGTTCGCCCAGTACATGCTCGGGATCACCGCGATGCACCGCCTCGCCACCGGGTTCAAATGGACGGAAGGGCCGGCCTGGTCGTCACAGGGACAGTACCTGGTGTTCAGCGACGTGCAGGCCAACACGCAGTACCGCTATCTCTGGGACGACGGCCGCGTCACCGCCTTCCGCCGGCCGTCCTACAACAGCAATGGCAACGCCTTCGATTTCCAGGGGCGCCAGCTCTCCACGCAGGATTTCTTCCGCCGCGTGGTGCGCTGGGAACATGACGGCACCCTGACCGTCATCGCCGACCGCTTCGAGGGCAAGCCGCTGAACTCCCCCAACGACCTGGTGGCGCATCCGGACGGCAGCATCTGGTTCACCGATCCCGCCTATGGCGCCACGCTGTCGGAAGGCCATCCGGACGTGGCCGGCGGCCCCACCAATCCGCAGGGCCTGCTCAATCCGCGCATCGGCGCCGAAAATGCCGAGGCGATCGGCGGGCAAAGGCGCGCGTTGCCGACCAATGTCTATCGCTGGGACCCGGGCGGGCGACTCGACGTGGTGATCACCGAGGACCAGATCCCCGACCCGAACGGGCTCTGTTTCTCGCCGGATCACCGCACGCTCTATGTCTGCAGCACTGGCAAGGGGCCGGGCGACACCGGCCCCGGCGGCCGGAACAGCATCTTTGCCTTCGACGTACAGGGACAGAAGCTCGGGGGCATGCGCCTGTTCACCGACATGGTGGTGGACGGCGTCCACTGCGGTCCGGACGGGGTGCGCACCGACGTGACCGGCGCGGTGTGGTGCAGCGCCAATGCGCCGCTCGGCTATGCCGGCGTGCTGGTGTTCAATCCCGCGGGCAGGCTGATCGGCCGGCTGCGACTGCCCGAGGTCGCGGCCAACCTGACCTTCGGTGGCCCCAAGCGCAACCACTTGCTCATTTGCGCCAGCCAGTCGCTGTACGTGCTGCAGGTACAGACACAAGGCGCCGCCCCGGGCTGACGGATCACAGAAACCAAATGGATCGATAATGATCCATTTTGATAATGGTCAATATTGTTTATGTTCATACGAATGCCTGACGTGCGTCAATCATATGATGATTGCAGTATCATCTATTGGATGAGAAGATTCCGATCCGATAAACAGAAAATCTTTTTCGGATTTTCCTGATTTTTCATCTGGAGCTTCGGCTGTGATCGATGTGGCTTCGCCCCAGGCCAACCAGAAGCGTTTTTCCGATCGAATCGGCATTATCTGGCGCCTGGTCGTGCCGACGACGCTCGTCGTCATCCTCGCCATGGCCGGATTGCAGGCCTGGACCATCCACGCGGTCGCCACCAGCGAGGAAGCGCGGGTGGCCGCCGAGCTACAGCACAGCCTGGAGTACCTGAAGGGACAATTGCGTGCCTTCGGGACCGAGTGGTCGGCGGGCGAGGACGGACAGTTGCGGCTCGGCACGACACCCCTGAACGGGCGCAACGATGTAGTGGATGCGGTCAAGGCGGCCACCGGCGCGGCCGCCACGATCTTCCTCGGGGACAGGCGGATCGCCACCAACATCACCCGCCCCGATGGCACACGCGGCACCGGCACCCCCCTCGCGGCGGGCCCGGCCCGGGATGCGGTGATCGGCACGGGACGCAGCTACCAGGGCGACAACGTCATCCTCGATATCGCCCATCGCACCATCTACGAGCCGATACGGGACGCGACGGGCCGGCCGGTGGGCATCCTGTTCGTCGGCGTGCCGGTCGCCCGTGTCTATGCCCTGCTCGACCGCATCACCCGCGACGCCCTGATCGGCGGGCTGACGGCGGCGCTGTCCTGCTGCCTGCTCACCGCCTGGCTGCTGCGGCGCAGCCTGGTGCCGCTCACGCAGTTCGCCGAGGTGATGCGCGCGATCGCGGCCGGGACGCTGGACAGGACCGTGCCGGGCGCAAACCGCTCCGACCAGATCGGCGCCATGGCGCGGGCGCTGCGGTCGCTGCGCGACACCGCCGCGCATGCGCGCACGCTGGAAGCCGAAGCCACCGCCGGCCGGGCCCGCACCGAGGCGGAGAAGCACAAGGTGTTGCTGGCGATGGCCGACAAGGTAGAGGCCGATACCGGCGAGGCCGCCCGCGCCGTCGGCGGCCGCGGCACCGAACTGGTGCGCATCGCCGGCGAGATGACGCATTCGGCCGACCGCACCGGGGAAGCCGCCGGCGAGGCCTCGACCGCCGCGGCGCTGTCGCTGGCCAACGTGCAGACCGTCTCCGCCGCGACCGAGGAGCTGGCGGCGTCGATCCACGAGATCTCCGGGCAGATGACGCATGCGGGCACGGTGATCGCCCGCGCGGTCGTGGCCGGTCAGGGGGCGCGCGACGCGATCACCATCCTGGGGCAGATGGTGGCGAAGATCGGCGATGTCGCGAACATGATCAACGCGCTGGCCGGCCAGACCAACCTGCTGGCGTTGAACGCCACCATCGAGGCCGCCCGCGCCGGCGAAGCCGGCCGCGGCTTCGCCGTGGTGGCCGGGGAAGTGAAGGCGCTGGCGGCGCAGACCGCGCGCTACACCCATGAAATCGGCCGCACCATCGCCGAAATCGATGCCGGCACTGGCGAGGCGGTGGCGGCGGTGGGACGGATGGCGGACACGATCGGCGAGGTGGAGGTGATCGCTGGTTCGGTCGCGACCGCCGTCGGGCAGCAAAACGCCGCGACCGACCGGATCACCCGGGGCATGGGGAAGGTGGCCGAGGTCACCCATGCGCTCGCTGCCCGCATCACCGACGTCGCCACCGAGGCCGGGACCGTACGGGACCGCGCGAGCATGGTGCATGGCAATGCCCAGGCCCTGGCGGACGAAACCGAGGCCCTGCGGCGCATGGTCGTGGCCACCGTGCGCAACGCCGCCCCGGAGGTCAACCGACGCACCGGCACCCGCTTCCCGGTCTCACTCACGGGACGGATGACGCTCGCCGATGGCCGGGAGATGCGGGCGCGGCTCGCCGACCTGTCCGAAGGCGGCGCCTGGCTGCAGGAGGCTCCGGCCCTGCCGGCCGGCACGAGCGGCATCCTGCACGTGGATGCGGTCGGTGTCCCGCTGCCCTTCGTGGTGCGGGCCGTCGAGGCGGACATGCTGCACGTTGCGTTCACGCTCGATGCCACGACCGCGGAGCGGATGCACGGGCTTCCCGCCCGGTTGTCGGGCAGGCCCGCCGCGGCATGAGCCTCGCTCGCTAAAAACGTCCGGTCGCCGTATCCGGCGGTTCAGCCGCCCCGGGAGCGGTCGGGCGCGCGCGCTTCCTCGAGCGGCTCACGCTCGGCGGGCGGGCGGGCACAGGCGGCAAGGGCGAGGTTGGGGCGCGGATCGACCGGTCTTCCGTCGATCCGGACCTCGAAATGCAGATGCGCCGTGGTGGCGCGTCCGGTGGCCCCGACGGCACCGAGCAGGGCGCCCACCCGCACCGTGGCCCCCGGCTGGATCCCGGCCGCGAAGCGGGAGAGATGGGCGTAGCGCGTCACCACCCCGTCCGGATGCTCCACGTCCACCATGTTGCCGTAGCCGTACCAGCGCCCCACGAAGATCACCCGCCCCGGCGCCGCGGCCCGGACCAGCGAGCCATGCGGAGCCAGCAGGTCGATGCCGGTATGCACCATCTCGCCGCGAACCAGAACGATGCCGCGCCCGACTGTTTTCAGTTGGGCAGCCGGCATCAGCATGCTGCGACAGGCGGCGCCGGCCTCGGTGGCCTGGAACACCAGCGTCAGCAGCAGAGCGAGGCAGAGGCGTCCTCGGATATGCATACACGCCCGGTAACATTCCCGTGCATGTCAGGCAAGCAAAAAGGTTTTAACTGGTACCTATTCCCCGATCAGCACGGCCTGACCCCCAGCCAGGGCGCGGGATCGACCGGCTGACCGCCGCTGCGGATCTCGAAATGCAGATGCGTGCCGTAGGTGATGCCGGTCCGTCCGACCCGTCCGACGCGCTCGCCCGCCGCCACCGTGGCACGGCCGTTCGCGATCGCCGGTGCCACGCTGCCCAGATGGGCATAGCGGGCAACATAGGCGCCCTGCCCGGCGGTCCCGCTGGCGATATCCACCTCCAGCCCGGATGCGCCGAGCCGCCGCACCGCCACCACCCGCCCCGCCGCGGCAGCCGTCACCCAGGTGCCGGCCGGGGCAGGCAGATCGATACCGTTGTGCATCCGGCTCGCATGCGGGCCAACCACGCCACGGGCCCCGAAGGGGGAAGAGATGCAGGCGGGCCGGACCGGCAGCAGCAGGGGCGTCCCGGCGGCGGCAGGGACCGGCGGCTGCGTCCCGTCCACCGGCGTGGCCGCCAGGCACAGCAACGCCAGGGCGGCCGGAGGGAAAACGGACTGCATGATGACGAGGACATACCAGCGGGACAGCGATCCGACCCATCCCTATGCGATCCCGCGGGTCCTGAATATACGACGGGCAGGATAACTGCCGGACAGGAAAGATCCCCGCATGCCCTCGCCCCGCCTTCTCGCGTTGCTGGCAATTATTGGTACAACCGTACTGAGTTTTCCGGCCCTGGCTGGTGATCCCGCTGCCGGTGAGCGCGTCTACAAGGCGCAGTGCAGTGCCTGCCATGCGATCGAACCCGGCAAGAACCGGGTCGGACCCAGCCTAGCGGGCCTGGTGGGCCGACAATCCGGTGCGGTCGAGGGCTTCAGGTACTCCAATGCCAACCGCAACGCGAACCTGATCTGGACCCCCGAGATCCTGGACCGCTACCTGATCAACCCGCGCGTGGTGATCCCGGGCACCATCATGGCCTATGCCGGGCTGCGCAACGACAAGCAGCGCGCCGACCTGGTCAGCTACCTCGAAACCCTGAAATAGCCGCCGCCGCCCCCCACGGGCCTGGAACGCAAACGGGCCGGCAGAGATTGCCGGCCCGTTCCGATTCATGACGCCGGGAAGGTCAGACGCTGCGGGTTCTGCCCACGATCGCGTGGTACAGCCAGAGCACCACGACCGCCCCGATCACAGCGACGATGAGGCTCCAGATATTGAATCCGGTGACGCCCACGCCGCCGAACGCATTGAAGATGAAACCGCCGACGACAGCACCGACAACTCCCAGCACGATGTCCAGAAGGATCCCCTGACCGGAGCCTTCCGAGAGCCTGCTGGCGATGAAGCCGGCAATCAGGCCAAGAATGATCCATCCGATGACCGACACGTGAGGTCCTCCCCTTGAGTCCGCCCCGAGGCGGTGACAGGGCAAGAACGCCGCGTGTCGGTAGGCGGTTCTTTCGTCAGTGCGCGTGAGCCGGCGGGGCGCTCGCGCCGGCCGCCGCCACCGCGACGGTCACCGTAACGGGCGGCGCCTTGGCGAAGGTCAGGGTCAGCGGGAAGCTCTCACCGGGCTTGAGCTGCTGCTTCAGGCCCATGAGCATCAGATGGTAGCTGCCGGGCTGCAGCGTGACCGGCTTGCCCGGCTCCAGCGCCAGGCCGCCGGCGACCTCGCGCATGCGCATGACGCCGTTGTCGTGGATGTGCTCGTGCACCTCCACCTTGCCGGCGACGGGCGAACTGCCGCCGGTCAGCCGGTCGGGCGCACCGCTGGCCTCGACGGTGACGAAGGCGGCCCCGGTCTGGGCGTTCGGGGCGGTGGCACGGGCCCAGGGCTGCGTCACCTTGGCGGTCTGCGCCCAGGCAGGGGCGGCGGCGATCAGCAGGGTGGCGAAAACGGCGACCCGGACAGGCAGGCCGGAGAAGGGAAGAATCTGGCGCATCGGGTACTCCTGGCAGGAAATTTCTGGGCGGATACAACAGGAGGTCAGCCGAGGCGGGGTGGCGCGCGGGACGCATAGGGGGGTGCCGGAGCCTGAGCGAGCGGCGCGATCCAGGCCACGGACACGGCCGGAAGAAGGGACATCCGTACGACCGGCAGCGCCGCCACGGACGGCGGCAACGCCGGCAGTGTGCCACTCTGGCAGCACGGACAGTCCAGGTGATCGGAGGACGAAGCAGGCAGGCCCGGATCACTGTGCCCGGGCCCACAGATCCCCCCCTGCGTCACGAAGGGATCGCTGCGACCGGACGGCACCGTGGCGGCCGGCCCGAGCAGGGCGAGCACGACGGCCACCGTCAGCTTAAGGAATATTGTCGGCCAGGATCGGGCGGGCCGGACAAAATGGAAAGGGGGCCGCATGGCAGCCCCCTACCTACGGGTTATGACCAAATGAGGCCAGTGTTTCGTCGCGCGGCCGGATCAACGCCAGGTCAGGCGCGGGCGACGGCCGCCGGTGCGGACGGCCCAGGCGGCGCCAATCACCAGTACCAGGGTGCCGAGGATCCAGAACACGGCGATGGTCGCCTGCGCGATCTCGTACAGGAAGTCGAGGACCACGCCGATCCGGCTGTTCAGGATGGGATCCTGCACCAGGCGATCAACCACGGCGAGCACCGGGTCGGTCAGGTCATCCAGCGCCTCCTGGGCGCCCCAGGACAGGGTCCACAACACCACCAATGCCGTGGTGGCAAGCACAAGACGGACCAAGACAGGCTTCACGGTCATTCGAACCTTCCAGACAGACAGGGGGGCTGGCATTTCCTCCCGAAAGCCAGACGAGACTTCCTGGCCGCGATTCGCCATGAACCGACGCAGGCCCGGAAGCCGTGATGTTACCTGGGAATGTTTTCCGAAACGTCAATCCCTGGCCCGGGTTCTCCGGGAAGGGATGGTGGAGCCAAGGGGAGTCGAACCCCTGACCTCCTGAATGCCATTCAGGCGCTCTCCCAACTGAGCTATGGCCCCACATCCGCCCGTTCGTCAGGGTTGGGTCCCGACGGCGGAGGCGCGCATATAGGCCTGACTCCGTCCTTTGATCAAGGCCTGGAAACGCAGGTTTTTGCATGACCGACCCGACTTCACCTGAGAGCAGCCCCCCCCGCGACGAAACCGAGGCGGTGGGGGCCGAGGCGGTGCTGCTGGAATGGCTGCGCGCGGTGCGCGGCCAGGCGCTGGCCGACCCGGCGGCGCTGCGGGCCTGGGCACGCGCCGACCCGGCGGCATTCCGGGCGGCCTTCGCCGGGTTCGCCGGCATGACCGCCGCGGCGGCGGTACTGGACGCGGCGGCCGGATGGTTGCTGGGGGCGGGCGTGCGGCCGGATGACCGCGTGTTCTGGGCCGGCGACCAGGCCGATCCGGCGCTTGCGGGGCTGGCCGTGACCGGCGCGGCGCTGGTGGCGGACCCGACGGGGGCGCGCTGCTTCGACCGCGCGCCCGCCTGGCCGCCCGCAGCGCCGGTCAGGCCGCCAGCGCCAGGTCCGGATGGACGGTGAAGGTCGCCTCGGTCTTCTGCACGATCTCGTCGACGCTGACGCCGGGGGCGATATCGACCAGCACCACGCCGTGCCGGCCGATCTCGAAGACGCCGAGATCGGTCACCACCTTGTTCACCACCCCCGCCCCGGTCAGCGGCAGGGTGCAGCGGCGCAGCAGCTTGGGCTTGCCGCCCGCGGTGTGCTCCATGACCACGACCACGCGGCGCACCCCCGCCACCAGGTCCATGGCGCCGCCCATGCCCTTGACCATCTTGCCGGGGATCATCCAGTTGGCCAGGTCGCCGGTCTCGGAGACCTGCAGCGCGCCCAGGATCGACAGGTCGATATGGCCGCCCCGCACCATGCCGAAGCTCGCCGCGCTGTCGAAGAAACTGGTGGTCGGCACCTGGGTCACGGTCTGCTTGCCGGCATTGATCAGGTCGGCGTCCTCCTCCCCTTCAAAGGGGAAAGGGCCCATGCCGAGCATGCCGTTCTCGCTGTGCAACTGAATCCGCATCCCCTCGGGGATGTAGTTCGCCACCAGCGTGGGGATGCCGATGCCCAGGTTCACATAGAACCCGTCCTGCAATTCCCGGGCGGCGCGGGCCGCCATCTCCTCTCTTGTCCAGGCCATCTCCTCTCCCTTTCCTTTATGCCGGCTGCGCCTGCCACTTGCGCACGGTCCGCTGCTCGATCCGCTTGTGCACCTGCAGCAGCGGCACGATGCGCTTGACGTAGACGCCGGGCGTGTGGATGTGGTCCGCCTCGATCTCGCCGGGCTCGCAGAGGATCTCGACCTCCGCGACGGTGACCTTGGCCGCGGTGGCCATGATCGGATTGAAGTTCCGCGCGGTCTTCCGATAGACGAGATTGCCCTCGGTATCGCCCTTCCAGGCATGCACGAGGGCCAGGTCGGCAAACAGGCCGCGTTCCATCACGTATTTGCGACCGTCGAACTCCCGCACTTCCTTGCCTTCGGCAACCTGGGTGCCCACGCCGGTCGGGGTGTAGAAGGCGGGCACGCCGGCACCGCCGGCACGGATGCGCTCGGCGAGCGTGCCCTGCGGGTTGAATTCGATCTCCAGTTCGCCGGCCAAGTACTGGCGCGCGAAGGTGGCGTTTTCCCCCACATACGAACTGATCATCTTGCGGATCTGACGGGTATGCAGCAGCAGGCCGAGGCCACAATCATCCACGCCGGCATTGTTGCTGATGACGGTGAGATCCTTGACGCCGGACTGGCGGATGGCATCGATCAGCACTGCAGGAATGCCGCAGAGGCCGAAACCACCCGACATGATGGTCATGCCTTCATGCAGCAGCCCCTCAAGTGCTGACGTGGCGTCGGAATATACTTTGTCTACCGCCATCCATTCCCTCCTGTTCGCTGCCGGCGAGCCTGCCATCGGCGGACATGGCCGACAATCTGACGCCACCCTGACGTCACGTGATTCTGTTCCGCTGCAACTCCGACCAAAGCCACGCAATTCCGCGTCAGGACCGGCAAAGCAAAACGGGCCGGGAACAAGGTCCCGGCCCGTGCGTGTCGATGGGAACAATGAGTTTGCCGCGACGCATGGCTTCATCGCGCCGCGGCATTCGCCTTATGCGGGGATGGCCCGGGTCATGCGACCGGACGCAGCCTGGCGGTGCGGGCGGCAGAAACAGGGGGCAGCGCATCCCGCTCGGGCGCGGTCAGCGGACGGCCACGGGCAAGTTCGGCGCGGATCTCCGCCACCAGGCCAGGGTTGGCGCGCCGGAGCTGCCCGACCCGCAGGGCAGCGGCGGCACCCGGCATCGGGGTGATTTCCCACCGCTCGAGGAACAGCAGGTCGGATGCAGAAGATTCGTCGCGAAAATGCGACAAGGCGCGTTGCACGGCCGCGGTCAATGGGCGCCGCAATGCGGCGACCTGAGTCGCAGCAATCGTATCCGGCATCGATATGAACTCCCCCCCGGGATCCGGAAAAAAAGACAGCACAGGGTCGGGGCAGACCGCCATGCCCATCCTACGGGAGAGTCCATAGCGCTTTTTCGGTTTACCGCGCCCTTCAAACAGATGATCTGTTGATGACATCACGGGCATGTCAAACAGGACCACATGCCCGGCGTCCGGGGCGGCCGCTGGCCGCCCCGTCGATGCAGGACCTCAGTAGCGATAGAGGTCGTGCTTGAACGGCCCGGCGACGGTGACGCCGATGTACTCGGCCTGCTTGGGAGACAGCTTGGTCAACTTGGCGCCGACCTTGGCGAGGTGCAGGGCGGCCACCTTCTCATCCAAATGTTTCGGAAGAGTATAGACCTGCCGCTGGTAGCGGCCTTCCGGGGCGGTCCACAGCTCGATCTGCGCCAGCACCTGGTTGGTGAAGCTCGCGCTCATCACGAAGCTCGGATGGCCGGTGGCGTTGCCAAGGTTCACCAGCCGGCCCTCGGACAGCACGATCAGACGCTTGCCGTCGGGGAAGACGACCTCGTCCACCTGCGGCTTCACGTTCTCCCACTTGTAGTTGCGCAGCGCCGCGATCTGGATCTCGGAATCGAAGTGCCCGATATTGCACACGATCGCGCGGTGCTTCATCGCCCGCATGTGGTCGATGGTGATGACATCGACGTTGCCGGTGGCGGTGACGAAGATGTCGGCGAGCGGGGCCGCATCCTCCATGGTGGTCACCTGGTAGCCTTCCATCGCCGCCTGCAGGGCGCAGATCGGATCGACCTCGGTGACCATGACGCGGCAGCCGGCCTGGCGCAGCGAGGCGGCCGAGCCCTTGCCCACGTCGCCGAAGCCGTTCACCAGCGCGACCTTGCCGGCCATCATCACGTCGGTGCCACGGCGGATGGCGTCCACCAGGCTCTCGCGGCAGCCATAGAGGTTGTCGAACTTCGACTTGGTGACGCTGTCGTTGACGTTGATCGCGGGCACCAGCAGGGTGCCGGCGCGCGCCATTTCCCACAGCCGGTGCACGCCGGTGGTGGTCTCCTCGGAGATCCCCCGCACGTCCTTGAGCATCTCGGGATAGCGGTTGTGCATCAGCAGCGTCAGGTCGCCGCCGTCATCGAGGATCAGGTTGGGCGTCCAGCCGTCCGGGCCGCGGACGGTCTGCTCGATGCACCACCAGAACTCGTCCTCGTTCATGCCCTTCCAGGCGAAGACCGGGGTGCCGGCGGCGGCGATGGCGGCGGCGGCGTGGTCCTGGGTCGAGAAGATGTTGCAGGACGACCAGCGCACGGTCGCGCCGAGATGCTCGAGCGTCTGGATCAGCACGGCGGTCTGGATGGTCATGTGCAGGCAGCCGGCGATGCGCGCGCCGGCCAGCGGCTTGCTGTCGCCATATTCCGCGCGGATCGCCATCAGGCCGGGCATCTCGTCCTCGGCCATGGAGATCTCTTTCCTGCCCCATTCGGCGAGGCTGATGTCCTTGACCTTGTAGTCGGCGGTGGCGGGCATGGCGTTAGGCTCCTGACGTTCGGCGGGCGTATATAAGGATATCTTGATGTCCGCAAGCTTTGCCCGCCCCCGGCCGGCTCCGCGGCCGGAAGCCCGCGCGACGCAGACGCCGGCGCAACGGTTCCGTCCCACCGAGTCGCAGGCGCGCGATCCCCTCATCCGGACCGCTTGCGGAAGCTCCGCCAACACACTTCAAAGATTTGCTGCAGCCCTCCGTTTCGGCTAGTGCTCGCCCCCATGCTTCCCTCTCCGCCGCGCACCGCGAGCCTCACGCGGACGACGTCCGAAACCGACATCTCGCTGACGCTCGATCTCGACGGCTCCGGCCGGGCGGAGATCGACACCGGTATCGGTTTCCTCGACCACATGCTGACCGCGCTCGCGCGGCACGGGCTGTTCGACCTGACAGTGCGGGCGAAGGGCGACCTGCATATCGACTTCCACCACACCACCGAGGATGTCGGCATCGTGCTCGGCGCGGCGCTGCGGACCGCCCTTGGCGACAAGCGGGGCATCAGGCGGTTCGGCCACGCGATCGTGCCCATGGATGAAGCCCTGGCCGAGGCGGCGATCGACCTGTCCGGCCGCGCGTTCCTGGCCTGGGACGTTCCCTTCCCGCGGGACAAGATCGGCGAGATGGACACCGAGCTGTTCGAGGAGTTCTTCCGCGCCTTCGCCTTCAACGCGCTGATGACGCTGCACGTGACCCGCAAGGCCGGCAGCAACGCGCACCATGTCGCCGAGGCCTGCTTCAAGTCGGTCGCGCGCGCGCTGCGCATGGCGGTCGAGGCCGACCCGCGGGCGGGCAGCGCGATTCCCTCCACCAAGGGGGCGTTGTGACGATCTGGACCGCCTATCTGCGCCAAGGCCGTCCGCCGGTGCTGGTGCCGGAAACGTTTTCCTGGGGCGCCGCCTTGTTCGGGCCGCTGTGGCTGGCGGTGCACGGCGCCTGGATCGCCGCGGTGCTGGCGCTCTGCGCCGGCCTCGCGCTCGGGCTTGCCCTGCCCGCGCCGGCCGGGACGCTGGCGGCGCTGGCGCTCGCCTGGTTCCTCGGCCTGACCGGACAGGACCTGCGGCGCTGGTCGCTGGAGCAGCGCGGCTGGCGCCTGGCCGGCGTGGTGGCGGCGCCGGACGACGACGGGGCCCTGGCGCGCCTGCTGGAAGGACGGCCCGAGCTGATCGCGGAGGCGGTGGCATGATCCGCCCGCGCGGCTCGCTTGCGGTAACGCCCCGGCCCGGACGCGGTGGGCCGATCACGACGACATGCGGGAGCCGGCCATGAAGGTCGCAGTGATCGATTACGGCAGCGGCAACCTTGCCTCCGCCTCGCGGGCGCTGGCGCTGGCCGCCGAGCGGGCGGGCATCGCCGCCGACATCGAGGTGACATCCGATCCGGCCGCGGTGGCGAAGGCCGAGCGGCTGGTGCTGCCCGGACAGGGCGCCTTCGCCGATTGCGCCGCGGGACTCGCCGCCATCCCGGGGCTGCGCGAGGCGGTGCTGGCCGGGGTGGAGGGCGGCAAGCCTTTCCTGGGCATCTGCGTCGGCATGCAGCTGATGGCCGAGCGCGGGCTGGAACACGCCGTCACCCCCGGCTTCGGCTGGATTCACGGCGAGATCACTGCGATGCAGCCGGACGGCGGGCTGCGCCTGCCGCAGATGGGCTGGAACGAGCTGCGCTTCACGCCCGGCGCGCATCCGCTGCTGGAAGGGCTGGCACCGGGCGATCACGCCTATTTCGTGCACAGCTACGCGCTCAGCGGCGGCGATCCGGCCGAGCTGGTCGCCACCACCGAATATGGCGGCGAGGTCACCGCCATCGTCGCCCGCGGCAACCGCGCCGGCACCCAGTTCCATGTCGAGAAAAGCCAGGAGGTCGGCCTGCGCATCCTCGGCAACTTCCTGCGGTGGACCCCATGAGCGCGACCACATCCTCCGTCGTGGGCAACCTGCAGCACAGCCTCTCGGTCGAGCGCGCGAGCGAGTTCACCGAGGAGGACCTGCACGCGCTGTGCGAGGCGGCCGACGCCGCCATCATCGACGGTGGCGGGTTCGGCTGGGTCAACCCGCCCGGCCGGATGGCGCTGGAACGCTATTTCCGCGGCGTGCTGCTGGTGCCGGAGCGCGAATTGTTCCTGGCCCGGCTCGACGGCATCATCGTCGGCTCGGCGCAATTGGTCCGCCCGCCCCGCAACAACGAGGCGCAGGCCTTCACCGCCACGCTGATGCATTCCTTCATCGCCCCCTATGCCCGTGGCTTCGGGCTCGCGCGCCGGCTGACGCTGCGGGTCGAGGAAGCGGCCCGGGCGCTCGGCTACCAGGTGCTGAACCTGGACGTGCGCGAGACCCAGGAAGCGGCGATCGCGCTGTACGAGGGCCTGGGCTACATCCGCTGGGGCGTGCATCCTGCCTATGCGCGGGTGGGCGGGCGCACCATCCGCGGCATCCACTATTTCAAACTGCTGCAGCCCGGGGGACGCATCGCCTGATGCCGCTGACGCTCTATCCCGCCATCGACCTCAAGGACGGCGCCTGCGTGCGGCTGCGCCGCGGCGAGATGGCCGACGCCACCGTCTATTCCGCCGATCCCGGCGCGCAGGCACGGGCCTGGCAGGATGCCGGCTGCCACTGGCTGCACGTGGTCGATCTCAACGGCGCCTTCGCCGGGCGGCCGGTGAACGCCGAGGCGGTGCGCGCCATCCTGGCCGCGGTGACCGTGCCGGTGCAGCTCGGCGGCGGCATCCGCGACATGGCCGGCATCGAGGCCTGGCTGGAAGCCGGGGTGCGCCGGGTCATCCTGGGCAGCGCCGCCGCGAAGAACCCGGCGCTGGTGCATGCGGCCTGCCGCGCCCATCCCGGCCGCATCGCCGTCGGCATCGACGCGCGCGAGAGCCGGGTCGCGACCGAAGGCTGGGCGGAAACCTCCTCGATGTCAGCGCTGGAGCTGGCGCTGCGCTTCGAGGACGCCGGAGCGGCGGCGATCATCTACACCGATATCGGCCGCGACGGCATGCTGTGCGGGCTGAACGTGGGGCAGACGCTGGAGCTGGCAGCACGGATCTCGACGCCGGTGATCGCCTCGGGCGGCGTCGGCAGCCTGCAGGACCTGGCGGCGCTGAAGCAGGCCGTGGCCGCCAACCCCGCGGGGCGGATCGATGGCGTCATCGTCGGGCGGGCGCTGTATGACGGGCGCGTCGATCCGCGTGAGGCCCTGACCTTGCTGGCCGCCTGAGCCGGTCGGGTTTGCTCTTTATTTTCGCTCGCGGCGGAACGATATCCGACCCTTCGTGATCGCCGCTTGCGCCGTCGGGCGAGAACGGCGCAAACACTTCCCCAAGGAGGTGCAGGTGCTGAAGCTGCGGGTCATTCCCTGTCTGGACGTCAAGGACGGACGCGTCGTCAAGGGCGTGAACTTCGTCTCGCTGCGCGATGCCGGCGATCCGGTGGAGCAGGCCGCGGTGTACGACGCCGCCGGCGCGGACGAGCTGACGTTCCTCGACATCACCGCGAGCCACGAGAATCGCGACACCATCCTCGACGTGGTCTCGCGTACCGCGGCGCGGGTGTTCCTGCCGCTGACCGTGGGCGGCGGCATCCGCTCGGTCGAGGACATGCGGCGGTTGCTGCTGGCCGGGGCCGACAAGTGCAGCGTGAACTCGGCCGCGGTGGCGCGGCCGGAGCTGGTCGCCGAGGCGGCCCGCAAGTTCGGCAGCCAGTGCGTGGTGGTGGCGGTGGACGCCAAGCAGGTGGGCCCGGGACGGTGGAACGTGTTCACCCATGGCGGGCGGCGCGACACCGGGATCGACGCGCTCGGCTGGTGCCGCCAGGTCGCCGGGCTCGGCGCGGGTGAGATCCTGCTGACCAGCATGGATCGCGACGGCACCGGCGCGGGCTTCGATCTCGACCTGCTGCGCGCCGTCTGCGGCGCGGTGCGGGTGCCGGTAGTGGCCTCGGGCGGGGTGGGAACCCTGCAGCATTTCGTCGAGGGCGCCCAGGCCGGCGCGACCGGGCTGCTCGCCGCCAGCGTTTTCCATTTCGGCACCTTCACCATCGCCGATGTGAAGGCCGCGCTCGCCGCGGCCGGCCTGCCGGTGCGGCTGCCCCGGCCGGTTCCCCCTTTCCCGCTGCCGGAGGCGGCCTGAAGATGTCCAAGCTGCCGAAAGACGCGGCCCTGAAGGACCTGACCCGCAAGAGCGCGCTCAAGAAGAGCGCGCTCAAGAAGAACGCCGACAAGAAGCGCGGGGCCAAGAAGAAGGACGCTGACGGCGCGGCGCCCGGGCCGGTCGCCGCCCCCGCGCAGACGCCGGTGCCGCCGGTGCCCCCGATGGCGCTCGGCGCCTCGCCGGCGGTGCTGGACCGGCTGTGGTCCGTGGTCATGAGCCGGCGCAACGCCGATCCCTCGGTCAGCCATTCGGCCCGGTTGCTCTCGCGCGGCACCGCCAAGATCGCCCAGAAATTCGGCGAGGAGGCGGTCGAATGCCTGATCGAGGCGACTCGCGGCGAACGCGAGGCGCTGATCGCCGAGAGTGCCGACGTGCTCTATCACCTGCTGGTCATGTGGGTTGATGCCGGCGTGCGGTCGGAAGAGGTCTGGGCGGAACTGCAGCGGCGCGAAGGCATCTCCGGCATCGCCGAGAAGGCCAGCCGCGTGCGGCAACTGCCGATGTCGTTCGGGCTGCGGACCACCAAGATCCCCTGACTTGCTCCTGCCGGCCGGTTTGCGCAGCATGGGGATACCACTCTCAGGAGGCGGACGATGGCAGTGAAGGGCCTGGGCGAGTACGACGATCAGAACGTCTTCGCACGCATCCTGCGCGGCGAAATACCGTGCAAGAAGATCTACGAGGACGAATGGGCACTCGCCTTTCATGACATCTCGCCGCAGGCGCCGATCCATGTCCTGGTGATCCCCAAGGGCAAGTGGATCTCGGTCGCCGACTTCTCCTCCCACGGTTCGACCGACGAGGTCGCCGGGTTCTGGCGCGTGGTGGCGCATGTCGCCAAGAAGCTCGGCCTGTGGGAATCGGGGTACCGGCTGGTCGCCAACATGGGCGAGCATGGCGGCCAGGAAGTGCCGCATTTCCACGTCCATCTCTTCGGTGGCCGTCCGCTCGGGCGGATGCTGGAACGCCAGCGCGACTGATATTGGCGGCTACTCTGGCGCGGACCGGGCGTGAAAGACCCGCGTGATTGGTCTGCCCTGCCCGCGCCGGAGTGGCGCTTCATTCGTGATGGCAATCATGTAAGCCTGCGGCGCCGTCAAAACGGGGGAACGCCGCCATGCCGCAGGACCAGTCCGGTTCCATTGTTATCGATATCCAGGCGCGTGCCCGGACCCGGGCGCTGATCGCCGGCTCCGTCACCTTGTCTCTTGCCCTGGGCGCGCGGGCCACCTTCGGGCTGTTCCTGGTCCCCCTGGACCTGCTTGGCGTCGGTGTGGCCGATGTCGCCTTCGCGATCGGCGTGCACAACCTGGCCTGGGGCCTGGCACAACCGGTGGCCGGGGCAATCGCCGACCGCCATGGCGCGACCTGGCCGCAGGTGTTCGGCGCAGTGATGTATGCACTGGGCTTCGCGCTGCCGGCGCTGTGGCCGGCAACATGGTCGGTGATGCTGGGAATCGGGCTGCTGACCGGGGTGGGCATGGCCTTCCTTGGCTGGGGCGTCGCCATGGCGGGGGTGGCGCGCGCCTTCCCGCCCGAGCAGCGGACCGCGGCGACGGGGGCGGCGAGCGCGGGCGGCTCGGTCGGGCAGATGCTGCTGTTGCCGGTGACCGCGGCTGCGATCGCCTGGGGCGGCGCCACTGCGGGGCTGGTCGTGCTCGGCGCCATGCTGCTGCTGGCATTGCCGCTGGGGCGGCCGCTGGATCAGGCCGCGCTGGTCAGGCCGGCACCACGGCGCTCCGGGGCGGCGGTGCGGGTGGCGCTGTCGGAGCGCAGCTTCGTGCTGCTGTCGCTCGGCTTCTTCACCTGCGGCTTCCAGTTGGCCTTCCTGGCCACGCACCTGCCCGGCTACCTGTCGCTGTGCGGCATGCCGGCGAGCAGCGGCGCCTGGGCGCTGATGCTGGTGGGCGGAGCCAATATCCTCGGCAGTTGGCTGTGCGGCCATGCCGGGCAGCGCCTGCCGCCGCATTTCTGCCTCGCCGCGATCTATGCCGTGCGCGGGGCGGCAATCCTGGCCTTCTGGCTGGCGCCCAAGGGCGACCTGACCACGGCGCTGTTCGCGATCGTGATGGGGCTGCTGTGGCTGGGCACGGTGCCGCTGACCAACGGGGTGATCGCCCGCCAATTCGGCGTGGGGGATATCGGCGCGCTGTTCGGCGTCTGCTTCATCAGCCACCAGATCGGCGGCTTCCTGGGCGCCTGGGCCGGCGGGCTCGTGTTCACCGCCACCGGCAGCTACGACATCGGCTTCATCGCCACCGCCGCCTCGGGGCTGGTGGCGGCGGCCTTCAACCTGCCGATCCGGCTGCCCCGGGTGGCGGCGGCATAGCACCACTCAGGCGTGACATTGACAGGCGGATCGTGCCGCCACAGTGTGGACCATTCCGAGGGGGGCCCCGGCAGGGGGCTGAGATACCGCCAGGGCATGGGCCGGCGCGGTGACCCTTTGAACCTGATCCGGGTTGCACCGGCGTAGGGACGGAATCAGCGCGCCCACGCTCTCCGTCCGGCCGGAAACCCACACAGAAGGGGAAATCGCCCGTGACCGTCCAGCAGAAGCCCGCCTCCGTCACCACCGGCCCGGTGATCGGCAGCCGCAAGCTCTACACCAGCCCCGCCGACCGACCCGACATCCGGGTGCCGTTCCGCGAGATCGACCTGCACCCGAGCGCCAATGAGCCGCCGGTGCGCATCTACGACACCTCCGGACCCTTCACCGACCCCGCCGCGCATATCGACCTCGAGGCCGGCCTGACGCCGCTGCGCGGGCCCTGGCTCGCCGGGCGGGGCTTCACCACCATCGCCGCGCGCGCGGTCAAGCCGGAGGACAACGGCAATATCGGCGACGACAAGCTGGTCCCCGCCTGCCCCGCCCCGCGCGAGGTGCTCGGCGGCGTCGCCGGGCGGCCGGTCACGCAACTGGAATTCGCCCGCGCCGGCATCATCACCGAGGAAATGATCTACGCCGCCCACCGCGAGAATCTCGGCCGCCAGGAGATGGTGGCAGGGGCCGAGGAACGGCGGGCCGACGGCGAGGATTTCGGCGCCGCGATCCCGCCCTTCATCACCCCCGAATTCGTCCGTGCCGAGATCGCGGCGGGCCGCGCCATCATCCCCGCCAACATCAACCACCCGGAGCTGGAGCCGGTCATCATCGGCCGCAACTTCCTGGTCAAGATCAACGCCAATATCGGCAATTCCGCCGTCACCTCCTCGGCCGCCGAGGAAGTGGAGAAGCTGGTCTGGGCGATCCGCTGGGGTGCGGACACCGTCATGGATCTCTCGACCGGACGGAACATCCACAACATCCGCTCCTGGATCATGCGCAACAGCCCGGTGCCGATCGGCACGGTGCCGATCTACCAGGCGCTGGAAAAGGTCGGCGGCGATCCCGACAAGCTCGACTGGGAAGTGTTCAAGGACACACTGATCGAGCAGGCCGAGCAGGGCGTCGATTACTTCACCATCCATGCCGGCGTGCGGCTCGCCTACGTGCCGCTGACGGCGAAGCGCGTGACCGGCATCGTCAGCCGCGGCGGCTCGATCATGGCGCGCTGGTGCCTCGCCCATCACCGCGAGAGCTTCCTGTACGAGCGCTTCGGCGACATCTGCGACATCATGCGCAAATACGACGTGAGCTTCTCGCTCGGGGACGGGCTGCGGCCCGGCTCCAACGCGGACGCCAACGACCGCGCGCAGTTCGCCGAGCTGGAGACCCTGGGCGAGCTGACCAAGGTGGCCTGGGACAAGGGCTGCCAGGTGATGATCGAAGGCCCCGGCCACGTGCCGATGCACAAGATCAAGGTCAACATGGACAAGCAGCTGCGCGAGTGCGGCGAGGCGCCGTTCTACACGCTCGGGCCGCTGGTGACCGACATCGCGCCGGGCTACGACCACATCACCTCGGCGATCGGGGCGGCGATGATCGGCTGGTTCGGCACGGCGATGCTCTGCTACGTGACACCGAAGGAACATCTGGGCCTGCCCGACCGCGACGACGTGAAGGTGGGCGTGGTCACCTACCGCATCGCCGCGCACGCGGCCGATCTTGCCAAGGGCCATCCGGCGGCGCGGCTGCGCGACGACGCGATCAGCCGGGCGCGCTTCGAGTTCCGCTGGGAGGATCAGTTCAATCTTGGCCTCGATCCCGACACCGCACGGCAGTACCACGACGAGACGATGCCGAAGGAAGCGCACAAGGTCGCGCATTTCTGCAGCATGTGCGGGCCGAAATTCTGCTCGATGAAGATCAGCCAGGATATCCGCGCCGATTCCGAGCGGATGGCGGGGATGGAGGAAATGAGCGCGTCCTTCAAGGCCCATGGGTCGGCGCTGTATCTGCCGGAGGCCGCGGAGGCGAAGGGCAGCGACGACTGAGAGGTTTCCGGGGCGCTGCCCCGGACCCTGCCAGGAGGCTTTGCCTCCTGGACCTCCACCAAGGGCTACGCCCTTGGAACCCAGTCTGTGCCGCGCAGCGCGAATGGGGTGCAGGGGCCTTGTGGCCCCTGCTGGGTCCAGGGCAAAGCCCTGGCCTTTTCTTCAAACGTAGCGATTCACGAGATTCTCAAGCTGTTCCTGGCGGCCGGAAACCGGCCTGGGCTCGATGCCGCCCTGTGCCACCCGATCGGCGATGGCCTCGAGTGATTCCTTGCCGGCCAGCATGGCCTGCGCCGCAGGATTCTGCCATCCGGCGTAACGCTGCTGCACTGCCCCGGCGAGTTTGCCGTCCTCGATCATGCGCGCCGCCGCGAGCAGGGCGCGGGCGCAGGTATCAATGCCTCCGACATGGGCCGCGACCAGATCCTCGGCCGCCAGCGACTGGCGGCGGATCTTGGCGTCGAAGTTCATGCCACCCGTGGTGAAGCCACCGCCCTGCAGCACGTGATAGACGGCCAGCGCCATGTCCGGGACGTTGTTGGGGAACTGGTCAGTGTCCCAGCCCAGCAGCGGGTCGCCGCGATTGACATCAAGCGAACCGAAGATGCCCAGCGCATTGGCCAGCGCGATCTCGTGCTCGTAGCTGTGGCCGGCCAGCGTCGCGTGGTTGGCCTCGATATTGACCTTCACCTCGCGCTCGAGCCCGTAGCGGCACAGGAAGCCGTAGATGCTGGCAACATCGAAGTCGTACTGGTGCTTCGTTGGTTCCTTCGGCTTGGGCTCGATCAGGATCGTGCCGGTGAAGCCGGTCCGGTGCTTGTACTCGACCACCAGGTTGAGGAACCGGCCGAGCTGGTCGAGTTCCTGCCTGAGGTCCGTGTTGAGCAGTGTCTCGTAGCCTTCGCGCCCGCCCCACAGCACGTAGTTCTGGCCGCCCAGCTCGCGCGTGACGTCCATGCAGTTCTTCACCGTGGCCGCCGCGTAGGCGAACACGTCGGGGTCGGGATTGCTCGCCGCCCCGGCCATGTAGCGGGGATGCGAGAACAGGTTCGCCGTGCCCCACAGCAGGCGCACCTTGCTCTGTTCCATCTTGCGGGCCAGCAGCTCGGCGATGCTGCGGACGTTGCGCAGAGACTCGCCGAAATTGCCGCCTTCTGGCGCGATGTCGCGATCATGGAAGGTGAAGAAGGGAACGCCAAGGATGTCGAACAGCGCGAAAGCGGCATCGGCCTTGCGGCGCGCCGCGTCCATCGCGTCGCCGCCGAACCAGGGCCGCTCCAGCGTCGCCGCGCCGAACGGGTCGGAACCGGCGTAACAGAAGCTGTGCCAGTAGCAGGCGGCAAAGCGCAGATGCTCCTCCATGCGCTTGCCGAGCACCACCTGGTCAGGGTTGTACCAGCGATAGGCAAGGGGATTGTCGGTCTCGGGGCCCTCGTAGCGGAGCGGGGTGAGATCGCCGAAGAAAGGGGCACTCATAGGTCGATCGTTTCCTAAAGAAGTCTGGCAAGGATCCCGGCTTTTACGTCGTCTTCAGGCGCCTGCGGCACCGCGTGGATCGGCGGTGAAGGGACGTTCGCGATAGTCGAAGTAATCGAAGTCGGCCGGGCGCCGCCCGCCGGCGAGGTCCTGGCAGCACAATCCCACGAAGGCTCCGGTGAAATTGGGGGTGCCTGGCGCCGCCGCCTCGTCCGAGAGGATGCTGGCATCGAACTGCCCGGGCAGCCACTGCCAATCGCGTCCGTTCAGCGAATACGCAAAATACAGCCGCTCCTCATCGACTTCGGCGCGCAGATGCACTGGCAGGCCAGACGGCAACGGAATCGGTGCCGTGAACGCATCCGCCTGCGGGCTGTCCGGCAGGGCGGACATCACCCGCAGATGCTTGCCGATGGCTTCGTCATGCGTGATGTGGAGATAATGGAACTTCGCGCCGTTGTAGTAGCAGATCAGCCCGGCCATCTGCTGGAAGTCCTCGGGCTCGAAGTCGAGCATCGTGGTCGCGCTGTAGCAGAACGCCTGCTGCCGCCGCGCGACCAGGGCCTGGCGGAACTGGCTGCCGGGCGACTCCCGTCCGAACAGGCGCAGATGGCCGGGACGGGCGGTGAGGCTGAACAGTTCCTCCGGCCAGGGTGAACGCAGCCATTGGAACTCCAATGGCAGGTCCGGTGAATCGAACTCCGTGTGGCTGGCCGGAGGCGGGAACGGATGCAGCGGCAAATCCGGCGCCGCGATCTCCGTGTGCGGCAGGCCCTGGCCATCTTCCGTGCGGGGCCAGCCATCTTCCGACCAGACCATGCGCTGGATCGCCGTCTCGCGACCGAGCGTGCAGCGTCCGCGATTGCGCAGTGGCCGGCCGCAGAGATGGACGAGATAGGTTTCGCCCTGCTGCGTTTCGACAAGATCCGCGTGCCCGGCCCGCTGCAGCGCGACGTCCGGACGGTGCCGCGAAGAAAGGATGTAGGTATCAGGGTGCAATTCGTACGGCCCCGTCAGCGAGCGTGACCGTGCGCAGGTGACGGCATGGTTCCATCCCGTGCCGCCTTCCGCCGTCAGCAGATAGTACCAGCCCTGTCGTTTGTAGAGATGCGGGCCTTCGGTCAGGCCAAGCGGCGTCCCCTGGAAGATCACCTGCGGGCGCCCGAGCAATCGCTGCTCCTGCGGCGAATACTCCTGGAGCTGGATGCCGCCGAAACGGTTCCGGCCGGGTCGGTGATCCCACACGAGGTTGACGAGGTATTTCCGTCCATCGT
Source organism: Rhodovastum atsumiense (assembly GCF_937425535.1). Taxonomy (NCBI): domain Bacteria; kingdom Pseudomonadati; phylum Pseudomonadota; class Alphaproteobacteria; order Acetobacterales; family Acetobacteraceae; genus Rhodovastum; species Rhodovastum atsumiense. The sequence continues at coordinate 2,177,126 of NZ_OW485601.1, forward strand.
CGTCGTGGAACAGCGACGGATCGAAGCCGGCGCTGTTGAGGAACACCGGATCCGACCAGTCGCCATCAATGCGCGGACTGGTGACGACGTAATTGTGCATGTCGCGCAGCGAGGCGCCCGAGCTTCCGGCCACGGTCGTGCGGCCGTAGCGTTTGACGTCGGTGTAGACGAGGTAGAACAGCCCGTCGCTGTAGCTGAGACAGGGGGCCCAGATCCCGCAGGAATCCGGGTCGCCGAGCATGTTGAGCTGGCTCGCGCGACGGAGCGGGCGTGTCAGCAGCCGCCAGTGGACGAGATCCCGCGAGTGGTGGATCTGCACGCCGGGGAACCATTCGAAGGTCGAGGTGGCGATGTAGTAGTCGTCCCCCACCCGCAGGATCGACGGATCGGGATTGAACCCCGGCAGAATGGGGTTGAGGATTTTCGTCGCGTCGGCTGACATCTTCTCAGTTCCCCGGCTGCAGCGCCGGCGCGGCGGCCGGGGCGGGACGGTCCCGCACGAGGGTCCAGAGCACGCAGGCGCCGATGAGATCGAGCACGCCCAGGCAGACGAAGAACGGCGTGTAGCCCACCGTCGTCACCAGCGCGCCGATCGCCAGCGAAAACAGGAACAGCCCGGCATTGCCGCAGGTTCCGGCCATGCCCGCGACGGTCGCGACCTCGTTCTTGCGGAACAGGTCGGAGGACATGGTGATCACCGTGACCGAGAGCGTCTGGTGGGCGAAGCCCGCCAGGCTGAGCAGGGCAACGGCGAGATAGGGATTGTCGACCATGCCGACGAAGGCGACACCCATCATCATGCAGGCGCCGAGGGTGAAGGCGGATCGCCTTGCGTTGAGCAGGGTGAAGCCGGCGTATTTCTGCAGGCTCGCGGCGACGAAGCCGCCGAAGAGGCAGCCGAAATCCGCCGCCAGGAACGGCATCCAGGCGAACATCGCGATCTCCTTGAGATCGAAATGCCGCACGCTGGTCAGATAGAGCGGCAGCCAGAAGCTCAGCGTTCCCCAGGTGGGATCGGCGAGGAAGCGGGGGATGGCGATGCCCCAGAACTGACGCTGGCGGAGGATGCTGAGAATGGCCGGACGCCGGCCGTCGCTCTGCAGATGCGTCTCCTGCCCGGCGGCGATATGGTCCTTTTCTTCCTGCGAGAGCGCGGGATGCTTCTCCGGCGCCTGGTAGAAGATCAGCCACAGCACGACCCAGGCAAGGCCCATCACGCCGGTGATCACGAAGGCCATCTGCCAGTTGTAGTGCAGGATGGTCCAGACCACGAGCGGGGCCGCGATCATCGAGCCGACCGACGCGCCGATGTTGTACACACCGCCGGCGATGCCACGCTCACGGGCGGGGAACCATTCGGCGGTCGCCTTCATGCCGGCAGGGTTGGCCGACCCTTCGGCGAAGCCAAGCAGGACGCGCAGCCCGGCGAGGGCCTGCCAGGAACCGGCCAGGCCATGGGCCATGTTGATCAGCGCCCAGGCGGTGGTGAAGATGGCCAGGCCGATCTTGAGCCCGATCACGTCGAGCACGTAGCCGGCAACCGGCTGCGCCATGATGGCGGCCTGGAATCCGCCCAGGATCCAGGAATATTGTTGCGTGGTGATGTGAAGTTCCTGCAGCACTGTCGGCGCGGCGACGGCGAGCGTGCTCCGCGTCAGGTAGTTCATGATCGAGCCCAACATGATCAGGCCGATCATCCACCACCGGAGCCCTCTGATCTTCGGCATTCTTTGCGTTTCCAATTGGTGCCCCAACAACCGGGGTACGCGGCATTGACGGTGCCGTGGTGGCCAGCCGGGGATCGGTGCCGCAAGGCCGCAGCAGGGCTGCGCGACAAAGGCATGCCCGGTCCCCCGTGGCAGCCGCAGTCGTCTCCGTTACCGATAACAATCAGACGCCGATGCCGTCAACTCCGCGCGTCTGCATCACCGCGACGACATGGGAGGGGGTGCCGAGCTGTCCCGCAACGTAATGGTGTAGGGGATCACGACATGCGGGGCCGGCGGCTTCGTGGCGGCCTCGCGCGCCTTCAGCGCGGCGGCGAGCAGCTTCACCGCGCGCTCGGCCATCTGCGCGATCGGCTGGCGCACCGTGGTCAGCGCCGGCCAGACGATGGTGGCGGCAAGGGTATCGTCGAAGCCCACGACGCTGAGGTCGCGCGGCACCGCAAGGCCATTTTGATGCGCCACGGAAACGGCCGCTGCGGCCATGTCGTCATTGCTGCACAGGACCGCGGTGGGACGGCCGGCGCTCAGCAGCTCATGCATGGCAGCGATGCCGGATTTGTAGGAGAAATAGCCCTGCGCCCGGCGCTCCGGCGGCGCCGGCAGGCCCGCCGCGCGCAAGGCGGCGAGAAACCCGGCCTCCCGCAGGCCGCTCGCACGCTGGTTGGGATTGCCCTTGATGAAGCCGATGTCCCGGTGCCCCAGCGAGATCAGATGGCGGGTCATCGCCTCGGCGGCGGCGGCATCGTCGATGCGCACCGACAACTCCGCGGTATCGGCACTGCCGCCGGCGACGGCGACCGCGATGATGTCGGCCTGGCGCAGCGCCTGCAGCACCGCCGGCGAATCGCACAGCGGCGGCGGAACGATGACCCCATCGATGTTGCGCCGCATCAGGCGACGCACGATGGCCCGCTCATCCTCGGCGTCCTGGCAGCGTTCGAGCACGAGGTGATGGCCGGACCGACCGGTTTCCTCGATGGCCCCCACCAGGATCTCGCCGAGATAGGCGGCGCTGGGATTGCTGTAGAGCAGGCCGAGCTGCGCCACCCATCGTCCCGCAAGGCGCCGCGCCGAGGCATTGGGGACGTAGCCCAGCGCCTCGATGGCGGCGAGCACGGCCTGGCGGGTGCTGTCGCTCACGTCCGGGTCGTTGTTGGCTACGCGCGAGACGGTCATCGGCGAGACGCCGACCTGGGCGGCGACGTCGCGGACGGTGGCGGCGCGACCGCGCGGGCGCGCCTGGCGTGCCGCGAGAACATCAAGCGGCGCCCTGCCCTTGAGCACACGCAACGTGCAGGAACGGTTGTACGCCGCCAGGGCATCGGCCAGATGCTGCGTCAACGCCGCATCGCTGACACCGGCCAACGTGCCGTCGGCGGCGAGCACCTGTCGGATCGATGTGAGCGGCACATCGGCCGGCATGATCCGGTGCGTTGCGCCGACAGCCCGGCAGGCCCGCGCAAAGGCGTCGTCGCCGGAAAAAGGCGGGGCATCGGGCGTGACGATCACGCGCGGCCGCTCGGGCGCAGCCTGCAGCAACGCGGCCAGGGCCGCTTCCGCCTCCGCCGCGGTCGCGCCGCTGTGCAGGCTGGCACAGGCGAATTTCGACGCGGCATCGAAAGCCACGAAGACTGCCCGCGTGCCGGCCGGTGCCGCCAGGGAGATGACGTCGAGCCGCCACGTGCCCTCGGCCTCGTCCCCCGGGGCAGCTTCCGGCAGGCGGCCGAGGCCATGGCGGCGGAACAGCCGGTGCAGGCCGGACCGGGTGAGGCGCGGCAGGACCGGGTGCAACGCGGCAAGGACGTCGTCGAGGGGCAGCCGGCTCTGGTGGCGGACCAGGGCCGCCACCGCCTCTTCAATCAGGCTGAGCACGGTCGAGCGCGACACCGCCGGTCCCCGGCGCTGCTCTTCCACCCCATCGCGATGGCGCCATTTCAGAACGGTCTTGGGATTCACCCCGAAGCGGTCCGCGACCGATGCCGCGGAGCCGGAGGCGTTTTGCAACTGGGCCCGGAGCGCACGCCCGACGGCCTGTCCCGGCTTCTTCCGCATCGCACCCTCCGCCGCCGTGTCGCTTCCTGAACCATTTATTACCGGGACTGTTATTGCGTCAATCCCGCAGATTCAGTCCCATCACAAAGTACCAACCGGCGATCGGTTTTTTATAACGTGTTCAAAATAAAAGTACTCCATCGCCTACCGCCGCCGCATGGCCCATGCTCGGCCCTGGTAGACCCACGGAGAAGGACACCCGGGATGCAGCTCGGCATGATCGGACTGGGGCGGATGGGCGCGAACATGGTCGAGCGCCTGCTCGCCGCGGGCCATGACTGCGTGGTCTATGACGCACACGCCGCCGCGATGATGGACCTCGTCGGCAAGGGCGCCGAAGGCAGCGACAGCCTGGAAGCCTTCGTCCGCAAGCTGGAAAAGCCGCGCCTGGTCTGGCTGATGCTGCCCGCGGCGGTGGTCGATCCGGTGCTGGACGACCTGACCCCGTTGCTCGAGCCGGGCGACATCGTGGTCGATGGCGGGAATTCCTACTACCACGACGACCTCCGCCGCGCCGAGGCATTGCGGCCTCGGGCGGTGCATTATGTGGATGTGGGCGTCAGCGGCGGGGTCTGGGGGCGCGAGCGGGGCTATTGCCTGATGATCGGTGGCGAGGAACCGATCCTGCAGCATCTCGACCCGATCTTCCGCACGCTCGCCCCAGGGGTGGAGGCGGCGCCGCGCACCACGGGCGCAAGTGGCCCGCCCGAGCCGGCCGAATGGGGCTACCTGCATTGCGGCCCGCATGGCGCCGGGCATTTCGTCAAGATGGTGCACAACGGCATCGAATACGCGCTGATGGCCGCCTACGCCGAGGGCTTCAACATCCTCCGCCATGCCGATGCGGGGCTGGTCAAGCGGGACAAGGACGCCGAGACCACGCCGCTGCGCCATCCCGAGCGCTATGCCTATGACATCGACATCGCCCGGGTGGCCGAGCTGTGGCGGCGCGGCAGCGTCGTCGGCTCATGGCTGCTCGACCTGTCGGCGCATGCGTTGCGCGCCAGCCCCGATCTTGCCGCGTTCAGCGGGCGGGTCTCGGATTCCGGCGAAGGGCGCTGGACCCTGCAGGCCGCCATCGAGGAAGGCGTCCCGGCACCGGTCATCGGCGCGGCCCTGTTCAATCGGTTCGAGTCACGCGGCAGCGCGGATTTCGCCAACCGGCTGCTCTCGGCCCTGCGCTGGGAATTCGGCGGCCACCAGGAAAAGCCGAAACCATAGCGTTCCGCCGTCGCCGCATGGCGACGGCGGAATCGCTCATTATCCGGCCGGGGCCTGACTGGCCTGCTTCACACCAATCCCGGCATGGCCGGTATTGGCACCGGCATCGGGCTGTCGGCCCGGTGCCGCCTGCCGGAAGGCGTCCAGCTCCGCGCATGCCGCATCCACCGCCAGGATCAGCGGCCATCTTTGCAGATCGACATTGAAGCGTCGCGCACTCTCGACCTGCGGGACGAGATAGACATCCGCCAGCCCCGGCGCCTCACCGAAACAGAAGGCGCCGCGGTGCCGGTCTGCCGCCAACAGCGCCTCGATGGCATCGAAGCCGGCACCGATCCACTCGGCGCACCAGCAGTCGACCGCCGCGGCATCAGCCGCGAAATTCCGGCGCAGGGACTCCAACACCCGCCGGTTGTTGAGCGGGTGGATATCGCAGCCGATGATGGACGCCATGGCACGGACATGGGCCCGGTCCCGGACCTGCCGGGGCAGCAAGGGCGGATCCGGGTAGCGTTCCTCCAGCCACTCGATGATCGCCGTCGACTGGATGAACACGTCGCCGTCCTCCACCAGCGCCGGGACCAGCATCTGCGGATTGATGGCGCGGTAGGCGTCCTGCCTGTGTTCCTCCCGGCGTAGATCCACGCCGATATACTCGGCCTGCACGCCCTTGAGGTTCATGGCGATGCGCAGCCGGTGCGACGTGCCGGAACGGAAGAAATTGTAGAGCTTCATGCCGGCTCTCCGGTGACAACGACGGTCTCGCTGCGACGCCCCATCATGGCCATCGCCAGCGCGCTCACCAGCGCCGGAGCGCCCACCAGCAGGAACACGGTCGGCAGCGAGAGATCTGCCGCCAGCAGCAGGCCGCCGCCCATCGAGCCGAGCACTGACCCGAAGCGCCCCACCCCATTCGCCCAGGCCACGCCGGTTGCCCGGCAATCGGTCGGGTAGTAACTGGCCGAGAATGCATTCGCTCCCACCTGACCGCCTGACAGGCAGAACCCGGCGCCGAACACCGCGACCCCGACGAGCCAGGGAGACGCGGTCAGACTGCCGATGGCCGCGATGAACACGGCCGCCAGCGCATAGCTGAGCGCCAGCACCCGGCTTGCCTCGAAACGATCCATCAACCAGCCGAGCACGATGGCGCCAAGCGTGCCACCGACCTGGAACATCGACGTCACGACAGAAGCCGTGCTCAACGACACGCCGGTGCTTTTGACCAGCGTCGGAAGCCACGAGGACAGCAAATAGATAATCAGAAGGCTGCCGAAGAAGGCAAGCCAGAGCAGCAACGTTCCACGCACCAGATCCGGCTTGAACAGGTGCTCGACCGGCAGCCCCTTGGGCTTGGCATGATTGAGAACGAAGCGCACATCCTGGAACGTCATCTCCGGCGCGATCCGGCGCAGCACGGCGGTGATGCGCTTGTTGCCACGCTGCGCGATCACCAGAAACCGTGCCGATTCCGGCAGTTTCCAGGCCAGCAGGGGCAGCAGCAGCAGCGGCAGCACGCCACCGATCAGCAATACCGAACGCCAGCCGTACTCTTCGACCAGGTGGGCGGAGACCAGGCCGCCGAGGGCGGAGCCGATGGTGAAGCCACAGAACATGGTGGTAACCAGGAACAGGCGATGCCGTTCTGGGCAGTATTCGGAGGTCAGCGTCACCGAGTTCGGCATGGCGCCGCCCAGGCCCAGGCCGGTGATGAAACGCAACACCAGCAGCGTCGCAAGCGACGGCGCGTACGCCGACACCAGGCTCGCGAAACCGAACAGCATCACCGAAATCAGCAGCACCATCTTTCGGCCGATTCGGTCAGCCAGCGGGCCGAACAGGAAGGCCCCCGCCATCAGGCCCGCCAGGCCAACGCCGAACAGGGGCGCCAGCTCGGCCGGCCCAAGCTGCCATTCGGCCCGGATCGCCGGGGCAAGAAAGCCGATCGCCGCGGTGTCGAAGCCATCGAGGGCCACGATCAGAAAACAGAGCGTGGCAACCACCACCTGGAAACGACCAATCCTTCGATGATTGATCAGATCGGAGACATTGACGACTCCGGACATGAGTTCCCCCTTCTGCCTTGGTGGCAGATTCATGGAAAGGCGCTTGTTATGATTTTGGTTTCGATGCGCAACCTGATCCGGGGCAGTACCTCGGATGCTGCTGCTCTAGGCTGACGGCCCAATCGTCAGCCGGATCGAGCCAACCCCCGCGATGCTGCCTTCGATGACATCGCCTGCCACCACCGGGCCGACCCCCTCGGGGGTGCCGGTGAAGATGATGTCGCCTGGCTGCAGGTGGTAGAACAGCGAAAGATCAGCGATGATCTCGCGGATGTTCCAGATCAGTTTGCCCAGGTCGGAACGCTGGCGGATCTCGCCGTTGACCGTCATGGCGATCTCGCCGTGTTCCAGCACGATCCCCGGCATCGCCACGATCTCCGACAGAACCGAAGACGCTTCGACATCCTTGCCCAGATCCCAGGGCCGTCCCTTGTCGCGCGCCGCCAGTTGCAGATCGCGGCGTGTCATGTCCAGGCCACAGGCATAGCCATAGACAAGTGCGTGCGCATCCTGCGGCGGTACGCGGAAACCGGACCTGCCGATGACGACAACCAGTTCCATTTCGTGCTGGAAGTCCGTGGTCTGCGGCGGCAGGGGCGTGATCGCGCCGCTTTCCACGATGGTTTGCGGAGACTTCGTGAAGTAGAAGGGCCGTTCGACGGATTTGTCGACCGGCCGGCCCATTTCCACCGCATGCGCATGGTAGTTGCGGCCGACAAAGAACAGCCGGTTGACCGGCAGTCGCCTGGTCTCGCCCCGCACCGGCAGAGAGGCGATCGACGGCGGCGTCCACAGATAGTCGTTCATTGGTTTTCCCCCTCGGCCGAGCATGTTTGCATGCGCGGTGTCGTAGCCGGCAGCCGGTCACGCGCTGTGCGGCGGTGACCGAAAAGCGTTTATCAGGACTCGAATTCCTCGAAAAACCCGAGCTTGCGCTGCATCGGCGCGTCGTCCACCTGGAACAGGAAGGCCGGCCGCAGAGTGGACCGGTTGGCCAGCGTGACGCGCGCATGCGTCGGTGCCGCCACGGTGTCGCTCTCGACGAGATCGAGCGTCACGCCGTCGATCTGCGCCTGGGCTTCGCCCTCGATGACATGCAGCACCGCGGAGGCCGAGCGGCGCCATGGCGTGATGGTCTCCCCTGGCCGCAGCATGATGGCCGAGAAACCCAGCACGGGCATGCACGGCTCGCCGGTCTCGGGATTGACATAGGCCAGTTGCACCGGCTGCCCGGGATTGGTCACGCCCGCCAGGGCCGTCAGCGCCGCCTTGGCGTCCTTCCAGGGGAAACGTCGCAACGGATAGCGGGGCTTCGTCGCATTGAGCGATGCGAAGGGAACGAAGCCCGAGCGGGTATAGAAGGTCTGCGAGGCGTCCGGCTGGTTACGCAGGACCTGCGGTGCGCCTTCAAGGCAATACGATGCCTCCAGTGCAAAGACGGTCGGCAGATCGAGTGCGTCCAGCCATATGACGGGGCCGCTGCCCTCATGGCCGTGCTCATGCCACAGGCCGGATGGCGTCAGGATCAGGTCGCCCTTGTCCATCGGCAGCTTCTCGCCATCCACCACCGTATAGCCCCCCTGCCCTTCCACCACGAAGCGGACGGCGCTGGGGCTGTGCATGTGGTTCGGGGCAGTCTCTCCGGGCAGGATGAGTTGCAGGCCGATATAGATCGACGGCGTCGCCTGCATGTTGGCCAGGCCCAGGCCGGGATTCGCCAGGACCAGCACGCGACGTTCCGCCTTTTCGATCGGCGTCAGCTCGCCTGCCTGCAGCAGGCGCGGCCGGATATCGGCGTAATGCCAGGCGATCGGCCGGGTGCGGCGTGCCGGAATGTCGTAGGGCAGCGCCGCGCGCAGGCTGGGCCAGAGCGGCACGAGATTGTGGGCGGTCAATGCGTCGCGATACGCGGCCGGAAGATCTTCGAGCGTGCCAAGCTGGGTCATGACCACGCCCCCTACGCCGCGGCCTGGAGGGTGATGGTGGTCAGGCCGGTGCCGCCGTAAAGCCACGCCAGACTCTCGCACCACTCGTCCTGGGTCTTCGCGCCCATCACCGCATTGCGTACCAGGCGTTCGGCGCCCTCGGCGTGGTAGACATGCTTGCCGATGGCGCGCGAGGACAGCACCACGCGATAGGCGCGCACGATACGGGCCTGCTGGTATTCCGCGAAGGCCGCGGCAAAGTCGCCGCCGTGCTTTTCCAACTGGTGAGCCAGCATCACCGAATCTTCCATGGCCATGCAGGCCCCCTGGGCGAAATACTGATGGGTCGGATGCGCCGCGTCGCCGAGCAGCACCACGCGTCCGTCCACCCAGTTTTCGATCGGGTCCCGGTCGCCCAGCACCCAGCGCCGCCAGGATTTCGGCACCTCCAGCAGCTTGCGCGCCTTGGGCACGATCTGCCCGAACTGGTCGAGGATTTCCTCGCGCGTGCCCGGCTCGTTGCTGCCGACATCCGCGACATTGGTGACGAACGTTGCCACCAGATTGAACGTCTTCCAGCCCTGCAGCGGATAATGCACCATGTGGCATTTCGGCCCAGCCCAGAGCGTGGCGGCGTTCCAGCGCAGATCCTCGGGCATCTCGTCGATCGACAGCACGGCGCGATAGGCGACATGGCCAGAGAGCTTCAGCTCGTCATTGCCCGCGAGCTGGGCACGAATGCGTGACCGCACGCCGTCGGCGCCGATCACCGCGTCGGCTTCGAAACTGTCACCCGAGGCAGTGATCACCTTGGCGCCGCGCGGGGTGTTGGCATAGCCCAGGACAAGCTGGTTGTTCACGAGGCGGATATTCGGGTGGGCCTGGCAGGCTTCCAGGAAAACCGCGTGCAGATCCGCGCGATGGATCACCGCGTACGGGTTCCGGAAGCGGGCCCGGAACGCCTCACCGACATCGATGTGAGCGATTTCCGACCCGGTGAGGCCATCCATCATGACCAGCCGGTCGATGTACACGGCCTTGGCACGGCCGGCATCACCCACGCCAAGATAATCCATGGCGTGAAAGGCATTTGGACCGATCTGGATGCCGGCGCCGATCTCGCCGAACTGGGGTGCCTGTTCCAGCACCGTCACCTTGTAGCCCAGGTTCGCCAGCCCGATCGCTGCCGATACGCCGCCAATGCCACCACCGGCAATGACGACGTCCCCCTTGGACGCGCCCATTCCGCTTCTTCCCCCTGTTGGCCGCCGCTTCGCGGCGATACGCATAGCTAAATGCACAATTATGCGTATGTCAAACCCGGAACGACGCGAAACGGCGAAACGTCGCGCAGGGGGATGTCAGGCTTTCGGCGTACGCTGCGGTGCGCGGCTGAACATGTTGTTGGCATCCGCCATCTTCGCCAGCAGACGAAGGAATTCCACGCGTTCATCCTCATTGAGCGGGGCAAGCATCCGCTCCTGCGCCCGCACGACGTCCGACTGTGCGGCGCGCAGCGTCGCCAGCCCGTCCTCAGTGATGTCATTCAATGTGGCACGGCGGTCCTGATCGGACGCCCGACTCGCCACGAAGCCGCGCTCCTGCAGGTTCTTCAGCACGACCGAGACCGTCGTGCGATCGAGTGCGGCAACGCGGCTGAGCGTCGCCTTGTCGAGCGCCCCGTAACTGGACAGGGCCGCAAGAACGCTGAATTGCAAGGGGGTCAGGTCGAAGGCCTGACATTCGTCAAGAAAGATCGCAACGGAAATCTGGTGACACCGGCGCAGCAAATGACCGGGCATATTGATGAAGTTGGCAAGCTTCCTGCCACCAATCCGCTTCTTCGAATTCTTCAGCAAGGTCGCACCTGAGATGGATACAGAACGAAATGGACGCAGTGCGCGAGAAAAAAGTCGTGGATACAATTGAAAGTCAACATCGTGCTGTCTTTTAGCGCGCTGCATCGCCGTCAGCGGATGTCCGGCGTCACGCGACGGGAGAGATCCATCTGTCGGAAACGGGCCACGATCACCCTATTGCGGGCCCGGTTCCTGCGCCGGGGCTTGCGCCGGCATGGGCTGGGGGGCTGCCGGTGCCACCTGCGCCGGTGCCTCCGGCAAGGGAACGTTCTCGCGATAGCCGGTGCGCGGCGAGGCCTTTGCCCGGGCCATGCCCTGCAGGATGGCCTGCACGTCCTTCTCGGTTTGCGTGGCCCGCGACAAGGGCGCCTTGCCCATCCTGGGCGGGTCCAGGACCTGCAGCATCCGGCAGGCCTCGCGGTCGCCCAGGCCGCAATCCTGCTGGCTGCGCGCCAGGAAATCCGGCCTGGACGTGCATCCAGCCAACACGAACACGAGAGCGAGCGCCACGCCCCCACGGGAACGGACATCGCGCGGGGGCGGCGCATGACGATGAAGTCGGGGAGCAATCGGGGCCGGGAGCATGGGGGCATGTAGAGGCGGAATGCCGCCTCCTGTCCATGCCATTCATCCCATCGTCATGGGGCGAGGCGCGCCCCCCGCGCCTCACAGGCTGCGGGAGATGACGATCCGCTGCACGTCGCTGGTGCCCTCGTAGATCTGGCAGACGCGCACGTCCCGATAGATCCGCTCTACCGGGAAATCGGCCAGGTACCCGTACCCCCCGTGGATCTGGATGGCAGCGGAGCACACCGCCTCGGCCGCCTCTGAGGCGAACAGCTTGGCCATCGAGGCTTCGGTCAGGCAGGGCTGCCCCGCCTCGCGCAACGCCGCCGCGTGCAGCACCAGTTGGCGGGCGGCCTCGACACGCGTCGCCATGTCGGCCAGCCGGAAGGCGACCGCCTGGTGCTCGATCAACTTGCGCCCGAACGTGGTGCGCTCGTGCGCGTAGGTCCGTGCCGCCTCCAGCGCGGCACGCGCCATGCCCACCGACTGGGCAGCGATGCCGATGCGCCCCCCTTCCAGGTTGGCCAGCGCGATCCGGTAGCCCTGCCCTTCCTCGCCCAGCCGCAGCGAGGCCGGCAGGCGCATGTCGTTGAAGGCGATCTGGCAGGTGTCCGAGGCGTGCTGGCCGAGCTTCTCCTCCACCCGCACTACCTCGTAGCCCGGCGTGTCGGTGGGCACGATGAAGGCGGTCAGCCCCTTCTTGCCGGCCGCCGGGTCGGTCACGGCGAAGACGATCACCACCCGGCCGTTCTGGCCCGAGGTGATGAACTGCTTGGTTCCGGACAGCACGTAGTCATCGCCGTCGCGCCGCGCCCGCGTGCGCAGGTTCGACGCGTCCGAGCCCGCCTGCGGCTCGGTCAGGGCGAAGCCGCCGATCCATTCCCCGCTCGCCAGCTTCGGCAGGAAATGCCGCTTCTGCGCCTCGGTGCCGAAGCGCAGGATCGGCATGCAGCCGACCGAACTGTGCACGCTCATGATGGTGGAGCAGGCGCCGTCGCCAGCGGCGATCTCCTCCAGCGTCAGCGCATAGGCGACTTCGCCCACATCCGAGCCGCCGTACTCCTCCGGCAGCAGCATGCCGAGGAAGCCAAGCTCCCCCATCTCCCGCAGCGCCTCGGCCGGGAAGCGGTGCGCCCGGTCCCATTCGGCCGCGAACGGGGCGAGGCGCTCCTGCGCGAAGCTGCGCGCCGCCTCGCGGATCTGCGCCTGTGCGTCGGTCAGGATCATGCCCGCCCCCCCTTCACGACAGCCGTTCCAGGGCGACCGCGGTCGCCTCGCCGCCACCGATGCACAGCGAGGCCACCCCGCGACGCAGCCCATACTTCTCCAGCGCCGCCAGCAGCGTCACCATGATCCGCGCCCCCGAGGCCCCGATCGGATGCCCGAGCGCACAGGCCCCGCCATGCACGTTCACCTTGTCATGCGGCAGGTCGAGGTCCCGCATCGCCGCCATCGCCACCACCGCGAAGGCCTCGTTGATCTCGTACAGATCGACCTGGTCATGCCGCCAGCCGGTGCGTTCCAGCAGGCGACGCATCGCGCCGACCGGCGCGGTCGGGAACAGATGCGGCGCCTGCGCATGCGTGGCATGGCCGACCAGCGCGGCTTTCGGCGTCAGACCGCGCCGCTCCGCCTCCGACAGGCGCATCAGCACCAGCGCCGCGGCCCCGTCGGAAATCGAGCTGGAATTGGCCGCCGTCACCGTGCCGCCCTCGCGGAACGCCGGCTTCAGCGTCGGGATCTTCTCCGGCTTCCCCTTCGGTGGCTGCTCGTCCTGCGCAACCTCACGCTCGGCCTTGCCGGTGCGCACCGTCACCGGCACCACCTCGGCGGCGAAACTGCCATCCGCGATCGCCTGCCGCGCCCGGGTCAGCGAGGTGATGGCGTACTCGTCCTGCGCTGCCCGGGTGAACTGGTAGTCGGTGGCACAATCCTCGGCGAAGGTGCCCATCAGTCGGCCACGGTCGTAGGCATCCTCGAGCCCGTCGAGGAACATGTGATCCAGCACCCGCCCATGCCCCATGCGGTAGCCCGCGCGGGCACGGTCGAGCAGATACGGCGCGTTGGACATGCTCTCCATGCCGCCGGCCACCACTACCCCGGCACTGCCGGCCAGGATCAGGTCATGCGCCAGCATCGCCGACTTCATGCCGGAGCCGCAGACCTTGCTGATTGTGGTCGCCCCGACCCCGAGCGGCAGCCCGGCCCCCAGCGCCGCCTGGCGCGCCGGCGCCTGGCCCTGCCCGGCCGGCAACACGCAGCCGAACAGCAGTTCATCCACCGCATCGTGGGCAATGCCAGCCCGCGCGATGGCAGCGGAAATCGCGGCGGCCCCCAGGGCCGGTGCCGTCAGGTCCTTCAGGTCGCCCTGGAAGCCACCCATGGGCGTGCGGGCAGAGCCCACGATCACGATGGGATCTTTGGCACTCATCGGTTCCTCCCGTTTAAGGGCAGGGCTCCGCCCTGCACCCGCCAGGGGCCACAAGGCCCCTGGACCCCATTCGTTTCAGCGGGGCGGCATGCGCAGCGCGCCATCCAGGCGAATCACCGACCCGTTCAGCATCGGATTCTCGCAGATGTGCCGTACCAACGCGGCAAACTCGGCGGGATCACCCAGGCGCGACGGGAACGGCACGGTGCGGCCGAGCGATTCCCGGACATCGGCGGGCATCGCCGCCATCATCGGGGTCTCAAACACACCGGGGGCAATGGTGACGACGCGGATGCCCACCCGGGCCAGCTCCCGCGCCACCGGCAGGGTCAGGCCCACCACCCCGGCCTTGGACGCCGCATAGGCCGCCTGCCCGACCTGCCCGTCGAAGGCGGCGATCGAGGCGGCATTGACGATCACCCCCCGCTCGCCCCCTTCATCCGGCTCGCCCTCGGCGATCAGCGCCGCCGCCAGCCGGATCATGTTGAAACTACCGACCAGGTTGATGGCGACAGTGCGGGCGAAACTGTCGAGCCCATGCGGACCGGCGCGGCCGAGCACCCGCTCGCTGGGCGCCACCCCGGCACAGTTGACCAGCCCGTGCAGCCCACCGAACGCCGTGCGCGCCAGCGCCACCGCCGCCTCGCCATCCGCGGCGCTGGTGACGTCGGTGGCGACGAACCGCGCCCGCTCGCCCAGCTCCGCCGCCAGCGCCAGCCCTGCCTCGCGCGCGAGGTCGGCAATCACCACCCGCGCCCCTGCCGCCGCCAGCGCCCGCACCGTCGCCGCCCCCAGGCCGGAGGCGCCGCCGGAGACCAGAAAAACGCGATTCTCGATCCGCATCCGCCCACTCCGTTGCCGCTCAGGCCGAAACCGGCCGGGACGCCGCCACTTCCTGGTTGCGCAGCATGAAACGCTGCAGCTTGCCGCTCGGCGTCTTCGGCAAGGACGGCACGAAGGCAACCTCGCGCGGATAGGCATGCGCCGAGAGCCGCCGCTTCACGTGCTGGCGCAGTTCCTCGCCCAGTTCCTCCGACGGCGCGTACCCATCGGCCAGCACCACGAAGGCCTTGACGATCTCGGTGCGCTCGGGGTCGGGCTTGCCGACCACCGCCGCCTCGATCACGGCGGGATGCTCGATCAGCGCGCTTTCCACGTCGAACGGGCCGATCCGGTACCCCGCCGAGGTAATAACGTCATCGGCCCGCCCGACAAAGGCGATGCTGCCGTCCTCGCCCAGTTCCACCACGTCGCCGGTGCGGTAATAGCCGCCCTCGATCGCCGGCGTCGGCTGCTGCCAGTAGCCGCCGAACCACAGCAGCGGCGACCGCGTCATGTCGATGGCCAGCACCCCCGGCTGGTGCGGCGGCAGTTCCCGGTTCTGCTCGTCCAGCACGGCGACCCGGTAGCCCGGCATCGCCAGCCCCGCCGAGCCGGGCCGCACCGGATGGCTGAGCGCATGATGGTTGCACACCACCATGCCCAGTTCGGTCTGGCCGTAATGGTCGTAGATCGGCGCCGCCAGATGCTCGGCGAACCAGCGGATCACCTCGGGATTGAGCGGTTCGCCGGCGCTGCTGACGGCACGAAGCTGCCCCTTCACCGGGCGCGCCGCTTCCGGCCCCGCGGCGATCAGCAGCCGGTAGGCGGTCGGCGCACCGGCGAGGTTGGTGATCCCGTGCTTCGCGATCAGGCGATAGGTGCTCTCGACGGTGAACGGCCCGTCATAGAAGGTGGTGGCGTGGCCGAGCAGCAGCGGGCCGGTGACGGCGTAGTAAAGCCCGTACGCCCAGCCCGGATCGGCGATGTTCCAGAACCGGTCCTCCGGCCGCAAATCGACCGCGTCGCGCATGTAGACGGCGAAGCTGAGCAGCGCCTTCAACGGCACCGGCACCCCCTTGGGAAGCCCGGTCGTGCCGGAGGTCGACAGCATCAGGAACAGATCCTCGCCGCGCCGCGGCACCGGCGCGAACTCCGGCGCCTGCCGGGCGAGTTCGGCGGCAAGGTCGAAATCCCCGGCCCGGATGCCGGTGCCCCCTATCACGGCGACCGGTGGCGCGCCCGGGATCTCGTCGAGCTTGGGACGGTTCACCGGGTCGGTCACCACCAGCATCGCGCCACTGGTCTGCAGCCGCTGCTCGATCGCCTTCGGGCCGAAGGCGGTGAACAAGGGCTGGTAGACCGCACCGGCACGCCAGGTGCCGAGAATGACCGCCAGCAGGTCGGGCACCCGCGGCAGCATGCCGGCCACCACTTCGCCGGGCTGCACGCCCCGCGCCCGCAGGAATCCGGCGAAGCGGGCGGCACGCTCCTTCAGCGCGGCGAAGGTCAGCGTCTCGCTGCGGCCGTCATGGCTTTCCCAGAGCAGGGCGATGCGGGTGGGATCGTCGGCGTGGCGGTCACAGCACTCCACGCAGGCGTTCAGTCCCGTCTCCAGGCTGCCCCGCAGGCTGGCCGCCAGGGCCTGCAGCCGGAACGCGGCGACGGCATCCTGGTAGTCGGGGCCCCGGGGCGGATGCCCGGGGCCCTGAGCGTACTCGCTCATGGCGTTTCCTCCGCGACGGGTTCTTCTTGTCGGCTGGCCTGACCGGCCTCGACCGCTGAAAGGGAGGCTAGACCAGCAAGCAAGTGGCAATCCATGCCCGGACCGATCTAAATTCATGAGCGATTCTGCAATCTCCCAGGGCGTGGCCGGCGGCGGAAAAGCGATGGAACGACGGATGATCGCGGCCTGCTTTGTCCACGACGCGCTCGACTGCGCGCGGGAACGCGGGCTGCCGGCCGGGCCGTTGCTGCAGGCCGCCGGCATCGCGCCGGAGCAGGTGCAAGGCCGGGACGGCCGGGTCTCGGCCGAGCAGTACGGCCTGTTCTGGCGCGAGGTCGCGGCGGCGCTGGACGACGAGTTCTTTGGCCTTGCCGCCCGTCCGATGCGGCCGGGCGGCTTCGATATGCTGTGCCTGTGCGTGCTGCACAGCACCACGCTCGGGCAGGCGCTGCGGCGGGCGACGCGCTTCCTGGCGCTGATGCTTGACGACCCGCGCGGCGAGGTGTCGGTCGCGGGCGGCCTGGCCTGGATCACGCTGCGGGATGGCGGTGCCGCCCGGTCCGCCTTCGCCTATCGCACCTACTGGATCCTGCTGCACGGGGTGGCCTGCTGGCTGGTCGGGCGCCGCATCCCGCTGCGCCACGTCGATTTCCGCTGTGCCGAGCCCAGCCACGGCGCGGAGTACCACTCGTTCTTCGGCGCCCCGGTGCGGTTCGGCCAGCCTGCCAGCCGGCTGGCCTTCGATGCCGGTTTCCTGCGCCTGCCGGTCAATCGCAGCGAGCGGGCGCTGCAGGATTTCCTGCGCCGGGCGCCGATGAACATCCTGGTCCGCTATCGCCACGATGCCGGGCTCGGCGCGGGGATCCGCCGGCGCCTACGGGCGCTGCCGCCGGCCGACTGGCCAGATTTCGAGGCACTGGCCGGCCAGCTACGCCTGCCTGCCTCGACCTTGCGTCGCCGCCTGCGCGAAGAAGGCCAGAGCTATCGGATGATCAAGGACGAGATCCGCCGTGATCTCGCCCTGGGTTGGCTGACCAACTCCGACCGCGACGTCAGCGACATCGCCGCTGCGCTCGGCTTCGCCGAGCCGAGTGCCTTTCACCGGGCATTCCGCAAATGGATGGCGGTCAGTCCTGGCGAGTATCGGCGGGTTGGCTGCAGGGGCGGAGCCGCTGTCTCCACCGCATGAGCGCCGCGCAGCAAAAATGTAGGGCGGATAAGCGTAGCGCAATCCGCCATTGCAAAGCGCTGTAAGGTAATCGGCTTCCATTGGCGGATTGCGCTACGCTTATCCGCCCTACAATTACTTCCCTTATCTTTTCGTCAATCCATGCACCAACAGGTCCAGTTGCGCGGCCTGCAGCGACGCCACGTCCGGGGCGGCCGGGCCCAGGATCATTTGCCAGACCGAAGCCGTGATCACCGGTGCGATCACCGTCTCGGCGAGGCCCGGCGTCGTGCCCACTTCCGCCCGGAATTCTCCCGATTCCGCCCCCGCCCGCAGCACGGTGGCGACGATCCGGAAGGCGCGCGCGAGTACGTCTTCCTGGTAGAGATTCGCCAGTTCGGGGAAGCGTTCGGCCTCGGTGACGATCAGGCGGAACAGGGCCCGTTCCTGGGGGGCGGCGGCTACGCGGGCGTAGGCCAGGGCCAGGAGCAAGCGGAGCAAGTCGCAGGCCGGGCCGCGGAATTCCGCCACCAGTCGCTCCGCCTCTTCCAGCACCGGCTGGATGCGTGCCTGGACGGTTGCCCGGAACAGGGCGGCCTTGGACGGGAAGTAATGGTAAATCAACCCTTTGGCGATTCCGGCGCGCAGCGCGACCGCGGCCATGCTGGCGCCGGCGTAGCCGCGTGCGGTGAATTCTCCGAGAGCCGCCTCCAGGATCTGGGGCATGCGCTCCGCGGGCGCGAGGCGCCGGCGCGTGTGGTTTTCAACCGTGGCCGCGCCTTGCGCATCCACCATGCGACGTCCTTCTCCAGGGTGATTGACCTTCCGGTCAACAACCTTAGATACGCGGCGAGATATTGACCGAGCGGTCAAGATGCAAGCAGCCGCCCCGCCGGGAGATCACATGCAGGACCACGTTTCCTCCGACCGGAGGCAGCTTGCCGCAGTTGCGGCGGCACAGCCACAGCGGCGCGCCCTGTTGCTGGCTGGCGCCGGCGTGGTGTTGCTTGCCGGCATCGCCGTGGTCCTGGCGGCGCCGCATCTGGCGGCACGCCGGCCGGCGGCGGTGGCGCCGGCGGCTGTCCCGGCGGAGCCGCCGCCGGCGCTCACTGTCCTGCTCACTCCGGCCACGCCGCGGCTGCTCGCCCGCACGGTCAGCGGCGACGGTTCGGTGGTCGCCTGGCAGGAACTGGTGGTCGGCACCGAAACCGGGGGGCTGCGCGTCAGCGAAGTCGCGGTCGAGGAAGGCGACAAGGTCACGCGCGGGCAGGTACTGGCCCGGCTGGACGATGCCGTGCCGGCCGCGCAGGCGGCCCAGGCGGAAGCGGCCGTCACCGAGGCCGAGGCGGTGCTGCAACTCGCCCGGATCGACCTGAACCGCTCCGTGGAGCTGACCCGCAGCGACTCCGTCTCCCGCCAGACGCTTGACCAGCGCCAGTCCGCGGCGCGGCAGGCAGAGGCAAGGCTGGCCTCGGCGCGGGCCCGGCGCGACGAGGCGGTGGCGCGGCTCGACCAGACCCGCATCCGCGCCCCGGCCGATGGGGTGATCAGCAAGCGCGGGGTGCTGCCCGGCGCCGTCGTCCAGCCGGGGCAGGAGCTGTTCCGGCTGATCCGCGACGGCCGGCTGGAACTGGATGCGCGCATTCCCGAACTGGAACTCGCCGGCCTGCGCCCCGGCCAGAAGGTGCGGGTGCTGCATGGCGAGCGGGAGATCGAGGGACAGATCCGTGCCCTCGCCCCGGTGGTGGCCAGCGACACCCGGCTGGGCGTCGTCCATGTCGCCCTGCCGGCGGACAGCTTCCTGCGCCCCGGCATGTTCGCCCGTGCCGAGATCCGGCCGGACGCCGCCGCGGTGCTGACCGTGCCACAGGAAGCCGTGGTGTTCCGCGAGGGCGGCCCGGTCGTCTTCGTGCTGCCCGAGGGCGGCGAGCGCGTGGTGCAGCGCCCGCTTGGCACCGGCGCGCGGCGCGAGGGGCTGGTGGAAGTGACGCAGGGCCTCGCCGCCGGGGATCGCGTGGTGGCGGCCGGCGCCGGGTTCCTCTCCGACGGCGACCGCGTGCGCGTCGCCACCGGCCACTGAGGCGCGCACCTTGCAGCAAGGCGAGCCCCGCAACATCTCCGCCTGGGCGATTCGCAACCCGGTCGCGACCATCGTCCTGTTCCTGCTGCTGACCTTCGGCGGGCTGGTCGCCTTCCCGTCGCTGCGCATCAACACCACGCCCGACATCGAGCTGCCGGCGGTGGTGGTCACGGTGATGCAGCCCGGGGCCGCGCCGGCCGACCTGGAAACCGAGGTCACGCGCCGGGTCGAGGACGCGATCGCCGGGCTGGGCGACGTCAAGCACATCACCTCGACCGTGGTGGACGGCGCTTCCACCACGGCGGTGGAATTCGCGCTCGGCAAGGATCCCGACCGCGCCACCAATGACGTGCGCGACAAGGTGGCGCAAATCCGTGCCGATTTGCCGGCCGGCATCCGCGACCCGATCATCACCCGTGTCGAGGCCACCGGCGGCGCGATCCTGACCTACACCGTCGCCGCCCCGTTCATGAACCAGGAACAGCTTTCCTGGTTCGTCGACGACACCGTCGCCAAGGCGCTGCTGGCCATCCCCGGCGTGGCCCAGGTCAACCGCGTGGGCGGCGTCGACCGCGAGATCCGGGTGGCGCTGCGGCCGGACCGGCTGCTGGCGCTGGGCATCACCGCGGTGCAGGTGAACCAGCAACTGCGCGACTGGAACCTCAACCTGCCGGGCGGGCGCGGCACGCTGGGGGCGAGCGAGCAGACCATCCGCACGCTCGGTTCCGCTGTTTCGGTGCAGGCGCTGCGGGAACGGCCGATCATCCTGCCGGGCGGGCGCACCGCACGGCTGGCCGATCTGGCCGACGTCACCGACGCCACCGCCGAGGTGCGCAGCGCCGCCCGGCTGGATGGCAGGCCAGTGGTCGGCTTCGAGGTGCTGCGCACCCGTGGCTCGTCCGAAGTGACGGTCGCCGCCGAGGTGGCGCAACGGACCGCCGCGGTCCAGGCCGCGCATCCCGGCGTGGAGCTGCGCCGGGTCGCCTCCACCGTCACCTTCGTCGAGGCCGGGTTCCACGCCGCCATCGAGGCGCTGGTGGTGGGTTCGACGCTGGCGGTGCTGGTGGTCTGGCTGTTCCTGCGCGACACGCGGGCGACCGGCATCGTCTGCCTGGCCATGCCGCTCTCGCTGATCCCGACCTTCCTGCTGATGAAGTGGCTTGGCTTCTCGCTGAACAACGTGACGCTGCTCGGGCTGACGCTGGTGGTCGGCGTGCTGGTCGACGATGCCATCGTGGAGATCGAAAACATTGTCCGCCACCTGCGCACCCGGCCAGGGCGCGGCGCCTGGCAGGCGGCGATGGACGCCTCGGCCGAGATCGGGCTGGCAGTGGTCGCCACCACCGGCGCCATCCTGGCGGTGTTCGTGCCGGTCGCCTTCATGCCGGGCATCCCCGGCCAGTTCTTCCGCCAGTTCGGCCTGACCGTCGCCGCCGCCGTCGCCTTCTCCCTGGTGGTGGCGCGGCTGCTGACGCCGCTGATGAGCGCCTATCTGCTGAAGCCGGCCGAAGGCCGCCCTACCGGCGAGGTCGGCGACGGGGCGATCGGGCGGCGCTACCTGGGCCTGCTGCGCTGGTGCCTGCGCCATCGCTGGGCGGCGATCGCCGGGGCGCTGGGGTTCTTCGGCCTGTCGATCGCGCTGGTGCCGCTGATCCCTTCGGATTTCATGCCGGCCGCCGATCGCGGCCGCTCGGCGCTGTCGATCGAGCTTGCCCCCGGCGCCACCCTCACCGACACCGAGGTGGTGGTGCAGCGCGCCACCGCCATCCTGAAGGCGCGGCCGGAAGTGGCATCGGTGTTCGCCTCGCTGGGCACCGCCAGCACCGGCGGCGGCGCGCCGATGCTTGGCAACGTCACCCGCTCGGGCGACCCGCGCACCGCCAACCTGACGGTCACGCTGGTGCCGCGTGACCAGCGCCGGCTGAGCCAGCAGCGCGTCGAGGCATTGGTGCGGCCGGAACTGGAAGCCATCCCCGGCGCGCGCGTGCGCTTCGGCGCGGACGGGCAGAGCGGGGCCAAGGTCTCGATCACCCTGATCGGTGACGACCAGGGAAAGCTCGCCGACGCGGCACGGGAACTGGAACGGCAGATGCGCGGCATCCCCGCTCTTGCCGGGGCGCGCTCCACCGCCAGCCTCGCCCGGCCGGAATTGCAGATCCTGCCGAGGGAGGCACGCGCGGCGGAACTCGGCATCTCGGCCGCCGCCATCGGCGCCACCGCCCGCATCGCCACCATCGGCGATATCGACCAGAACCTCGCGCGTTTCAATTTACCGGACCGGCAGATCCCGATCCGGGTCATGCTGGCGGAAGCCGCGCGCGGCGACCTGGACACGCTGCGCGCGCTGCGGGTCGCCGGACGCAACGACCTCGCCGTGCCACTGGATGCGGTGGCGGAGATCCGCTACGGCGCCGGCCCGGCACAGATCGACCGGCTGGACCGGGTGCGCAAGGCAACCATCGAAGCGGAACTCAACGGCATGCCGCTGGGTACCGCCACCAAGCTGGTGGCGGCGCTGCCGATCATGCACGTCTTGCCCGACGGCATCCGCGAACGCGAGACCGGCGACAAGGAAGTCATGCGCGAGCTGTTCGGCGGGTTCGCCGTGGCGCTCGGCACCGGGGTGCTGCTGGTCTATCTGGTGCTGGTGCTGCTGTTCGGCGGGTTCGTGCAGCCGTTGACCATCATGTCGGCTCTGCCGCTGTCGCTGGGCGGGGCGCTGATGGCGCTGCTGCTGGCACAAAAAGCGCTGGGCGTGTCCGCGGTGATCGGCGTGCTGATGCTGATGGGCATTGTCGCCAAGAACTCCATCCTGCTGGTGGAATACGCCATCGTGGCAAGGCGAACCGGGCTGGAGCGCACCGCCGCCCTGGTCGAGGCCGCCCGCAAACGCGCCCGGCCGATCGTGATGACCACCATCGCCATGACCGCGGGCATGGCCCATATCGCCGCGGGGATCGGTGCGGATTCGGAATTTCGCTCGCCGATGGCGCTGGTGGTGATCGGCGGGCTGATCACCTCCACGCTGCTGAGTCTGGTGGTGGTGCCGGTGGTGTTTACGCTGCTCGATGATCTCTCGCGCCTTGCCGGCAGGGTGGTACGACGCCGCCGCGCCGTCGAGGTGGTCGGATCCTGAGCGTACGGCTCTCTTTCGGCGCGGAACGCCCGGTTTTGCCCGAGCGGTGCTTCTTCGAGCGCGCAACGCCCCATCCCGGAACCTGACCCGGGCAGTCTTTCGGCCGCTGCCGCCCCACCCAAGGATGGACCCGTCACAGACCGGTCCGTTCGAACGGCGTTGTGGGTCCTGTTTCGCGCGGAGAAGCACCGCGCGCGCGAGGGCAGAGAAATTGCCTTGACATCCCAACAGGAAGCTTCCGGTTACTAGAGCATTTCCGGGCTGACTGTGGAGTTCGGAATGCTCTTGCCGTTTCTTTCAACAAGAAATTTTATCGGCGGACTGGCGCCAGTCCGGCCGATGTTGCACGGGGAAGGGGGAGCGACATGGCTCGACTATTGTCGGTGAATGTCGGACTTCCGCGCGACATCGCGTGGAAGGGGCGCATTGTGCACACCGGGATCTGGAAGAATCCGGTGCGTGGCCGCTGTCGGGTAGGCCGGTTGAACCTGGACGGAGACGGTCAAGGCGACCTGACTGGGCATGGCGGCGAGCAGCGCGCCGTTTTCGTCTACCAGATCGAATCGTATGGCTATTGGCGGGAGCAACTGGGGAGAACCGATTTCGTCCACGGACAGTTCGGCGAGAACTTCACGATCGAGGGATTGCCCGACGATGCGGTGTGCATCGGCGACCGTTATCGGATCGGCAGCGCGTTGTTCGAGATCACGCAACCGCGCGTTACCTGCTATCGCGTCGGCATTCGCATGAACGAGCCCCGCATGCCGGCGCTGCTGACATCGAGCGGACGGCCCGGGTTCTACTTCCGCGTCGTGGAGGAAGGCGATGTGGGCGCCGGCGACGAAATCGTAAAGGTGGGCGAGGCGACGGAGCGAATGACCGTCGCAGAGATCAACGCGCTTCTCTATTTGCCCAATCATGCGCAGGATCGACTGGAACGCGCACTGCGGATCGAAGCGCTTTCACCCGGGTGGCGCGCATCCTTCGAGGCGTTGGTGAACGGCCCAACGACCGGACGTGGCAACGCGGGCCTGGTGCCGGCAGCAGCCGCGCAACCGGCCGCACCAGGATTTCGGCGGCTCGCCGTGACGGCGATCGATCAGGAGTCGGCGGATGTCCGCTCTCTGACGATGCAGAGCCTGGACGGGCAGCCGCTGCGAGAGGCTCTGCCCGGCCAGTACGTGGTCGTGCGGCTGCAGCCGACCGCCGGCGATCCCCCGCTCCTGCGGAGCTATTCGCTCTCGGGTCCCCTCTCAACGGAGCGCTATCGGATCAGCGTGAAACTCGAGCCGAATGGAGCAGCCGGGACCTACCTGGGGGAGCATGTCCGGGTGAACGACGTTCTCGAGGTCAGCACGCCCCGCGGAAGCTTCGTTCTGCAGCCCGGAGAACAACCGCTGGTGCTGCTCAGCGCGGGAATCGGGGCGACCCCTGTTCTGGCGATGCTGCACGCGCTGGCGGCTGTCCGGTCGACACGGCAGGTTTGGTGGCTGCACGGCGCTCGTGATCGGCAGCATCATCCGTTTTCCGCCGAAGTCCGTCGGCTCATGCCCGCGCTCGCGCACGGCCGCAGCTATGTCTGTTACAGCAGGCCAGGGTCGCGCGATGTGGTGGGGGAGGATTTCGACGCGACCGGCCACCTGTCGCGATCGGCCTTTGAAGAGTTGGAGGTCCCACGAGAAGCAGATGTCTATCTCTGCGGGCCGACCCGCTTCATGGCGGAGATGAAAGAAGTACTTTCAGATCTGGGTGTAAAACCGGAACATATCAACGTCGAAGCCTTCAACGGCGGTCAGTCGATGACCCCTGGCATCGTGGGCGCGCCGGCGCGAACCCCGCACCCGCCGGCGGACGATGCCAACACCGGTCCGCTGGTGTCGTTCGCACGCAGTGGTATCGCCGCACACTGGAAGGCCACATCCTATCAGAGCCTTTTGGAGCTGGCCGAGGCGTGCGACGTGCCCGTCCGGTGGTCGTGCCGCACTGGCGTCTGCCACAACTGCGAGAGCGGATTGATCTCTGGGTCCGTCGCCTACCAGCCCGATCCGCTCGATTTGCCTTCGGAAGGAAATGTCCTGATCTGCTGCTCCCGGCCCCAGGAGGACGTGGTGATCGACATCTGATACCGGCAGCCCGAAGGGCTGACCGATCCGACATTGGACCAATACTTCGGACGGCCGGTACAGGCAAAGTCGCAAGCGTGGCGGCACGGGAGGAGCCGCCCAGGTGCAGCCGGGGATGCCGATGCCACCAGACGCCAGACACTGAGCAGATCCACAGCCCCGGTTTCCCGGAAACGCCTTACGGACGTTCGACCGCCGCGAGCCGTCCGTCCTGGGCAACAGCCAATGTCCCTGCACGCAGCAGCGCCTCGGCGGCGACGTTGACCAGCAACGGCCCGCCGCTCGCATCCACCAGTACCTTCGCTGTCTCCAGCATGGCATAGCCGTCGCCACCACCGGCCAGGTAGTCGCTGGTGGCCAGACGATAGGTCCGGGTCACGTCCAGCGCCTTGCCGCCGATCTCCACCGCCTTGACCCGGCTGACGCGCGTGGCCGCAGGGTCATAGGTGACCTTCATGCCGGACACCTGCGGGAACCGCCCTGCCCCTTTCTCGATGCCGGACAGCCCGTGTTCCAGCGCCGCCAGCAGCACCGCCCCGTTCACCTCCAGCAGCGTGACGGCATTGTTGAACGGCATCTCGGCCAGCAAATCGCGCCGGGTCAGCACATGGCCGACCGGATAGACCCGGTTGCCGCGCAACCCACCGCCATTGATCAGCGCGGCATCCGCCCCGAAATGCGCGCGCAGCGCATCGGCAACGACATCGCCGAGCGCCGATTCCTGCCGGCGCACCACCGCGGTCCGGCTGTCCAGCGGTGCCGCCAGCGTGGCCAGCGGCTGCGAGAGGATGCCCTCGAGCTGCGCCGCCACGCCGGCCACCAGCGGCGCCAGGCGCGGCGACGGCGCCACATCGACATTGGGCACCAGGCGCCAGCCCACCGCCGCCACGCGCGACCGCCCGGGTGCCCCTGCATCGGGGCGGGTGAAACGCAATTCCACCACGCCCAGCCACTGCGCATCCGATCCGGCCTTCATCACCGGGGCGCCGGTTTCCTGCAGCGCGTAGGGGTCGTGGTCGTGCCCGCCCAGGATCAGGTCGATGCCCTTCACCGTGCGCGCCATGCGCATGTCATCGGCGAGGTCCTGGTGCGTCAGCGCCACCACCAGTTCCGCGCCCTGGGCCCGCAACGCCTCCGCCCCAGCGCGCAGGGCCGCTTCCTCCGCGCCGAAGGTCACGTCGGTGACGCCCACCGCCAGTTCCCCCGTCCGCCGGGTCAGCACGCCAACGAAGCCCACCTTCATCCCGTCGCGCTCCAGCAGCACCGTGCCGGCGCCGGAGAACGGCCGGCCATCCGCCGCCAGCACATTCGCCCCGAGCCAGGGAAAACGGGATTCGGCGATGCGCTGCCGCGCCACCGCCGAGCCGAAATCGAACTCGTGGTTGCCCAGCACCGCCACGTCCACGCCAAGCGCATTCAGCAGCGTGATCATGTGCGCGCCCTGGGTGACGCTGGAGGTCAGCGACGGCGAGATCAGGTCACCGCCGAAGGTGACGAAGAACGGCCCGCGCGCCTGCGCCCGCGCCGCGGTCAGCAGCGTGTCCAGCTCGGCCAGCCCGCCCCGCCCGTCCACCGGCTCGTGCTGGTAGATGTCGTTCACATGGGCAAAGGTCACGGTCAGCGTCTCGGCGCGCGCGGCAGACGGCGCGGCCCAGAGCGGGGCGGACAGGATGGTCGCCAGCCCGGCCGTCGCGCGCCGGCGTGTGATCGGGAGCATCGGTGCCTCCTTCATCGGGGCGGCGGATTGCGGGGTTCAACCTGCCGGTGACCGGCCGCTATCATCGCCGCGTCCATCCGTCGAGCCCCACGAGGCCCCCGCCCCCAAGGCTGGCCGGCGCTCGCCTGCCCATGCTCGACGACCGGCCCGGGTTATGCTGCAGTCCGGGAATGACAAGCCTGACCTGGCGGCGAAGCCTGCGGTTCCACAGTGAGGCGATGCTCGCGCGCCTGGCACTCGCGTTGTTACGGGCGCTCGGTCCCGTCACGGCCTCCAATCTCGGCGGGGCGGTCTGCCGGACGGTCGGCCCGCTGCTGGCGGCGTCGCGCATCGCCGAGACCAACCTGCGCCATGCCCTGCCGGAGCTCGACCCGCCCGCAAGGCGACGCATCATCCACGGCGTGTGGGACAATCTCGGCCGCACCGTCGCCGAACTGCCGCATCTGCCGGATCTGCATCGCACCGCGCACGGCCCGGGGTGGGAGATGGTTGGCGAAGAGATTGTCCGCGCCCAGGCTCTCCGGGGCGGCCCGCTGGTCTTCGTGTCAGCCCATTTCGGGAACTGGGAATTGCTGCCGCGCGCCGCCGCCGCCTGCGGGCTTCCCTGCGCGAGCTTCTACCGGACTGCCTCCAACCCGGTCACCAACCGTATCATCGCCGACCTGCGCACCTCCGCGGTCGGGGCCGACATGCCCGCCTTTTCCAAAGGGGCATCCGGCGCGCGCGGGGCCCTGGCCTATCTCGCCCGCGGCGGCGCGGTCGCCATGCTGGTCGACCAGAAGATGAACGAGGGCATCGAGGCACGGCTGTTCGGGCACCCCGTCATGACGCCGGTTGCCGCCGCCGCCTTCGCGCTGCGCTTCCGCTGCCCGGTGATCGCGGCCCATGTGGAACGCCTCGGCCCGGCACGCTTTCGCGTGCTGGTGGACGCGCCGCTCGACCTGCCCGCGACCGGCGACCGGCATGCCGATATCGCGGCCCTGACCCAGGCGATCAATGACCGGCTGGAGCAGTGGGTCCGCGCGCAGCCGGAATCCTGGCTATGGCTGCACCGGCGCTTCCCGAAGGAAGTCTACCGCCGGTAACTCACAGCCAGCGGTCGCGCCGGAATTTCCGGTACAGCATGGCGCAGCTCAGCAGGATCACGCCGAGCACGGCGAAATAGCCCACATGCCATTTCAGCTCCGGCATGTATTCGAAATTCATGCCATAGATGCCGGCCACCGCCGTCGGCACCGCGAGAATCGCCGCCCAGGCGGCAAGCTTGCGGGTGATCGCCGTCTGCTGCGCCTGCCCGATCATCTGGCTGGCCTCGAAGGCGAAGGCCAGCACCTCGCGCAGCGCGTCGATCTCCTCCTGCACCCGGTAGACATGGTCGGTGACGTCGCGGAACAGCGGCTGCATGGCCGCGTCGATCGCCAGCGCCTCGACATGCTCGAGCCGCCGGCACACCTCCACCAGCGGCCGCACCGCCGTGCGCAGGCGCAGCAGGTCGCGGCGCAGCATGTACAGCCGCTCGACCGCATGCTCGCCGAGATTGGAGGCCAGCACGCAATCCTCGATTTCCTCCACCTCGGCCTGGATGGTCTCCAGCACCGGCCGGTAATTGTCCACGATGAAGTCGAGGATGGCGTAGAGGATGTAGTCCTCGCCATGCGCCAGCATCAGCGGCGATGCCTCGGCACGGCCCCGGACCCCGGCATAGGAGGTCGAGGCGCCGTGCCGGACCGAAACGACATAGCCGTGGCCGACGAACAGATGCGTCTCGCCGAAGGCGATGCGGCCCTCGACCATCTGCGCCGTCCGCGCCACAACGAACAGCGCATCGCCATATTGCTCGATCTTGGGACGCTGGTGCGCCTTGCCGGCGTCCTCGATGGCCAGGTCGTGCAGGCCGAACTGGACCTGCACCCGGTGCAGCAATTCGGGCGAGGGTTCGCACAGGCCCAGCCAGACGACATGGCCGGGACGGCGCGCCCACTGGCCGGCTTCCTCGATCGCGACATCGGCGATACGCCGGCCGCCGACATAGACCCCGGAGGCGACGACGCCCTGGGTCCCGCAAACCACGGAAGGGTGATCCGGCAGCCAGTCCATCCGCCCATCATGCATGCGGATGGAGGCACTTCGCCAATCGCAGCCGCGTGGCCAGGACCTGATGAAGTGCTGTGCCGATCAGCAAATTTTCGCCACCGTCATGCAACCCCGCCCCCCCTCTCCCCTGTACGTGCATGCGGCAGCGTGCGAAGCCGGACCGCCTTTGCCATCCTGCCCACGCCATCAGGCAGCCGGACATCTCCGGACACGAGGAGAAGCCATGCGTATTGAAACCGTTTTCCTGTTCGATCTCGACGGCACCCTGGTGGACAGCGTCTACCAGCACGTGCTCGCCTGGAAGGCGGCGCTCGACCAGGAAGGCATCGAGCTGTCGGTCTGGCGGATCCATCGCCGCATCGGCATGAGCGGCGGCCTGTTCACCAACCAGTTGCTGCGCGAGACGCATGTGGAGATCAACGCGGAGCGCATCGACCGCCTCCGCCGCCTGCATGCCGAGGCCTACGGGGACCTCGCCGCCGGGGTGCGGCCGCTGCCCGGGGCGCTGGAGCTGCTGCAGGCGCTCAGCGACGCCGCGATCCCCTGGGCGATCGCCACCAGCGGACGCATGGAAACAGCGAAGCGGAATCTCGATGCGCTCGGCATCGACCCCGCCCAGGTGGCGATCGTGACCCGCGACGACGTGAAATACGCCAAGCCCGATCCGGACCTGTTCCTCGCCGCCGCCGAGCGGATCGGCGCCCCGATCGAAAGCGCCGTCGTGGTCGGCGACAGCATCTGGGACATGCTCGCCGCCCGCCGCTGCCGTGCGCTCGGGGTCGGGCTGCTCGCCGGTGGCTACGGCCAGGAAGAACTTGAGCGCGCCGGCGCCGTGCGCGTCTACGAGGATCCGGGCGACCTGCTGCGCCATCTCGACGAGGTCGGCGGGCGGCGCTGAGGCACCCGCCCGGCCGGGCGCCTTGCGCGACGGGACAGATATGATATGTCGTACGTAAGATATATCGTATCTGCCGCGCCGCTCCGGCGTGGCGCCATCGCAGGATCGCGCCCATCATGAAGATCGCCGTCACCAGCCAGAATTTCCGCCAGGTCACCGGCCATGCCGGCCGGGCCCGCCGCTTCCTGATCTATGACGTGCAGCCCGGTGCCGCCCCGCAGGAAACCGCCCGCCTCGATCTCGAGGCCGGGCAGTCCTTCCACGACATGGAAGGTGTCGGCGCCCATCCGATCGACGGCGTGCATGTGCTGTTGTCCGCCGGCTTCGGCGGCCATTTCGCCCAGGTCATGGCCGAGCGCGGCATCGAGGTCGCCATCACCGACCGGGAAGATCCCGTCGAGGCGGTCAAGGACTACCTCGCGCGCCGCGCCACCGGCATGCTGCTGCCGGTGGTCGGCTGCGACTGCGCCGGCTCGTGCCATGGCGAGGACGAGGCCGGGCACGATCACCATCCGCAACCCGCGCCGGCCGGCTGAGCCCCCCGCCACAGGCTCAGTGGCGCAGGCTCAGGATATACGCCACGAGATTGTCCATCTCCGCCCGCGAGAGGCGGAGATTGGGCATGTTGGCATGCGGCGTCGCAAGGAAGGCGTGCAGCCCCATCGACGTGGTGTCCGACCTCGCGGCAATGGCGGGGAAGGACGGCACGGCGTCGTTGCCCCGGGCCTGCCGGGATTCGATCATGTGGCATTCGCTGCACCAGGCCTGCGCGATTTCCCGCCCGGTCGCCGGATCACCGCTCTGCTGCGCGGCGGCTGGCACCGCCGACATTGCCAGAGCCGCCACGAAAATCGCCGAGGACCGCATCATCGCTCTCCTGACCGGCGCCCTGCCGCGCAGGGTGGCGCGGCAGGCCCCTGTCTCTTTTAAGCGCGTGTATCTTTCCACCCGGCGACGACACGGGTGCAAGCCGGACAGCGCCGCGATGCGGCCCGTCACGTCTCCGCTTCGGCTTCCTGCAGGAGCGGCGCGCCCAGTTCCTCGAACCGGAACAGCCGGAACGCGCGCTGGCCGTCGAGGTCGAGGACACGCAGATCATCGATGTCATCGAGATCCTGCTCGACCACGAAGAAATGCCCGGCATAGCGCTGCCGTGCCAGTTCGAGCGGAATCTCGTAGGCGATGAACTTGCCGATCCCTTTTCGCTTCAGGCGCTTCAATAATCCCGGATGCGTGAGCGAAGGATAAGTGGAGAGGAACACCACCGCTCCGCTGGCCGTCAGCAGCAATATTGCTTTCATCGACGCGCTCCCCGCCTGGGACCGTTCCTTCAGAACGACCGCTGATACGTTAGCGGCACCCGCTCAGCGCCACCTTGACTTTGGTCAAGTTTCGTTCCGATCCGGCGATGCACCTCGACCGTTTCCCGCGCGTTCAGAGCCGCGCCAGCCAACCGCAACGGAAACCCACGCCACCATGCCCGAGAGCCCGCCTGACCGACCGGATCATCACGCTGATGTGACCGCACACGACGCACCGGCGGACTCCCTTTACCTCGACGACCTGCAGGTGGGGCAGCGCTTCGCCAGTGCCACGCATCCCCTGGACGAAGCCCAGATCCGGCAGTTCGCGGCGCAGTTCGATCCACAGCCTTTCCATCTCGATGCCCAGGCGGCGCAGCGCACGCTGTTCGGCGGCCTCGCCGCGAGCGGCTGGCATACCGCCGCCATCACCATGCGCCTGCTGGTCGGCGGCGGTGCTCCGATCGCCGGGGGCGTGGTCGGCGCGGGGGGCGAGATCTCCTGGCCGCGTCCCACCCGGCCGGGCGACGTGCTGCGGGTGGAAAGCGAAGTGCTGGACATCACGCCCTCGCGCTCGCGCCCGGACCGGGGCATGGTCACGCTGCGCAGCGAGACCCGCAACCAGCATGGCGATGTCGTCCAGATCCTCACCGCCCGACTGGTGGTGCCGCGGCGGCCAACAGACAGGTGACGATTCGTGCCGCATCCGACACTTCCCGCCGCCCCCGGACGGCGCGATCCTGCACGCCACGAGCCGATGACCACCAACAAGGAAGCAGGGAGGGCCCGGATGCGCGACCCCGGTGCGCCCATGGCGGGCGTGGCGCCGCGTTTCGTCACCGGCCCGACCATGCACCATGTCGTGGTGATGGCGGGCACCGGCGCGATCGGGCTGGTGGCGGTGTTCGCCGTCGACCTGGTGAACCTGTTCTACATCTCGCGCCTCGGCGACCGCGCCATCGCGGCAGCGGTCGGCTTCGCCGGCGTGGTCGGGTTCTTCCAGATCTCGCTGACGATCGGACTGGCCATCGGCGCCAGCGCGACGGTTTCGCGGGCGCTCGGGGCTGGCGCGGTCGCCGAGGCCCGGCACCTCGCCAGCGTGAGCACCCTGCTGAGCGTGATCCTGTGCGCCGTCATCGGCCTCGGCACGGTCGCCCTGCTCGGCCCGATCCTGGACCTGCTGGGGGCGAGCGGCGAAACCCGCCGGCTTGCCACGAGCTTCCTGACCATCAGCGCGCCCTCGCTGCCGTTGATGGGGGTGGGCATGTGCCTCTCGGGCGTGCTGCGCTCGGCGGGAGATCCGCGGCGGGCGATGAACACCACCCTGCTGGCCGCGGTCGCCACCGCCGCCGTCGATCCGGTGCTGATCTTCGGCCTGGGCCTCGGGCTGGAGGGGGCGGCGATCAGCCTGGTGATCTCGCGCCTGATCCTCGCCGGGGCCGCCTGGCACGGCGTGGCCCGCCGGCACGGCCTGCTGGGGAAGGTCGTACCGGGGCGGCTGGGCAGCGACCTGCGCGCGATCCTGGGGGTCGCCCTTCCGGCGATGGCGACCAACATCGCCACCCCGGTGGGGGCGGCCTATGTCACCTACAGCATGGCGACCTTCGGGCCGGAAGCGGTTGCCGGACTGGCCACCATCGACCGCATCTCGCCGGTCGCGTTCGGGCTGGTCTACGCCCTTTCAGGCGCGGTCGGCCCGATCCTGGCACAGAATCACGGTGCCCACCGGCCCGACCGGGTGCGGCGCACGCTCCGCGACAGCCTGGTGTTCGCGCTGGCCGCGGTCTGCGGCGCCTGGGTCGTCCTGGCGCTCGGGCAGGGCCTGATCGTCCGCGCCTTCTCGGCCGAGGGCATCACCGCGGAGCTGGTGCGGCTGTTCTGCTCGGTGCTCGCCTTCAGCTTCATGTTCACCGGCTCGCTGTTCGTGGCGAATGCCGCCTTCAACAATCTCGGCCACCCGCTGCTCTCCACGCTGTTCAACTGGGGGCGCGCCACGCTCGGGACCATTCCCTTCGTCACCCTGGGCGCCCGGTTCGGCCCCGAGGGCGTGCTGGTCGGCCAGGCGCTCGGGTCGGTCGCCTTTGGCATCGCCGCGGTGATCGTGGCCTTCCGCGTGCTGCCGCGGCCGGAAGTCGCGGAGCCCCGGCCCGGCCACACTTTGTGCTTCCCCGGCGGCACCGGCGTGGTGGCGCTCGCGGCGATGGCGGTGCGACCGCTGCGCCGCTGGGAGCACCGTTCCGGCAATGGATAGTGCCGTGGCTCCCCCGTTCCTGTTTCCCATGAAAGGCTGCTGACCATGCCCATCTATGCCCTGGACGAACATGCCCCCTCCCTGCCCGGCCCCGGGCGCTTCTGGATCGCGCCCGATGCGCAGGTGATCGGGCGGGTGCGGCTCGGGGAGGATGTCAGCATCTGGTTCGCCGCCGTGCTGCGCGGCGACAACGACCCCATCGACATCGGGGCGCGCAGCAACATCCAGGATGGCGCGATGCTGCACACCGACCAGGGCTTCCCGCTGACCATCGGCGCCGACGTCACCGTCGGGCATCACGCCATCCTGCACGGCTGCAGCATCGGCGATGGCGCGCTGATCGGCATGGGCGCCACGATCCTCAACGGCGCCCGCATCGGCGCGGGCTGCCTGGTCGGCGCCAATGCCCTGGTCACCGAGGGCAAGGAGTTCCCCGACAACAGCCTGATCGTCGGCGCCCCCGCCAAGGTGGTGCGCACGCTCGACGCGGCCACGGTCGCGTTGCTGCGCGGCTCGGCCCAGCATTACGTCGCCAATGCCCACCGCTTCGCCGCCGGCCTCAGGCGCCTGGACTGATCCGGCAAGACGAGATGATGGATGCTCCTGAAGGTTTCAAATCCTCCTGGGCATATGTCGGCATTTTTTGATCACAATATTGTGATATCCTGCGACACGGCTATCAGATTGATCTGACATTGCAGAATGCTGCAGCGCAGCATTCTCGCCTTGACCCGGGACAATGCCTTCCCTATCTATCGATTGCTGCACTGCAGCATGATCTTTCGGTACTGCATCGTTGCCACCGCAGGACCTGGGTCCTCGCGGATTGACCAATCCCGCCCGCCACCCCGGCGAGACGGGTCGAACAGGTAAGAAAAGGCAAGAAGAAGATGGAAAAGGCCTTCAGGATCTCCGAAGAACTCGCCAATTTCGGCAAGGGAAACGTCGAGGCGTTCGTGGCCTCCGGACAGGTCTGGAGCGCCGGGGTGCAGGCACTTGCCCAGGATCTTGCCAGCACCACGCAGGCACATCTCGATGAAGGCGTGGCCACTGTGAAGGCGTTCGCCGCGGCGAAGTCGGTGAAGCAGTTGTTTGACCTGCAGACCGCGTACGCCCGCAGCACCATGGAAAAGGCGCTCGCCGAGACCACCCGCTTCACCACGGCGTCAACCAAGCTCGCCACCGACGCGCTGGCGCCGCTCGGTGATCGCGTGAAGGCGGCCGGCCAGGCTTTCAACACCGCCGCGTGAGTCGTCCCGCCTTATCAAGGGCCGTGCCGCGACGCGACGGCCGCAACCGTCGCAGTCACGGCACGAGGGCGTTTCCAGCTTGACCAGGAACTCTGCTTCCTGGTGCTGGCGAGCAATTGCATCGGTGGGCCGCACAGGTCGGGCCGATATTGCTCCAGAGCATTTTTTTCGACGCGTTTTCGCGTAGAATTCAAAGATGCTCTTACCGGATGACGCCGCCGGCGCGGCTGGGTCACCCGCCTGAACCAGCCCATCACGGTATTTGATCGTATGCGCCTGCCCGGCGTTGCCGGAGCAGCAGCATGCGACCCGCAGATCGCACGTCGCCGACCTTGGCACCGCCCCATCGCAGCCGCCGCGCGGCTGCCGGACGCATCGGCAGGGGGTGCCACAACGAGGGGAACGGAACGTTGAAGAACCTGCTTGCTTTCATACCTTTCCTGGCATTCCTGCAGGTGCTGCCCGCCTATGCCGGACAGCATCCCCAGCACCCCATGCACAAGGGCACGCCGCCCCCGCCCAAGGCTGCCGCCAGCCAGATCGGCACGGCATCGTGGTATGGCCGCTCGCATGCCGGGCGGCTGACCGCCAATGGCGAACGCTTCAACCCCAGGGCGATGACCTGCGCGCACCGCACCCTGCCGCTGGGATCGGTCGTCGCGGTCACCAACGTCGCCACCGGCACCCAGGTGACCTGCCGGATCAACGATCGCGGCCCCTATATCAAGGGGCGCATCCTCGACCTGAGCGAACGGGCGGCGACCCGGCTCGGCGTGGGCGACAAGGGGCTCATGCGCGTGCGCATCGACCTGGTGAGCCGCAGCAGCTCCGACGCGGAAAGCTGACCGCCCCCCGCCCCGGTCAGTCGGCGCCTGCCCCCGGCCGCCGCAGCCCCACGGGGCGCACCGCCGCCGAGATCTTCGCGGCGAGCACCTTGTCGATGCGGTGCCCGTCCATGTCCATCACCTCGAAGTGCCAGCCCAGCGTCTCCACCACATCGCCCGCCTGCGGCACGCGCCCCATCGCCTGCAGCACCAGCCCGGCCACCGTCTGGTAGGCCCGCGGCTCCGGCAGTTGCAGGCCGACCAGATCGGCCGCCTCGTCCGCAGGCATCGAGCCCGACAGCAGCCAGGAGCCATCGTTGCGCTGCACTGCCGGGGGTTCGCCCATCCCTTCGGCATCGGCACGGAAGGCCCCGACGATCGTTTCGGTCAGGTCGGTCGGCGTGACCACGCCCTCGAAATTGCCGTACTCGTCATGCACCAGCGCCATCGGCACCTCGGCGTCGCGCAGCACCGCCAGCACATCGAGCGCATCAGCGCCATCCGGCACCACCGGCGCCGTTCGCACCAGCGCGCGGATGTCGAGCTGGCCGTCGCGCAGCAGGGCGGCCAGCACGTCGCGCGTGCGCACCACGCCCACGATGACGTCGGGCGCGCCTTCGCCGACCGGCAGCAGCGTGTGCCGGGTCGCCAGCGTGATCTCTTTCAGCGACGCAAGATCCGCCCGTGCGTCCAGCCAGTCCACCTCGCCACGCGGCGTCATCACGCCACGCACCGGCCGGTCACCGAGCCGCAACACGCCGGTGATCATGCGCCGCTCCGCCGGCTCGATGGCGCCGTGGCGCTGTGCCTCGGCCACCAGGACACGGACATCCTCCTCGGTGACGCGCTGATCCGGTTCCTCGGCCAGCCCGATCAGGCGGAACACCAGGTCGGTCGAATTGTCGAGCAGCCACGCCACCGGTGCCGCCACCCGCGAGAGGATCGCCATCGCCGGCGCCATCGCGCAGGCCAGCCCCTCGGCATTGCGCAAGGCGAGCCGCTTGGGCACCAGCTCGCCGACAACGATGGAGAGATAGGTCACCGCCACCACCACCAGCGCGAAGCCGAGCGGCTCGGCCACGGCCGGCGGCAGGCCGGTGGCGGCGAACCAGACCGCCAGCCGCGCGCCGAAGGTCGAGCCCGAGAAGGCCCCCGCCAGCACGCCAACCAGGGTGATGCCGATCTGCACGGTCGAGAGGAAACGGCCGGGATCCTCGGCCAGCGCCAGCGCCGCCTTCGCGCCGGGCCGCGCCGCCTCGGCCAGCGCCCGCAGCCGCGGCCGCCGGGCGGACACCACCGCCAGTTCGGCCAGGGCGAAGACGCCGTTCAGGACGACGAGAACGAGGATGAGAAGCAGTTCGAGCATGAGCATGGGGAGGCGTGCAGCCGATCCTTCCAGACTGATGTCCCGCCCGTGCATCCGGCGGGCAGGAACGAGGCGTGACGATGCGCCGCACCGGATAGGCGGCGCCTGGGATGTCCGGCGTTGCTTTAACAGATCACCGCGACGATGGGGCATGGCCGATCTGGCCAGCCACGCCACGCGGCCCGGGAAGCGTCCTTGCGGGGCAAGCCCTATCCACCGTCACCGGCGCCCCCAGCCAAGAGTAGGACACATTCTCAAAAATAACTATTTTTCAACAGAACATCGCGTAGAAATCGAAATTGACGATGGGCGGTCCCGCTGCCGGCAGGGGGACGGTACAATTCGTTCCCCGGCCGAGCGTAGTGCTTGCAACCACCATCGATAACGTTCATGAAGAGTTTACGGGAGCCCCTTACCGCTCCCGTAAGCGACAGGCTTGGCGTTTAGGCCGCCTGTTCAGCCCCGTGTCTCTCACTGACGAGAAAGGCCATGATCATGAGTGACCTGACGGTGCTCGGCTGCGAAGACAGGAACGGCGAGACGGCGACGATCGAAAGCCCTGAGACGCAGGACCGGATCACCGCCGAACGTGCCCCGCCGCAACGCGTGGAGGCCACCACGACAAGCGGCCACCCGACACCGGAAGTGTTGGCTGGCTGGCTGGCCGCCTGACCGGACCGCGCCTCCTGCCCCCGGGCGACTGCCGGACCGGATCTTCATCCGACCGCATGCAGGTCGCCCAACCCCGTCTCATGCTCCCTGCCCCGCGGGCAGGGGACTCATCCGCAGCTTAACGTCGCGCGGCGTCGCGTAGTACGGCGCCGAGGTCACCAACAGGTCGGCGCCCGCGGCTGCGAAGGCCGCGGCGTTGGTTTCGTTGATGCCACCAGCGGCAGCAAGCAGCGGCCGGGGTGAGCACGCCTGGAACGCGGCCGCGAGCCGGGCGACGCTCTCGGGGGTTGCCTTGTCGATCTGCACCACGTCCACCCCGGCCCTGGCCAACGCCAGGGCCTCTGCCTCGGTCTCGGCCTCGGCGCGGAGACAGCGTTCCGGCGCGTGCGCACGCAGGCGCCGGAACACCGCCGCGAGGTCGGTGCCCTCGGCGAGGAAGACGCGGTGATCGGCGAAGACCAGGACGGAATCAGACAGGCCCAGGCGGTGCGGCACCGCGCCCCCGGCCATGATCGCCTTGAGCGCGATCCGCTTGGCGCCCGGCATGTGCTTGCGGGTGCAGGCGACGGCGACCTGCGGCGCGACGGCACGCGCGGCGGCGACGATGGCGGCGGCACGGCTGGCGATGCCCGAGGCCAGTTCGATCAGCACCTGCGCCGTCTTGCCGGCCCGGTGCAGCGCGCCCGCATCGCCGGTGGCCTCCAGCAGCAACGTGCCGCGCGCGACGGCGGTGCCGCTGCGCACATGGCAGACGCTGCGGCAGCCGCACAGATCGAGCAGCCGCGCGGCGTCCTCGACGCAGGCGGCCACCATGTCCGCCGCGGCGGTGAAGCCGGCCCGGCCCGGCCTGGCGGCGATGCCGAGCCCCTCGGTGGTGACGTCGTCGTACGGGACGTCCTCCTGCACCAGGCGGAGAAGCTCGGAATCCGGGATCGGGAAGGACATGGGTGCACTCGTCGCGTTCATCGGCACGGCAACGCACCATAGCCCCGCCGCTGGTTCAAGCGCCGCCGCCACGGGAGAACGGCTCACGCGTCGGTAGGAGCGGCGCCGCAACGGCGCTATATCCACGCCGACCCAGGAGACGTGACCATGCCCCAGGACGGCATTCTCGCCGACATCATCGCCGATGTCGCCGCCACACTCGGGACCGGGCTGGCGGACATCGCCGTCACGCGCGCCGTGGTCGGCCTCTATTTCACCGGCGTGGCGCTCGACACCGGCAGCGCGGGCGTGTGCGTCACACCGGCGAAGACCGCGATCCATGCCACCTGCTGCCCCACCGCCGACGACACCGTCGTGGCCCCGGGCACGCTGCGTGGCCGACGCGCCGTGGACCTGCTCGACGAAAT
The DNA here is from genome assembly GCF_937425535.1 of Rhodovastum atsumiense. NCBI lineage: Bacteria > Pseudomonadati > Pseudomonadota > Alphaproteobacteria > Acetobacterales > Acetobacteraceae > Rhodovastum > Rhodovastum atsumiense. The sequence goes on from NZ_OW485601.1 coordinate 2,215,751, forward strand.
CGCTTCACCGCATCCGCTGCGCCGCGCGCTCGCCATCGCCACGTTGAACGCGCTCGCCGAAACCTGCTGGCAGCGCCGGCCGCATCCGGACGTGCTGCTGCGGCCGGATATGGACGCCTTCGACGCGGCCGCCATCGCACCGGGCGAGCATGTCGTGCTGGTGGGCGCCTTCGTGCCCTTCCTACGCGCGCTCAAGCGCATGCGCCAGGACTACACCGTGCTGGAACTGAGCGCGGACATGCTCAAGCCCGAGGAACTGCCGCATTTCCGGCCCGCCGCTGCGGCCGCCGAGGTGATCCCGCATGGCGACGTGGTGCTGCTGACCGGCAGCACGCTGCTCAACGACACGCTCGAGGATCTGCTGCTGCTGGCGCGCCCTGAGGCACGGGTGGTGGTGGTCGGACCGACCGTGGGACTGATGCCGGAAGCATTCCTGCGTCGCGGCGTGGACATCCTGGGTGGCGTGCGCATCACTGCGCCGGAAACCTTCCTGGACGTGCTGGCCGAGGGCGGCTCGGGCCATCACTTCTTCGGCCGTTCGGCCTCCAGGATGGTCATGCTGCGGCAGTCGCCGAAACAGGCCACGGCACGGGCCGCCTGAAGCGACCGCGGCAAAGACACAGGCGGGTCGGCAAACCGGGCGCCGGCGGAAGGCGGGAAGCCCGGTCCGGGCTGCCGGTCACCTTCACCGACGCAGGCAATGCGCTCGTCACTGCAGGCCGGCGACGGTCGCCCATTGCTTGTCGTGCAAGGCCTGCGCCGTCTCCGGATGCCTGAGTTCCCAGGACGCGGCGGTCAACTGGTCCAGTTCGCGCCTGGAGACAGTGAGGTCGACCGAAGGACCGCAATCCTCCGCGGAAAAGCTGGTGCGCCCGCCTTCCCAGTGCACGCGATAGCTGCCCTGGGCGTCATTCGGCTCGTAGCCATGCACCAGCAGGCTGCCGCGCTCGGCGGCCAGGGTCTGCGGCTCCAGCACGCAGGAAGCGCGGGCGACCTCGTTGCCGGACGGAACACGCGCCCGCACGGGCAGGTCGGCATAGGTGAACCCGTCGGCCTTTGCCTGGGCCGGACGTTCGAAGACGATGATCTGGCCGACGCGGGCGGCGGCCTGGTGCGGCCCGGTCACCGCCTTGCTGGCACCGACCAGCGTGACCGTGGTGGCGAGCATGGTCGCGCAGGCCAGCAGCAAGCTCTCCCCCTTGCTCGGGAGACCTCGGAAGTCCATGGCTTTTTTCCTATGTTGCGATGCAACATAGGTAGGGGCCCAGTGTGAGGGTGCAAGCTTATGGCAGGGGTACTGAATTATCAGGGCTCCTCATGGCATGCATGCACTGGAAGCGGGCCAGGACGCGTCCGGGACCACCGGATCGCGGGGAAGTCACCCGCCGGAACAACGGCATACCGCTGAACCGCGCCCTCCTACGACCGGACCCGGCACCGGCAACCCGGCCGCCGGACGCCGGCGGCGCCCCCGAAGCTGACGAAGACGTGACAGGTGCCCCGGGCGTCGCCGTCAGGCGGGGGGCGGGGTGAGGATCCTGAGCAGGTCGACCGGGAAGGGAAACACGATGGTGGAGTTCTTCTCGATGGCGATTTCGCCGAGCGTGCCGAGATAGCGCAGTTGCATCGCGCCCGGGGTCGCAGACAGCACGCGGGCGGCCTCGGTCAGTTTTTCCGCCGCCTGCTGCTCGCCCTCGGCATTGATGACCTTGGCCCGGCGCAGGCGCTCGGCCTCCGCCTGGCGGCCGATCGCGCGCACCATGCTCTCGTTGAGGTCGACCTGCTTGATCTCCACGCTGGAGACCTTGATGCCCCAGGTCTCGGTCTGCGCGTCCAGGATCTCCTGGATGTCGCTGTTGAGGCGGTCGCGCTCGGCCAGCATCTCGTCGAGCGTGTGCTTGCCGAGCACCGAGCGCAACGTGGTCTGGGCGAGCTGGCTGGTGGCGAGCAGGAAATTCTCCACCTGGATCACCGCGCGGTCGGCGTCGACCACCCGGAAATACAGCACCGCATTGACCTTCACCGCGACGTTGTCGCGCGAGATCACGTCCTGGCTCGGCACGTCGAGCACCACGGTGCGCAGATCGACGCGCACGACCTGCTGCACCAGGGGAATGATGATGATCAGGCCGGGCCCCTTCACCCCGGTGAAGCGGCCGAGCGTGAACATCACCGCCCGTTCGTACTCGCGCAGCACGCGCACCGTCGCCGCCAGGATGGCGACCAGCACCGCGATGACCAGCGGGAACATCAGGACGCCGGGGCCGAAGCTCCCCATCGGATCCTCCTGTGGGCGCGCCGGCGCCCGGTTCAGACCGCCTCGACGAGCAGGCGCAACCCGTCGCGGCCGGTCACCCGGACCTTGCCGCCGACCACCAGCGCCCGCCCCGGGCCGGCATTCGAGCGGGCATTCCAGTATTCGCCCCGCACGCACACCTGGCCTTCGGTGCCGTGCCAGGCGGTGACCTGCCCGGCGGCCCCGATCAGCATCGCATCCCCGCTCACCACCGGCCGCCGCCGCGCCCGCAGCAGCATCGCCAGCACGCCGGCGAACAGCGCCAGACAGGCGAGGGTGGCGCCGAGGATCAGCGCGAGCGGCGGCCGGAAGCCCGGGTCCTCGAACATCATCAGCGAGCCGATCAGGAAGGCCGCGGCACCCCCGATCCCCAGCGCCCCGAAGCTCGGCACCCAGGCTTCGGCGACCATCAGTGCCAGGCCGAACAGCAGCAGGGCGGCGCCGGCATGGTCGATGGGCAGCAGGTTCAGGCCATAGGAGGCGAGCAACAGGCAGATCACGCCGAGCACGCCCGGGGCGAGGATGCCGGGATGGGACAGCTCGAAGGCAATCCCGGCCATCCCGGCCAGCAGCAGCAGATACAGCAGGCCGGGATTGGTGAGGGTGGCGAGCAGGCGGTCACGCCAGTCCGGCGCCACGGGACGGATCACCGCGTCCCGCGTGGCCAGCCGGACCGGCCGGCCCGCCGCCACCACCTCGCGGCCATCGGCGGCAGCGAGCAGGTCCGGCAGCCCGGAGGCGACCAGGTCGACCACATGCTCGCGCAACGCCGCCTCGTAGGACAGGCTGACCGCCTCGCGTACCGCGCGCTCCGCCCAGGCGGCATTGCGCCCGTGCAGCGCGGCGAGCCCGCGGATATAGGCGGCGGCGTCATTGACGGCCTTGAGCCGCCCGGCATCGAGGGGGCGTGCCGGCCCGGGCAGCGGCGCCTCGCCGCCCAGCGGCACCGGCGTCGCGGCCCCGAGATTGGTGCCCGGCGCCATCGCCGCGATGGCACTGGCATAGAGGATATAGGTGCCGGCGCTGGCCGCCCGGGCCCCGGCCGGGGCGACATAACCGATCACCGGCACCGGCGAGGCCAGCATCGCGCGCACGATCTCGCGCATCGCACTGTCCAGGCCACCGGGGGTGTCGAGCCGCAGCACGACCGCCGTCGCATGGTCCTGCACGGCGAGATGCAGGTTGCGCACGACATAGACCGCGGTCGCCGGCCCGATCGCCCCGTCGAGCGCGATCACCGGAACCAGGGGCCGGTCGCCCCGCGCAGCACCACCCGCCCCGAGCAGGACGGCGCCGGCCAGCAGCATCGCCATCCACGCCTGCGCCCGCCGGCGCCGCCCCTGCATGTCCGCGTCCCTCTTCCGCCGCGCCGGCCCGTGACGACCGGCGCGTCACGGTCAGACCGGCTCGACGATCTCGGCCGGCGCCGTCGCCACGGCACGCACGATGTCGGCCCGGCTGACGATGCCGATCACCCGGCCATCGCGCAGCACCGGCACCCGTTTCAGATGGTGCCGGTCGAGCAGATCGGCGATCGCCGGCAGGGACGCCTCCTCGGTCACGGTGACCACGGAGGGCTGCATCAGTTCGCGCACCCGCCGCTGGTCGAGGCGAATGTACTCCAGGAAGTCCGGCGCGAACTCCAGGCCCTCGGCGATGACGTTGAGCCACCAGGCCCGGTGCATCTGCTTCTCGCGACCAAAGGGCCGCATCAGGTCGCCCTCGCTGACGATGCCGAGCAACCGGCCCTCGGCATCCAGAACCGGTGCGGCACTGACGCCACGCCCGGCCAGCTTGCGCGCGGCCTCGGCGACGGTGTCGTCGGGGCCAACGGAGAGCACGTCCCGTGTCATGACACTTGCTGCGTCCATTGCCCACTCCTCCCGGATACGGGCGGGCCGCCGGCGGTTGGAGAGCAATCCGCCTCGCCCTCGCCCTTGGTGTTACTCAGCATAGCGGCAACCGCCTGACCCGCGCCTGATCCTGATCAATCTCACCCGCCGGTCATGGCCGCCCTGTCCGGGCATCAGGGGTCAAGATCACGGTCCCCGGCATGCCGGGGCGAGGGGTGGATATCCCACGCCCAGCGCGACGCCTCGATGCGGGCGTCGCCCGGAGAGAGGCCGATATCGGCCAGCATGCGCGCATCCATGGCGGCGAGCATGCGCCGGGTCCGTATCACCTCGGCCATGTGCAACAGGCGATGCCAGCCGCGCCGCGCGGTCCTTGAGAGCCACGTCCGCAGCGACGGCCGGTCCGGTTGCGTTATCGGGAGAGAAGGTGTAGCGTTACTGATTATGTTCATGAATACTAATAACAGCTCCGACCGCGTTACTCAACACCTGCGTGCCCTGGCGGCCGGTGCGCCGCCGGGCACACGGCTGCCGTCGGTGCGCGAGCTGATGCGGGAATTGCGGGTCAGCCCGGTGACGGTGCAGCAGGCGCTGGAGCGGCTGCGGCGGGAAGGCGTGCTGGAGGCCCGGCCGGGGCAGGGCACCTTCGTGGCGGAAATCCCTGCTCCGGCGGCCGCCCCCGCCGACATGGCGTGGCAGAGCATCGCCCTCGGCCCGGGGCGGGCGGTGGCGGACGGGCTGGCGGCACTGACCGCCCTGGCCCCGTCGCGGGCGCATCTGCTCAATATCGGCTACCTGCCGGAGGACCTGCAGGCGACCGCGCTGCTCGGGACGGCGGCGGCGCGGGCGTTGCGGCGGCCGGGCGTGTGGGGGCGCATGCCACTGGAGGGGCTGGCGGAGCTGCGCGCCTGGTTCGCCGAGGCGACCGGCGGTGCCTATGCCGCGCACGAGGTCACCATCTGCCCAGGCACCCAGCCGGCGAATGCCGCGGCGTTCCGCGCACTGGCCGCCGCGGGCGATGCAGTGCTGGTGGAAAGCCCGACCTATAGCGGCGCGATCGCGGCGGCGCAGATGGCGGGGCTGCGCGTCATCCCGGTGCCGACCGATGCCGAGGGAGTACGCCCGGACCTGCTGGAGGAAGCGTTCCGGCGCAGCGGCGCCCGCCTGTTCTACTGCCAGCCCAACTGCGCCAATCCCACCGGCACCGTGCTCTCAGCCGCACGGCGGCCCGAGGTGCTGGACGTGGTGGTGCGCGCCGGCGCCTTCCTGATCGAGGATGACTGGGCACACGAGTTCTATTTCGACGGCCCGCAGCCGCCGCTGCTGGCCTCGGCCGCACGGGACGGGCACGTGGTCTATGTCCGCTCGCTCACCAAATGCGCTTCCCCCGGCCTGCGCATCGGCGCGGTCTGCGCCCGCGGCGCGGCGCTGGAGCGGCTGCGCATGGCCCGGCTGGTGGACGATTTCTTCGTGCCCGGGATCATGCAGGAAACCGCGCTGCAACTGGTCACCGCACCGGCCTGGCCACGCCACCTGCGCGCCCTGCGCACGTCCCTGCGGGAGAGGCGGGACCTGCTCGCGCAGGCGGTGCGCAGCCGGCTCGGGACCGAAAGCCTGCCCAACGTGCCCCCCGGCGGCCTGCATCTGTGGGTGCAGTTGCCACGCGGCGTGTCGGACCTGGAGGTGGTCCGCGCGGCTGCGCGCCGCGACGTGCTGGTCAGTGCCGGCCGCCACTGGTTTCCCGCCGAACCACCCGGCACCTATCTGCGCCTGAGCTTCGCCGCCGTGGAGGCGGACTGGGTGGGCGAGGCCGTCCAGGTGCTGGCCGAGGCCATTGCCGCGTCAGGCGCCTGAGCCGCTCCGGGGCGCTGCCCATCGGTCCGCTTCGCGGCCCGATCCTGCCAGGAGGCGTTGCCTCCTGGACCTCCACGTCACGCGAAGGCGTGCTGCGCACGACGGGCAAAGCCCTTGGATCCCGGTTCGGGGGGCAGGAGCCTCGGCTCAGGTCCGCAGCATCGGGCAGCCACCGGCCCCGAGCGGGCGTGCCGCCTGTTCGGCCGGCGTGGTCGCGACCCGTTTGTAATAATCCCATGGCCCCCGGCTCTCGGCGGGCGACTTCACCATGAACAGGTGGGCGGGGTGCAGCTTGCGCCCGTCCTCGCGGATATGGCCGGGGCCGAAAGCGTCATCGTCGGTGGGCATCGCCTTCATGCGGGCAACCGTGGCGCTGCCGGAGCGTTTCGCCGCCGCGGCCCCGAGGGCGTGAGCGGCCTTGAGGTAGTGCAGCGCCCCCGCGTAAGAGCCGGCATGTTCCATGTTCGGCCGCCAGTCCGGCCGCATCTTCGGCAGGATACGCCGGGTGAAGTCGCGGGTGCGGTCGTCGAGATCCCAGTAGAAGCTCTCGGTCAGCAACAGCCCCTGCGCCGCCCGCAGGCCAAGGGCGTGGACGTCGCCGATGAAGATCAGCATGGCGGCGATGCGCATGCCGCCGGCACCGGGCCGGGTCAGGCCGAACTCGGCGGCCTGCTTGATGGCGTTGATGGTGTCCGCGCCGGCATTGGCCAGGGCGAGCACCCTGGCGCCGCTGCTCTGTGCCTGCAGCAGGAAGGAAGAGAAATCGGTGGTCTGCGGGAAGGGATAGCGGACCGCCCCCAGCACCCGGCCCTTCGCCGCCTCGATCACGCCGGTGGCGTCGCGCTGCAGGGAATGGCCGAGGGCATAGTCAGCGACCAGGAAGAACCAGCGGTCGTGCCCCGCCTGCACCAGCGCCCCGCCGGTGGAGCGGGCGAGCATGTAGGTATCGAAGGTCCAGTGCACCGTGGTGGGGGCGCAGCGCGGGCCGGTCAGGTCGGTGGTGGCGGCACCGGTCGCGAGGAACACCTTGTCCTTTTCCTGGGCCACCCCGGCGATCGCCAGGCCCACGGCACTGTTCGGCACATCGACGATGGCATCGACATCGTCGCGATCGAACCATTGCCGGGCGATGCCGGCGCCGACATCCGCCTTGTTCTGGTGGTCGGCCTGCAGCACCTCCACGCGCAGGCCGGGCAGGGCGGCCTGCGCCTCCTCGGCGGCCAGCCGCACGCCCGCGACCGCGCCCGGACCGGCGGTGTCGCGAAACGGCCCGGACAGGTCGGTGAGTACGCCGAGGCGCAGCACCGCCGCGTCCTGCCCACGGGCCCGCGACAGAGGCACGGCGGCGGCGAGTGCCCCGCAAAGAGCGCCACGGCGGGGGATGATCATCGAGGGGCCTCTCCTTCTCGCCGGTCAGGTACGACCATGAACCGGTCGTAACGGCTTCGCATTATGCAATCGCCCGGCGCCTGTCACCTCCGCCCGGGCGTGAAGTGCCGGCGCAGCCCGCTCCAGCACGCGAGGTAGTCCTGCTGCAGCCCGGGCAGCGCGGCGGCGTACTGCGTCAACCGTTGCGGGAAGCGGGTCTCGAACATGAAGGCCAGGGTGTCCGCAAGCTTGTGGGGTTTCAGCTCCGCCTCGCTCGCGGCGGCAAAGGCGGCGGCATCGGGGCCGTGGGGCAGCATGCAGTTGTGCAGCGAAAACCCGCCGGGCACGAAGCCATGCGGCTTGGCATCATACTGGCCGAAGACCAGCCCCATGAACTCGCTCATGATGTTCACGTGGTACCAGGGCGGGCGAAACGTGTCCTCGGCCACCATCCAGCGTTCCGGGAAGATCACCAAATCGACGTTCGCGGTACCCGGTATCTCCGAGGGCGCGGTGAGCGTGGTGAAGATCGAGGGATCGGCATGGTCGAACAGCAGCGGCCCCACCGGCGAAAAGCGCCGCAGGTCGTATTTGTAGGGCACGTAGTTGCCATGCCAGGCGACCACGTCGAAGGGGGAATGATCGAGATCGGTGCGCCACAGCGTGCCGCCCCATTTCACCACCAGCCGGCACGGCGTCTCACGGTCCTCGTAGGCGGCGACGGGGGTGAGGAAGTCGCGGGGATTGGCGAGGCAATTGGCGCCGATCGGGCCGCGCTCGGGCAAGGTGAAGGGGCTGCCGTAGGTCTCGCAGAGATAACCGCGCGCCGGCCCGTCCCGGAGTTCCACGCGCAGCTTCACGCCGCGCGGGATGACGACGATCTCGGCGGGCGCGGCATCAATGACGCCGAACTCGGTGACGAAGCGCATCCCGCCCTGCTGCAGCACGAACAGCATCTCGCCGTCGGCGTTGCTGAACGCCTCGTCCTGCATCGAGCGGGTGACCAGGTAGACATGCGCGGCCATGCCGCTCTGCATCGCGGCATCGCCGGCGGTGGTGATGCTGTGCACGCCGTCGATGAAGGACAGCTTCGCCTCGGGGATGGGAATGGGATCCCAGCGCATCGGCGCGATCGGCGGCTCGACCTCGGTGCAGGGCGCGGTGCGCCACCAGCCGGCATCGATCTTCTCGAAGCGGCCCCAGTGCCGCACGCTCGGGCGGATGCGGTACAGCCAGGAACGCTGGTTGGCAGCGCGTGGCGCGGTGAAGGGCGAGCCGCTGAGCTGCTCGGCATAGAGTCCGTAGGCGCAGCGCTGCGGCGAATTGCGGCCGACGGGCAGGGCGCCGGGCAGCGCCTCGGTCTCGAAGCCGTTGCCGAAACCCGAGAGATAGCCGGGCGACGTCGTTGCCTCGGCCTGAGCGCGGGGGCTGGCGAAGCCGGACATGGATGGTGTTCTCCTCCCTGAGCCCCACAAGGTGGCGACCGTTCACGGTCGGCATCCTTGCAGGGATCAGGCGGAGATGCGGTCGCGCCGCCGGATGTCCAGGCCGGCGATGACGGCCCGGTCAGGCGGCCGAGGAATAGCGCCAGACGCTCGCCGGCGGCAGGTTCAGCGGAGTCCAGGCCTCGCGGCGGGCGACCAGCCCGTGGCGGCGCGCCGGCAGCGGCGAGGTCAGGCAATAGCTGTACTGCAGGAACCCGCGCCCCGGCGCCACCGCGGTCATGGCGTCGATGAAGCGGCGCTGCTCCTCAATCGGCAGCATGACCAGCGGCAGGCCGCAGATGACGCTGCCGATCCGCCCCTGCCAGCGGGCCGGCAGCAGCTCCGGCAGGGCCCGCGCATCGCCCTCGATCACCGTGGCCTCGGGAAAGCAGGCGCGCAGGTGGGCGGCCATCTGCGGGTCGATCTCCACCAGGATCAGGCGCTCCGGCGCCAGGCCCGCCGCCAGCATGGCACGGGCCACCACGCCGGTGCCGGCGCCGAGTTCGAGCACCGCCTTGCCCGGCGCCGGCCAGGCGAGGCGGGCGATATGGCGGCACAGCGTCTCCGAGGACGGCACGATGGAGGCGGTGCGCAACGGATGCGCGAGCCACCGGCGCAGGAACAAGGCCGGACGGGCAACGGCCGTGGGCTGGGCCGGAGGCTCGTCGATGCCGGGCGTGGAGAACTCAACCCGCGCAAGCACGCTCTGCACGCCGTCCGTCATCATCCGTCATCGCTCCTGTCACTGCGCCCGCGGCCACCAGGGCCGCGTATCGCGCGTCGCAGGCGGCGTTTACGCGACCCACCATGTCTCTTCGGTGACGGTCCGATGCAGGCTGCGTGACATCTGTCGGTCGGGGTCGCGTCGGAATGGTTTCATGCCGGGCGGGGAAGCGAGGCCGGCCCCATCTTCCTGCCCGTGCCTTTGGATCGGCACCATCCTGCCCCCCCAGGCCGGACCGGCCATCGCGATGATGTCATGACCGGCGCCGACCCGGGCGGTCTCAGGCGACCTTCGGTTTGAGGATGGGCGCCTGGACCGGATAGTAAAGGGACACGGTATAGCGGTAGCGATCCAGGCTGATCCTTTCCCGGAACAGGCGCAACGACTCGGCCCCCTCCGGCACGCCGGCGAAGCTGAAGAACATCGTCTCCTGCTGGCCCAGCTTGCGGGCCATGTCCGCCAGGAAAGCCTTGCCCGCGATAGAGAGCGGCAGGCGCACCACCCACTGGCCGACATCCATCACGCAGGTTTCGTCGGTGAACTCGACATGCGAGGCACCGACCTTGACCGCCCAGTCCAGCGGCTTGTCGACCGCGGCGGGAAGGTCCGCCCCCAGCACCGCCGGCCAGATCAGCACCGGCGGCTTCTTGGTGCGTTCCGGCACCTGCAGTTCCAGCCGGCATCTGCGGCCGGCCACCTTCAGGTCCAGATTGCGCCCGAACACCGCGCGACGCGGCTTGACGGCCTGGGCATAGCCACCCGCCGCCTCCAGCACCGCGGTATTGGGAAGCCGGTCCTGCAGCAGCGCCGTCAGCCAGGCTTCGACCATCCAGAGCGCCGCGTGCTCGCCCGCGTTCGCCACCAGTTCAAGCGCGGGGGCCCGTTCAAGCCGGAAATGCTCCTGTGCCGTCCGCGGATCGACAGAGGCACCGCTCAGCTTTTCGCTCAGTTCGCTGCGGACGGTTTCGCGGGCCTCGGGGGCGAACAGGCTGCCCACGTAGCGCAGCAACAGATTGCCCCAGGTCTCGTTGGAAAGCAGGAATGTCCTGATGGCGTTCTGGTATTTTTCCTCGGCAGCGGCGGCCATTTCCATGCCGCGGGCCATGGTCGCCAACTGCTTCTGGAAGTCGTCGAGGGGGAAATCCGCAGCGGACGCCGCGACCACGTAGCGCTCTGCCTCGCTGCGTTCCTGGATGGCCAGAGCGCAAGGCTTGAGGAACGTCTGCTGGAGTTCCGCGGTGATTTCAGTCGCACGCGCAGAGGCGAACTCTAGCCAGTCTCGGTCACACTGGAGAAAACTCGGGGACGTCAGTACCTGGCGAGTCACGCCGGCCGCCTCTCATAAATGGTTGACGATAGTTATATATCGCAAAACCGCTGATGTTTTGCTTGTGTTCTACTGTTAGGCGATTCGAATGGCGTAGGTCAATTTTCTTTTTGGTTCGTTTATGAACAAGCGGCCACGCGTTTTCATTCCCGATCCCGCGCGCGCAGCGGCGTGACCCCGGGCCAACCTTGCAGGAGGGGGCGGATCAGGCGGCGGCTTCGAGACGGTGCACGCTGCCGGGGGGGACGGCGATGCTGAAGGCATCGGCATAGGGGATGCCGCGCCGGGCCGCGAGCAGGGCCCGGATGACCCCGGCATGGGTCACGGCCACCACGCAGGCGCCGGGATGGCGGCGTGCCATGTCGGCGGCAAAGGCCAGGGCACGGGTGGCGAGATCGGTGAAGGATTCACCGCCGGGCGGGGAGAGGGTGACGAAGCCGGCACACCAGCGGTCGAGCTCCGGGCGCGGCAGATCGTCCCAGCTTTGGCCTTCCCAGGCGCCGAAATCGAGTTCGTGCAGCCGCGGATCGATGCCGACCGGACCGCCCAGCCGGTCCGCGAGCCGGCGGCAACGTTGCGCGGGGCTGGCCTGGAGCACCCAGGGACCGGGCGGGAGGGCGGCGCGCACCGCTTCGGCATCGGCCGGGAAGCTGTCGGCCAGCGCGACCTCGGTGCGGCCGTAGCACAGGCCCTGCACGCCCGCGACCGCGGTATGGCGCACCAGGATAAGTTTCATGGGGCCAGTCTCATGCCTGCGCCAGCACGGCGAGCAGCATTCCGATCTCGCCCAGTTGCTGCAGGGCGCCCAGGCAATCCCCGGTGTAGCCGCCGAGGCGATGGCGGAACCACAGGAAGCACAGCCCCCAGATGCCGGCCACCACCACCAGTCCGGCCAGCCGGGCAGGGGGCGGCAGGAGCAGCAAGGGCATCAGGGCGGTGATGGCAACGCCGATCAGCCGCGCCCCGGGATGGCCCACGATCGGGCGGGCGCGGCTGGCGTCGGTGCGCGCATAGGGCAGCACCACCATCATCGCCACCGCGGCGCCGCGGCTGAGCGCATGCGCGGCGATGACCGCGGCGGGCAGCAGTGCCGGCGGCAAGGCGGCCATGGCCTGCCATTTCAGCCCGAGCAGCATCACCAGCCCGATCGCCCCGAAGGCGCCGATGCGGGAATCGCGCATGATCTCCAGCACGCGGTCCCGCGTCGTGCCGCCGCCGAAGCCGTCGCAGACATCGGCGAAGCCATCCTCGTGCAGCGCGCCGGTCAGCAGCAGCCCCGCGGCCAGGGCCAGGCCAACCGCCACGCCGGGCGGGAACAGCGTCGCCGACACCGCCCAGACGCCGGCGACCGCCGCCCCCACCGCCGCGCCGACCAGGGGCCAGTAGGCGCTGGCGCGGCGCTGGTCCTCGGGAACCAGCTCCGGCAGCGAGGGCAGCGGCACCCGGGTGAAGAACATCGCCGCCGCCCAGACGGCGCGCGCCTCGCGGACCAGCAGCGTCATGGCTGCGGCGCCACGCCCGTCCGTTCGCTGACCCCGGCGGCCTCGAAGGTCGCCATCTCCTCCAGGAAGCCGGCGGCGGCGCGCACCAGCGGCCAGGCCAGGGCCGCGCCGGTGCCTTCGCCCAGGCGCAGGCCCAGATCGAGCAGCGGGCGCCCACCGAGGGCCTCGACGGCGAGGCGATGCGGGCCGTCGCCCGAGACATGGGCGAACACGGCGTAGTCGAGCATGGCCGGCGCGAGCCGGGCGGCGACGAGGGCGGCCGAGGTGGCGATGATGCCGTCCACCAGCACCAGCATGCGCCGCGATGCTGCCGCCAGCATGGCGCCGGCCATCATGGCGATCTCGCAACCGCCGAAGGCGGCGAGCGCTTCCAGCGGGTCGCGCACGCCGGGGTGGCGGGCCTGCACCCGCGCCAGGATCTCGCGCTTGCGGGCGTGTCCGGCCGGGTCGTGCCCGGCGCCGATGCCGACGCAGTCGGCAAGCGGGATATCGAGCAGGGCGCTGGTGATCAGCGCGGCGGCCGAGGAATTCCCGATGCCCATCTCGCCCGGCAGGATGGCGTTGCAGCCCCGGGCGGCGAGGTCGGCCACCACCTGTCCGCCGCGGTCGAGGCAGAGCGCGACCTCGTCCGGCGTGAGCGCGGTCTCCTGCAGGGCGTTGCGGGTGCCATGGCGGACCTTGAGGTCGATCAGGTCGGGATGGGGCGGCAGGTCGACGGCGACGCCGGCGTCGATCACCTTCACCGGCAGGCCGGCGAGGCGGGCGAACACGTTGATGCCGGCGCCGCCCGCGAGGAAGTTGGCCACCATTTGCGGCGTCACTTCCGGCGGAAAAGGGCTGACGCCGTCGCGGGCGAAGCCGTGGTCGCCGGCGAAGACCAGCACCGCCGGCGCGGTCAGCACCGGCCGTGTGGTGCCCTGCATCAACCCGAGCCGCAGCGCGAGGTCTTCGAGCCGGCCCAATGAGCCGGGTGGCTTGGTCTTGGCGTCGATGCGGGCCTGCAGGGCGGTGGTGAGATCGTGGGCAAGCGGCGGGATCGCGGGGGCCTGCCAGGACGCGGGATGGCTCATGGAGGTGTCACTTCGGGGAAAAAGGGGATCCAAGGGCCTTTGGCCCTTGGTGGAGGTGCAGGAGGCAAAGCCTCCTGCCGGGGCCGGGGCAGCGCCCCGGGCGTTCAGATCCCAAGGTATCGCCGCACCGGATCAAGGTTGACGTGTGCGGCGACGTGTTCGGCCATGGCGGCGTAGAGCGCGCGGCGCTGTTCCGCCCAAGGAACGGCATGTGGTTTGTAGTCTGTGAACCCCGCGGCCGTGGCAAGGCGGGCGCGGGAGCGGGGGGATTCGAACCAGCCGTGCAGGTAGGTGCCCCAGACCCGCCCAGCCTGTGTCCCTTCCGGGCGTGGGGTTCCGTCGTTCCACACCTGGTGCAGGGGCGTGCAGGGCCCGGTGGCGATGGTTTCGCCCATGTGGATTTCGTAGGCGGACCAGCGGTCACCGTCGCATTCGGCTTCGGTCGCGCGCAGGGTCTTGGCGGCGTGGAAGGTGGTGGCCACCGGCAGCAGGCCGAGCCCGGCTTCGTCGCCGGCATCCCCGGCCACGCCCGTGGGATCGTGCAGCCATTCCCCCAGCATCTGGTAGCCGCCGCACAGCCCGACCACGAGCGTGCCGGCGGCGGCGGCGTCGCGGATCACCCGGTCCAGGCCGCGGGCGCGCAGCCAGCGCAGGTCGGCGATGGTGTTCTTCGAGCCCGGCAGCACGATGGCGCGGGCGCGGGCCAGCACGTCGGCGTCCTCGGTCCAGCGCACGCGCACGCCGGCATCGTCCCACCAGGGCTGGCAGTCGGTGAGGTTGGAAGCGTGCGGGGTGCGCACCCAGGCCAGGGTGTCGCCCTGTCCGCGATCCTGGTCGGCGGCGGAGAAGCCGTCCTCCTCCTCGGGCTGCAGGTCGCGGCGCAGCGGCACGGTGCCGAGCACGGGGAAGCCGGGCGCGTAGGGGGCGAGCCAGGATTGCGGGTCTGGAAAGAGCGACGCGTCGCCACGGAAGCGGTTGACGATGGCGCCGAGGCAGCGGGCGCGATCCGCCTCGTCCAGCAGGGCCCAGGTGCCGGCGAGCTGGGCGAAGATGCCGCCGCGGTCGATGTCGCCCACCAGCAGCCAGCGTCCGTCCAGGTGGCGGACCGGCCGCAGGTTGGCGATGTCGCGGGCCATCAGGTTCAGTTCCACCGGACTGCCGGCGCCTTCCATCACCAGCACGTCGCAGCGTGACCGCCAGGTTTCCAACGTGTCGGCGACGACCTGCCAGAGCCGCTCGGCGCGGCCGTAATAATCGCGGGCGGCGCAATGGCCCTCGGCGCGGCCGAGCACGATCACCTGCGATCCCATGCCGCCGGAAGGCTTGAGCAGCACCGGGTTCATCTCCACCGTCGGCAGCAGGCCGCAGGCCTCGGCCTGCACCGCCTGGGCGCGTGCCATCTCGCCGCCGTCGAGGGTGACCCAGGCGTTGTTGGACATGTTCTGCGCCTTGAATGGCGCGACGCGCACGCCTTCGCGGCGCAGCCAGGCGCACAGCGCCGCGGTCATCCAGCTTTTGCCGGCACCCGATCCGGTGCCGAGCACGCCAAGCGCCTTCATGGGACCTCTCTGACAGGGGGATCGTCGGGCATGCATGGCGTCCTGCAGGCGTGCCGGGTGGGCTGCACCGCGGCCGATCCGATACGGCGAGTGCCGCCTGCGGGTCTTTCTCCCGCCGCGTCCGGTTCATCCCGCCCGGGCGCACGCGCGCATTCTCGACGCCGGCCGGTTTCCTGGCTCGCAGGTCCTCGCCGGTGTCCGCCTTCTCACCCCGGTGGCGAGGCAATGGCTCGTTGGACCCGGCTCGCTGCCAACAGTTGCGGGAGCAGCCGCGCCCCGGACTGCCATTGCGGCCCGGGCGCGTTCCCGTTTCAGCCCTTGCGGGCACCGGCGCCTGCCCCAGGTGTTAGGCCCGATCGCCCCGGCACGCAACCGGTCCAACCGCGCGGCGATTGCGCGGGCGTATCGGCATGGCGCGAAGCGGCCCGGCAATCAGGACATTGGAATGTCCTGGTCAGGGAAGCTATGAGACAGGGTGAAGCAGGATTTCAACGGACGATGACCATGATGCTGCGGCGTGGTGTGGTGGCGGGCCTGATCGGCGGTGCGGCAGCGCTCGGGGCCGTGCCCCTGTTGACGAGCTCGCCGGCGCCAGCGCCGGCCCCGGCGGCCCCGCCGCCGCCTGCCCCGGTGCCGCAGCCGGTGGCGCTGACCACGCCGGTGCTGCAGCCGGCGGTGTTGCCGCCGACAGTACCGGCCCGTCCGGCCACGCTGCTGCCGCCCTGGCGCCGCTATGCCATCTCCCCCGCCGCCGCCGAGGGGAAACCGGTGATCAGCATCGTCATCGACGACCTCGGGGCGACGCGCCTGACGGAGCGCACGGTGGCGCTGCCGGGGCCGCTGACGCTGGCCTGGTTCCCGTTCGCGCCGCGCCTGCCCGAGCAGGTGGCCGCCGCCGCCGCCCGGGGCCACGAGGCGCTGCTGCACATGCCGATGCAGTCCTTCTCCAACAGCACCAGCCAGACCGGGCCCGATCCGCTGCGCATCGACCTGCGCCCGGAAGTGAACCTGGCGCGGCTGCGCACGGCGATCGCGGCGGTGCCGGAGGCGGTGGGGCTGAACAACCACATGGGCAGCGTGGCGACGCGCGACCCCGCCCTGATGTCACTGGTGGCGGCCGAGACCCACCGGCAGGGCATGCTGTTCCTTGACAGCGTGGTGATCCCGCACAGCCAGGGCCTGCCCTGCGCGCTGCAGGCCGGCGTGCCGGCCGCGGGCAACGACATCTTCCTCGACCCGGTGAAGGGCACCTATTCGGTGATGGAGCAGCTCGCGCGGGTGGAGCACATCGCGCGGCATCGCGGCTACGCCATCGCCATCGGCCATCCGCATCCGAAGACCCTGGACGGGCTGGCGGCCTGGCTGCCCGGCGTGGCCGCCAAGGGGTTCGTGCTGTGGCCGGTCTCGGCGTCCGTGGCGTTCCGCAACCGGATCGACCTCTCGACCCTGGGCTCCGCCTGACCCCCCTGCGCCGCGGCCCCCGACGCGGCCGCGGCGGCCCCTGGCTGGCGAGCCCGATCAAATCAAAGACCAGCATCGAAGCAGCAACGGGAAGTAGCACCGCGAACGGAACACCTGTGCTCCGCTCACGAGGAATATGTGCGTTTTGTCACGTGAATCGTGATGCGAAAACAGGAACCAATCCTGCTTACCCCAGCTACTTTCTGCCAAAACCGCGGCACTAGCGAAAATTCCGCGCGGCCGCCTTGCGGGCAGCCACGGACTGGCCCGGTGCCGATCATGGCGCTGAAACCCTATAAGTTGACCTTCGAGTTTGACCGTTTCTCTCTGCTGGCCCGCCGAGCTGCCGTCTCGCCCTCCGGTCCAGGATCAGAAAGGCTTCATGTGCGCATGCGCTGGACCAGGATCGTTGCCGCTGTGAGCCTGCCGGCTCTGCTGCTTGCCGGATGCAAGGACGATAAAAAGCAGGAGACGTTGCAGCCGGCCTTCGACATGACCGGCTATGCCCGGCAGCTCGTCGAGCAGAACCTGCGTGCCCTTTCGGACTCGCCGCCCGCCGTCAGGATCCGCGGCGTGCAGGTGTATCCGCAGGCCATGCCACGGCAGATCGCCGTCTGCGGCCAGGTCGACCTTGCGCGCGGCAATGGCGGCATGTTCACGCTGTTCGTCTCCGTGGTGTCCTACGAGGACGGATCCGGCGCGAAACCCCCCGGCTTCCAGGTGGACCAGACCGTTGCCGAGACGGTCGAGGCAGCAAACCGGGTGTGGGCCAAGATGATCACCTACTGCTACGAGAACGGCGGGCCGCCGCCGCCTCCACCACCCACCGCCGCGAGCGCACCCCAGCCCCCGGCGACGGCCGCGACCGAACCTGCGGCCACGCCGCCGGCGGCGTCGGCCGCCACCCCGGCGGACAGCGGCCATGCCCAGCCCCCGCCCCGCCGCGAGCGCACGGCCACGAAGGACCCGGCAACGGCCAGCCCGCGGGAAGCCCCGCCCCCTCCGCCGCCCCCCCGGGAGGTGCCGCACCCGCCGGCCGTCACGCCGGCGCGCGAACCAACCCCGCCCAAGGTCACGGCTGACACACCGGCCAGGGCGCCGGCCTCCGGCAGCGTGGTGCTGCGGCAGCCCGGAAACCTGCGCGCAGGCCCGAGCGGCGGCGGCGAGGTCATCCGCGTCGTGCCCAGGGACACGACCTTGCGGGTCTTCGGGGAAGCGCCCGGCGGCTGGTATCAGGTCGGCGACGCCGCGCCGTGGGGGTGGATCCACAGCAGCATGGTGCAACGGCAATAGATCGCGGCCGGCACGTTGCCCTTCCATGTTCAAGGGCGATGCAGACGGCCCTAGAGGATACCCCGGCCGCCGCGGCGGGCCGCAGGAGCCCGCGGGCACGCCCCTTTCCGGCATGCTGCTCGGCTACGGCGCCACGGTGCTGATCCTGATTGGGGCCGCGCTGGCCTGACATGCCGAGGGCCGAACCACCACAAGGCTGGTGGACCTGACCGTGCTGTGGGCGGCCACCATCCTGGCCTTCCTCGGCGGGGTGCGGCGCGGCCTTGCCTTCCGCACGGTGAACCCGCCCCCTGCCGGCGCGGTCGCGGCGGCGTTGGGGCTGTTCGCGCGGGTCTTGCTGGCCCTGCTGGGCGAA
Source organism: Rhodovastum atsumiense (assembly GCF_937425535.1). Classification (NCBI taxonomy): domain Bacteria; kingdom Pseudomonadati; phylum Pseudomonadota; class Alphaproteobacteria; order Acetobacterales; family Acetobacteraceae; genus Rhodovastum; species Rhodovastum atsumiense. The sequence goes on from NZ_OW485601.1 coordinate 2,233,897, forward strand.
CTGGTTCTGCTGTGGACCCGGGCCTGAACGGGACAAGCGGCCGGGCCCCATGCCGAAACGGCATGGGGCCCAAGCCGCGTCAGAAGGTGATGGTGCTGCGCAGTCCGAAGATGGCGGCGTCGCCGATGCGCTTGGTGGGATCGAGCGGATCGGGCACGCCGCCGGCCGGGCGGAACACGTACTGGAAGTCCGGCTGCACGATCAGCCATGGCGTGACCTGCGCCTGGTAGGTCAGTTCCAGCACCGTCTCGCTGTTGCGGATCGGATAGGACGCATCGGTGAAATACGTCACGTCGCGATCGTAGCGGCGGGCCTTGGCACCGATATGGGCATAGCCGATGCCCAACCCGATCGTGTCGTCCTCGCGGGCGGGGATCGCCCCCTTCCAGGTGACGCCCACGTTCATGAAGAAGTTCACCGGATTGCGGTCATTGGTGGTGCCGGTGATGCGGCCGAACACGCCGATGCCCTGGTCCTTGGTGCCGGGCTTGCGCCAGACCATCTGGTCGGCCACGGCATAGAGGCTCCAGTTGTTGGTGCGGCCCAGCGCCACCCCGCTGCTCGACGGATCGGCGAGCAGCAGGCCGTCATTGGCATAGCGCTGGTCGGAGAACTGGTTGGAGTTGTACCAGCCACCGACCTTGTAGGTGCCGGGAAGCCCGGTCGCGTCCTCGCCGCCGTTGATGCTGTACTGCACCTCGCCGATGACGAAGACGCCGCGGTTCAGGGTGAACGAGGTGCCGGAGGGGTTGCGCACCTGCGGATCCGGATTCTCCCCGACCGGGGCGGGGTCGCCGCTGTAGACGCCGAGCAGGACAGCGAGATCCTCGCGCGGCTTCACCTTCAGCCGCACGCCGGGGGTGGCCAGCGGATAGGCCGGGCCGCCGGAGGGCAGGTCTACCGCCGCCAGGGTCGGCCAGCCGAACGATGCATTGATGAACAGCCCGCCATACTGGGAAACCTGGAATTCCTGGTCGGCCGCCTGCTGGCCGACGCGCACCGAGACGCGGTCGTCGAACAGCGCCTGCTCGTACCACAGCTCGAACAGCCGGGTGGCGCGGGTGGCCTCGATGCCGCTGACGGTGTTGATGTTGCCGATGTTGTTGGAACTCAGGCCACGGCCGTGGATCTGGTAGGCGCTGGCGTTGAAGGTGCCGCCGGGCAGGCCGAACGCCTTCCCGGTATCGACCTGCACCCCCATCAGCGTGGCGCCCTCGTAGACCGCGCCCTGGCGGAAGCCGCCGCTGACATTGCCGAGCACCTCGCTGGTCTCCTGCAGGGTCAGGGTGACGCCGGCATCCTCCAGCCGGGAGCGGAGCCCGCCGAGATCACCGAGCATGTGCTCGCGTTCCCAGAAGCCTTTTTCCGGCTCGGCCCCGGTCTGCGGGCCGGCACCGAGCGGCTGCTGCTCACGGGTTTCGGGGGCGGCCGGAAGTGGTGTCTGCGCCAGCGCCGGCAGCGCGGCGACGCTCGCAAGCAGCAAGGCGAGGAGGGACCGGGACACCGCAGGCGATGATGCCAGGACGGCCGGACGGAATGATGAATGCGGATGCATCGTGGATCTACGCTTCTTTCGACGTTCGCGGGAGGTACGGAGGGGCACGAGGGGCATCACCACACCCAGAACAGCAGAACCCAGGCGAAGGCCGAGAAGCCGGCGGCAAGCGCAACACAGCCCGTGGTCGCGGCCCGGTGGATCCGATTGGCGACGGGCCAGGTGCCGCCGACCCGCCAGGCCAGCCAGCTCGACCAGGCCAGCGCGCCGGCCAGCAGCAAGGCACGGATGACAGCGAGGCCCGGGACGCTCACGCCCTCGGCATGCAGCAGGGTGATGGTGGTGGCACTGAGGCCAAGGAAGACGCCGCAGCCGGCCATCGGGATCAGCGTCTGGGCGAGATGATGGAAACGGCCCCAGGACCAGGGACCGGCGAGGCGCACGCCCGCGGCCAGCAGGGCGGCAAGCGACAGGCCCCAGGCCAGCGCGGTGGCGCCGACATAGGCCAGCAGCATGGCGCCATCGAGCAGCGACAGCACGTCGTTCTGCGCGGGATAGTCAGTCAGCAGCCACCACGGCGCCGAGCGCTCCAGCGGCCAGAGCACGCCGGCCTCGACCAGCCAGTCGGCGGCGAATTGCTTGGCGGCGATGAACCAGGGGCTGGACGACCAGTGGAAGGCACCGACCGCCACCCCCATCAGGCCGAACAGGATCAGCGCCGTTTCCCAGGGATTGGCGCGGGAGCCGGCCACGTGCACGACCTCGTGGGCGGGGGAGCGGGCGGCGAGGGTGATGGCGTCGCGGAAGCCGCTGCAGCGGCCGCACATATGGCAACCGCCGGCGCTGGTCATGGTGCGGATCGGCACCAGCGGCGCGCAGTTCACCGGCGGCGGAATCTCGCGGCGGCGTTGCGAAGCCTGCCACGCCACCGGATCGACCCGGAAATGAACAGGGGCAAGGCGGGCGAGCAGGTCGAACACGCCGTTGACCGGGCAGAGATAGCGGCACCAGACCCGCTTGTTGCGGCCATAGACCAGCCCGACCGCGATCGCCGCCAGCGTCGAGCCGCCGAGCACCACCAGCACCGGCGCCGGATACTGGTAGACGCTGACCATCTGGCCGTAGACGGTGGTGGCGACGAAGGCGACGAAGGGCCAGCCGCGCCAGGTGATCCAGCGCGGCACCGCCCGGCCGAGGCTGCGGCGGCTGGCGAATTCGCTGAGCGCGCCTTCCGGGCAGAACAGGCCGCACCAGCTGCGCCCGACCAGCACCATGCTGAGCAGCACGAAGGGCCACCAGATGCCCCAGAAGGCAAACTGGGCGAACAGGGTCAGGTCGTTCCACACATGCGCGGTGCGCGGCGGCAGCGGCAGGAAGGCCGGCACCGCCACCAGCACCACGTAGCAGCCGACGACCCCCCATTGCAGGATCCGGATCCGGTGCCGGTTGCGGGCGAGCCAGTCGCCGAACCGCGCCAGCGCCTGGTGCAGCGCGACGCGGCCCGGCGGGCGGGCAAGCATGACCGACGACACGGAACTGATCCTAGCGCGCAATCAGAACGGCCTTGGCATCCGGGTGAAAGTCATCGAAGAAATCGTACTCACCAGGAGCGAGTCGCCGAAACACAAGACTCGACGTAGCACCGCCGATCAATACTTTCTCTTTGTGCAGCGATGCACTTTCGAATTCCACCGGCGACACGCCGGTATTGCTGATTTCCAGCTTGAATGGCTGGTTCGCGGGAACCTCCAGCCGCGTCGGCTCGATGGTGCCGTCCTTCATGATGATGCGGAACACCGGCATCTCGTCGGCCCGGGCAACCGGCGCCGCGGCCAGCGCGCCGGCAAAAGCCAGCGCGTTGACCAGAAGGAGGAAGCGCCCCTGCATGCGGGCCTCAGTAGCCGCCCTTCTTGCCGATGCCGGCGAAGGTGAATTCATGGGAAACCTGGAACGGCTTGAACCACGGACCGACGCCGGTCTCCTTGTCGACATGGCGGCCGAAATGCTGCATCTCGCCCGGGGGGGCAATGGTCACCGTCAGCTTGTACTTGCCCGGACCAAACAGTTTCACGTTGTCCCCATAATGCGGGCCGTCATTGGCGACCATCGCCATCATGTCGCCTTCGACCTTCTGGCCGTTGTCGATCCTGACCACCTCGTAGCGCACGGCCAGGGCCGGCACCCACTCGCCGTCGGGAAAGCCGTTGCGGTTGCCGGCGGTGGCCTTGATGTCGGCTTCGAGATGGACGTCGGAGTCAGCGGCGGCACGCATCATGCCCAGCGGATCCATTTCGATCGGCTGCAGATAGACAGTGCCGATTTCCATGCCGGACTGCTTGACCGGCTTGCCGATCGGGTATTCGCGCGCGAAGGCGGTGCCGCCGGCGAGCGCAAGGGCGGCAAGAGTCAGGGGAAGCAGTCGGGGGATGCGCATGATGGCCTCTGGACGAAACGGAACAATGACGCAGGGCTGGCTAGCGCAATTGCAAGTAACTTGCAATTGCAATCTCGGAAGCGAGAAGCTCTGCCCTACCGAGTGCGCCATCGAATGCGCCATCGAATGCGCCCCTGGGAACCCCCGCCCCAGCCTGATAGGTTGCTGCCGCCCCGGAGCCCCCTTGCCTCCGGCGGCCGTCACGCCGGTCCATCGGCCCAACGGTTGGATTGCCGTTCCTTGACACCAGATTCCTTGCTGCGTCGTCCTGCTTCCCCCGGCCCCGGGCTGCACCCGCTTCCGTGCCCGCCCGGCCCCGGCGACACCTTCCCCCATTCGTAGGATGACGATGGGATTTGCAGGCCCCAGGGATCCGGGAATGCGACTGGCAGACAGCATGACCGCCGCCCGCCGGCACCGGCGGTCCGCCACCAGGTCACGGCACGCGCGGCGCTGGCGCCTGCCGTCCTGGGTGGTGCTGTCGCTGCTGCTGCACCTGGCAATCCTCATCGCCATCCTGGTCCACCCGCAGCGCGAGGTGACACTGCCGCAGGCCGCCCAGCCGCCCTCGGTGGACATGGTGATGGTCGAGCCCGGCAGCCCGGATGCGGCGCCCTCACCAACCCCCGAACCCAACCCGACCAGCCCGGAGGCCGGCAGGAACGGGGTCCCAGCACCGCCGCTGCCGACCCCATCGCCCCCGCAGCCAACCCCCGAACCCACGCCGGCGCCCGCGCCGAGGGCAGCGGTCGAACCCGCCCCTGCCTCGCCTCCACCGCCACCCGCCCCCGCGCCTCGCCCGGCCGAGATCCCCGCCCAGCCACCGGCGCCGCCCGCCAGCGCACAGGCGCCGTCAGAGGCGGAAGAACCACTGCCCACGCCACCGATCCCGCCGCCGGAACCCGCGCCCATGCCGCAGCGACAGGCGGCACTGTCCGTGCCGAGGCCACCCACGACGGCGGCACCCCGCCCGTCGCCCGCCTTTCCGCAGCCCATGGCCCGGTCATTGGATTTCGGCTCGGCCGCCGTGCTGCGGGCCGCGCCGTCCGCGCCCGCCTCGCCGCCGCGCATGCGGGGCATGGACCTCGCCATCGGCCCGGCGGCCCGCGCGAGCAAGGGCGCGATCCCGCGCAATCCCACCGTGGCCAACGGCATGGTCCGGGTCGAGGGCGCGGATCTCGGCGATGACTGGCTGCGGCAACTGCACGAGTGGTGGAACCGCCACAGCTACTACCCGCCACAGGCGGCGGCGGCGGGCGAGGACGGCACCACACGCATCCGTGTGGTCGTCAACCGCTCCGGCCGGGTGGAGAAGGTCGAGCTGGAGATGCGCTCGGGCAGCCAGTGGCTGGACCTGGGCTCGCTCGCGATCTTCCGCAATGCGATGCTGCCGCCATTCCCGCTGTCGACACCGCAGGATCGCGCCGACCTGCTGCTGACGCTGAACTTCATCCTGGTCCGGCACTGAGGCCGGGTCGCGCCGCCATCCGGGTCATGGACGTCCCTCCAGTCCGGCTGCGCCCCCGCCGCCGCGACGCAGGTGCCGGATGCCGTCGCAACCGGCGATGACCACGTCATGCGCGATGCCGAGGAACAGCCCGTGCTCCATGATCCCGGCACGGGCGGCGAGTGACCGCGCCAGGTCCGCGGCATCGGCAATCGGACCGAACCGGCAGTCCAGGATCAGGTTGCCCTGGTCGGTGCGCAGCTCGGCGCCGGCCGCGTCCCGGCGCAGCGCCACCTCCGCGCCGAGCGTGGCCAGGTAGCGCGCCTGCGACTGCCAGCCATAGGGCAGCACCTCCACCGGCACCGGCCAGCGCGTGCCGAGGCACGGGGACAGCTTGCCGTCATCGGCGACGATGATGACGCGGCGGCTTGCCTCGGCCACGATCTTCTCGCGCAGCAGCGCGCCGCCGCCGCCCTTGATCAGGTCGAGCCGTGGATCGATCTCGTCGGCGCCGTCGATGGTCAGGTCGATCGCACGCGGCATGTCGTCGGCAAGCAGGGGAATGCCGAGGCTTTCAGCTTCGCGCCGAACGGCCACCGAGGTGGCGAAGGCGACGACCTCACGCAGCGCCCCTTCCTGCAACAGGGCGGCAATGTGGCGCGTGGCGAAGATCGCGGTCGAACCGGTCCCCAGCCCGACGGTCATCCCCGACTGGACGAACGCCACGGCGTGCTCCGCGGCCTGACGCTTCAGCATGGATGTCGCGGTCTCGTCGCCCATGCACTGCCTCCATGAAACGGGTTCGTCCTCGCGACCATGACCTGTGGCGCGCGGGGGCGGCTTCAACCGCCGCCATCCGCCACGGGCCTGGACGCCAGGGATATAACGTTATAACATTACACTCAAGGTCAGCGACGGAACCGCCTGGTCCACTCCCCACCGTGCCGGCATCCGGCGAATGCAGATGCAAAGGAAGGCGCCATGTATCGACGCAGGATGCTGTTCACTCTGGCCGGAGCCGCCATCGCCGGCCCCATCGCACGCGCAGAGCAGACCGTGCCGGTCGTGGCCAGTTTCTCCATTCTCGCCGACATGGTTCGCCAGATCGGCGGCTCGGCCGTCTCGGTGCGCTCCCTGGTACCACCCGATGGCGATGCCCACACCTACGAGCCGCGCCCCTCCGATCTACAGGCGGTACACAGCGCACGTCTTGTGGTGATCAACGGCCTTGCCTTCGAAGGGTGGATGCAACGCCTGCTGCCGGCCTCCGGCTATCAGGGGCCGGTCGTCACCACGACCGAGGGCGTGACGTCGCGGACCATGCGCGAGGAAAGCGGGCAAGTGGCAACCGATCCGCATGCCTGGCAGGATCCGCGCAACGGCGTCATCTATGCCCGCAACATCGGCGAGGGACTGGCCAAGGCAGTGCCCGACCATGCGGCGGCGTTCCGGGCTGCGGCCGCCGACTATGCCCGTCGCATCGCCGAGACCGATGCCTGGATCGAAAAGCAGATTGCCGCAGTGCCTCCCGGCAAGCGCCGCATTCTCACCAGCCACGATGCGTTCGGCTATTTCGGGGCACGTTACGGGATCGAGTTCCATGGCATCGAAGGCATCAGCACCGAATCGGAACCCTCCGCGGCGAGCATCGCGGCATTGGTGAAACTCATCCATGAGGAAGGCATCAAGGCCGTCTTCGTGGAGAACATGACGAGCCCGCGCATCGCTCGCACGGTGGCACGGGAAAGCGGCGCCGTGCTCGGCCCGGCAGTCTATTCCGACGCGCTCTCACAGCCGGGCGGGCCCGCGGATACTTATCTGAAAATGTTCCGTCACAATGTGCCGCTGTTCGTGAAAGCCATGATGGCAAACTGATATCCTGCGGCGAAATCCGGAACTTTCGCAAGGCGCGATGATGCGGCGGCGTCCCCCCGGTGACGAGGGGACGCGCTAAACGTGTTTGAAGGCCGCGCCGGCCTTCCTATACTCCCCCCGCCGGCAGGGTGCGTCCATTCCGGACCACCCGCCCAACCGGAGACGATCAGGGGGGGTGGGGTGATTACCAGGCATTTTCAACTCGGCGCGGATTTCCCCGAGGTCAGCTACGCCGACTGGCGCAAGGCCGTGGAAGGCGATCTCAAAGGGGCTCCCTTCGAGAAACGCATGATCTCGCGCGGCTACGAGGGAATCGAGCTACAGCCGCTCTACACCGAGGACATCTTCCCGACCCGCGAGGATCCGTCCGGCGTACCGGGCCATCCGCCCTTCGCCCGTGCGGCCTCGGTCCTGGGCAACCGTCTGCAGGGCTGGGACATCCGCCAGGAACCCGATCATCCCGATCCGGCGCAGGCGAATGCGCAGATCCTTGATGATCTCGCGGGGGGCGGCACTTCGGTGTCGCTGCGCCTGGATGCGGCCGCATGGCACGGCCTCGATGCCGACGCCCCGCAGGCCGGGCAGTGGTTCGGCCGGGATGGCGTCGCGATCTCCACCACGGCCGATCTGGCGCAGGTGCTGGACAAGATCCGGCTCGACGTCGCCGGGGCATGGCTGCATGCGGGCGCGGCCTTCCTGCCGGCCGCGGCGCTCTATGTCGCCACGGCGCAGGCCAACGGCGTCACGCCCGACCGGCTGCTCGGCGGCTTCAACGCCGATCCGCTCGGCACGCTGATGCATGATGGCAGCCTGCCGGTGCCGGTGGAACGGGCGCTCGCCGACACCGCCGACCTTGCTTCGTGGACCGCGGCGAACGCACCGCGCATGACCGCGGTCGAGGTGAACACCTCGCCTTATCATGATGCCGGCGCGAATTCGGTGCAGGACCTGGCATTCCTGCTCGGGAGCGGGGTCGCCTACCTGCGGGCGCTGACCGATGCGGGGCTCGACGTGAGCCTGGCCGCCCGGCAGATCCAGTTCAGCATCAGTGTCGGCGCCCGGTTCTACCAGGCAATTGCCAAGCTGCGGGCGGCACGGGTGCTGTGGGCCGCGGTGGTGGCGGCCGCCGGAGGCACCCCGGACGCGCAGGCCATGCGGATGCGGGTCGCGACCGGGCGCCGCGTGCTGACCACGCGCGGCCAGTCCGTCAACATCCTGCGCAACACCGTGGCCGCCTATGCCGGCGCGATCGCCAGCGCCGAGGCCATCACCACCATTCCCTTCGACGCGCCGACCGGCATCAGCACAGAGCAAAGCCGGCGCAACGCCCGCAACACGCAGATCGTGCTGGCCGAGGAATGCCACCTCAACCATGTCGTCGATCCGGCCGGCGGGGCCTGGTACATCGAGTGGTATACGCAAACCTTCGTTGAACAGGCCTGGGCGCTGTTCCAGCAGATCGAGGCGCAGGGCGGCATGATCGCAGCCATCGCCAACGGCTGGGTGGCAGAGCGCATCGCCGCCGTCGAGACGAAACGCGAGCGTGACATCGCCAGCCGCAAGGTGCCGATCACCGGCATCAGTGAGCATCCCAGCATCCACGAATTGCGCACGCCGCAACAGGTGATCGACCGGGCCGCCCTGCGCGACGCCACGGCCCGGAAGCTGGCGGCGTGGCGGTCGGGGCACGCATCGGGTACGGCGCTGGCCGCGCTCGCCGCCTCCCAGGACGGACGGACCGCGGCCGCGATCGCGGCGGCCCAAGCCGGTGCGACCCTGGGCGAAATCGCCGCTGCGCTGGTGCCGCCGGGCAGCGAGCCGGCCCATGTGTCGCCGCTGGTCGTGCATCCCTACGACGAAGCCTTCGAAGACCTGCGTGACGCCGCCGAGGCTTTCGCGACCCGCAAGGGCCATCCGCCGCGCGTGTGGCTCGCCGGCATCGGCAGCATCGCCGAGCAGACGGCCCGCCGCAACTTCAGCCGCAACCTGTTCGAGAGCGGCGGCTTCGAGGTGCTCGGCCACGAGGCCGCCACGGATGTGGAACAGGCTGCTGCTGCCTTCGCGCAGAGCGGTGCCACGGTCGCGGTGATCTGCTCGACCGACAAGCGTTACCCGGCCGTGGTGCCCGAGCTGGCGCCGAAGCTGAAGGCGGCCGGTGCGCGCCATGTCATCCTGGCCGGCAATCCCGGTGCGGCGGAAGCAGCCTACCGGGAAGCCGGCGTGGACCGGTTCATCTTTGTTCGCTGCGACGTCCTGGAAACCTTGTGGTCGCTGCTGCGCGCGGAGGAGGCGGTGTAATGAGCCGGATCCCGAACTTCGCCACCAAGTCCTGGGCGGACGTCCGTCCCGCGGCCACCGCCCCGCAATCCTGGCAGGAGGCCGCCACGCGGCAGGCCGGGCGGCCGCCGGCCGAACTGGCCTGGAACACCGAAGAAGGCATCGCCATCCGGCCGCTCTATACCGGCGCCGATATCGCCGGGTTGGAGCATCTGCATACCTATCCGGGCTTCCCGCCTTTCGTGCGCGGCCCGTACGCGTCGATGTACGTCACGCGCCCCTGGACGGTACGGCAATATGCCGGCTTCTCCACCGCCGAGGCCTCCAACGCGTTCTACAAGCGCAACATGGCGGCGGGGCAGAAGGGGCTGAGCATCGCCTTCGACCTGCCGACGCATCGTGGCTACGATTCCGACAACCCGCGCGTGGCCGGCGATGTCGGCATGGCCGGCGTCGCCATCGACAGCATCCTTGACATGCGCATCCTGTTCGACGGCCTGCCGCTCGATCAGATCAGCGTGTCGATGACAATGAACGGCGCCGTGCTGCCGGTGCTGGCGATGTACGTCGTCGCCGCGGAAGAGCAGGGGGTGAAGCAGGCGCAACTGACCGGGACCATCCAGAACGACATCCTCAAGGAGTTCATGGTCCGCAACACCTTCATCTATCCGCCCACGCCAAGCATGAAGATCGTGGGCGACATCTTCCGCTACACCAGCCAGCATATGCCGGCGTTCAACAGCATCAGCATCTCCGGCTATCACATGCAGGAGGCTGGGGCGACCGCCGACCTTGAGCTCGGCTACACGCTCGCGGACGGGCTGGAATACCTGCGCACCGGCATCGCCGCCGGACTGAAGGTGGACGAGTTCGCGCCGCGGCTGTCGTTCTTCTGGTCGATCGGCAAGAACGTCATGATGGAAGTCGCCAAGATGCGCGCCGCGCGCATGCTGTGGGCGAAGATCGTCAATCAGTTCGACCCGCACAACCCCAAGAGCCTGTCGCTGCGCACGCACAGCCAGACCAGCGGCTGGAGCCTGACGGCGCAGGACGTATTCAACAACGTCGTGCGCACCTGCGTCGAGGCCATGGCGGCGACCCAGGGCCAGACGCAAAGCCTGCATTCCAATTCGCTGGACGAGGCGCTCGGCCTGCCGACCGAATTCTCCGCCAACATCGCCCGCAACACCCAGCTTTTCCTGCAGGAGGAAACCGACACCGACCTGGTGATCGATCCCTGGGGCGGCAGCTACTACGTCGAATGGCTGACCAACGAGCTCGCCCAGAAGGCCTGGAGCCATATCGTCGAATGCGAGGAGCATGGCGGCATGACCAAGGCCATTGAGGCCGGGCTGCCGAAGATGCGCATCGCCGACGCCGCGGCCCGCACCCAGGCGCTGATCGACAGCGGCCAGCAAACCATCGTCGGGCTCAACCGCTACCGGCCCACGCATGACGATCCGATCAACGTGCTGAAGATCGACAACACCGCGGTGCGCGAGGCGCAGATCCGCCGGCTGCAGGAACTGCGGGCGTCGCGCGACCAAAACGCGGTGACCGCGGCGCTGGAGGCGCTGACCGCCAGCGCCCGCAGCGGCGAGGGCAACCTGCTCGCGCTGTCGATCGAGGCGGCCCGGCTGAAGGCCAGCGTCGGCGAGATCAGCGACGCACTGGAAAAGGTCTATGGCCGCTTCCAGCCGCAGCCCCAGCTCGCCACCGGCGTCTACGCCCGCCAGATGGGAGAAGGCATCACCATCGTGCAGCGCATCCGCGAAAGGGTCGACGCCTTCCTGGAGGCCGAGGGACGACGCCCGCGCATCCTGGTCGCCAAGCTCGGCCAGGATGGGCATGACCGCGGCCAGCAGGTGGTCGCCTCGGCCTTCGCCGATCTGGGCTTCGATGTGGATATCGGCCCGCTGTTCCAGACCCCCGAGGAAGCCGCGCAGGCAGCGGTGGACAACGACGTGCACATCGTCGGCGCGAGCTCGCTGGCGGCCGGGCACCTGACGCTGATCCCGGCGCTCAAGCGCGCTTTGGTCGCCCTCGGCGCGCCGCATATCCTGGTGGTGGCCGGCGGCGTGATCCCGCCGCAGGACTACGACGAGCTGCGGCGCAACGGCATCGACGCGATCTTCGGGCCCGGTTCGGTGATCGCCGACTCCGCCGGGGCCCTGCTGGACATGCTGGACCGGCGGGCGGCGGCGGACTGACAGCGCGCATGTCCGCGATGACCGAGCCGGCGCCCCGGCGTGGGCCAGGGGTCGACGAGTACGCCGCGGGACTGCTCGCCCGCAACCGCGGCATGCTCGCCCGCGCCATCACCCTGGTGGAATCACGCCGGCCCGAGCATCAGGCGATGGCCGCCGAATTGATCAACCGGTTGCTGCCGCACACCGGCCGCGCCATCCGCGTCGGCCTGACCGGGGTGCCCGGCGCGGGCAAGAGCGCCCTGATCGAGGCGCTCGGCAGTTGGCTCACCGCGCGCGGCCATCGCGTCGCGGTGCTGTCGATCGATCCGTCCTCCACCCGCTCCGGCGGCAGCCTGCTCGGCGACAAGACCCGCATGACGCGGCTGAGCGCCGATCCCAACGCCTTCATCCGCCCCTCGCCGAGCGGGCTGGTGCTCGGCGGCATCGCCCGGACCACGCGCGAGACCATGCTGCTGTGCGAGGCGGCCGGCTACGACGTGGTGCTGATCGAGACCGTCGGCGTCGGCCAGTCCGAGGTCTCGGTCGCCGACATGACGGATTTCCTGCTGGTGCTGATGCTGGCCGGTGCCGGCGACGAATTGCAGGGCATCAAGCGCGGCCTGCTGGAACTGGCCGACATGATCGCCATCACCAAGGCCGATGGCAGCAACGTCACCGCGGCCCGGCGGGCGGCAACCCAGTACAGCTTCGCCATGCACCTGCTGTGCGAGCCTGGGGAGCCGGAACCAGTGGTGACCACCTGCAGCGCCCTGGAAGGCACCGGACTCGCAGAAATCTGGCAGGCCATCAGCGACCGTCAGGCCGAACGCGAACGCTCCGGGTCGTTGGCGGCCCGCCGCGCCCGGCAGAACACGGTGTGGATGTGGTCACTGGTCGACCAGCATATCCGCACCATGCTGCGGGCCGGCGACATGATCGGACGAACCGCGGCCGAGGTCGAAATCGAAGTGCGGGCCGGCACGCTCTCGCCGATGAGCGGGGCCGATATGATCCTGGGGGCACTTGGGTTGCCGTCTCTGAAGTAAGCAAGGCCAGGGCTTTGCCCTGGACCCAGCAGGGGCCACAAGGCCCCTGCACCCCACTAGCGCTGCGCGGCACAGAAAATCGGGTTCCAAGGGCGAAGCCCTTGGTGGAAGTGCAGGAGGCGGAGCCTCCTGCCGGGGCCGGGGCAGCGCCCCGGATCTTACGACGGCATCAGCAGCGCCAGCATGATCCCGCCCGACAGGGCCGTGCCGAACACGCCGGCCAGATTCGGCCCCATCGCATGATAGATCAGGAAGTTTTCCGGATCGTCCTTCAGCGCCACCACATGCGTCACGCGCGCCGCGATCGGCACAGAAGCGATGCCGGCCGAACCGAGCAGTGGGTTGATCGGCTCCTTGAGGAACAGGTTCATGACCTTCGCGCCCAGCACGCCGGAAGCGGTGCCGAAGACGAAGGCCACCAGCCCCAGGAACACGATCATGATGGTCTGCACGGTCAGGAAGCGGTCGGCCGCCATGGTGGAGCCGATTGCCACCGTCAGGATCACGATCACCACGTTCATCACGCCATTCGCGGCGGTCCGCGCCAGGCGTTCCGTCACCAGCACCTCGCGGAACAGGTTGCCCAGCATCAGCATGGTGATCAGCGGCGCCACCGGCGGCAGGAACAGGTTGACGATGATGGCGATGACGACGGGGAAGGCGATCCGCTCGATGCGCGAGACCGGGCGCATCTGCGGCATGCGGATCATGCGCTCGCGCTTGCTGGTCAGCAGCCTCATCACCGGCGGCTGGATCAGCGGCATCAGCGCCATGTAGGAATAGGCGGCGACCGAGATCTGCGGCAGCAGATGCGGCGCCAGCTTCACTGCCATGAAGATCGCCATCGGCCCGTCGGCACCGCCGATGATGCCGATCGCACCGGCCTCGTTGATGGTGAAGCCCATCACCTTGGCGAAAATCAAGGCGACGAAGATGCCCAGATGCGCGGCCGCGCCCAACACCACCAGCTTCGGGTTGGCGATCATCGGCCCGAAATCGGTCATCGCGCCGACGCCGAAGAAGATCAGCGGCGGCAGGATCAGCAGTTCCACGCCCTTGTAGGCGTAGTGGAACAGCCCTCCTTCCAGGATCAGGTCGGACCCCGGGACATTGGAGACGACGCAGGAGAAGCCGATGCCGACGAGCAGCAGCGGCTCGTATTTCTTGATGATCGCCAGCCCGATCATGGTGATGCCAACGGCGATCATCACCAGGTTGCCCCACCAGAAATGGGCAAGGCCGGTCTGGGCCGCGAGCGCCGCGAAGAAGGCCTCGAACTGGCTGAACATGACGGTCAACCTCCTTTCGGCTCAGTGATGGCGGAGGCTGTCGTCATCGAGCCGGACGACCCGGTTGAGCAGCGGCAGCAGCGCGAGCACCACACCGATGCCGCCGATCATGACGATGCTGAGGAAGAAATCGATCACGCTCAGGATGATGGCACCTTGCAGCGAATCCGGAACGATCATTCGAGCCTCCTGTGGCCGACCCGGGCTGGGGCGCCGGCTTGCATGGTCTTCGGTGTCAGCCCAGCGTCATCAGCACCTGGCCGGTTTCGACGCTGTCATTCGGCTTGACGGCAATGGTGGTGACCGTGCCCGAATTCTTGGCGAGCACAAAGGTTTTCATCTTCATCGCCTCGATGGTGGCGATCCGGTCACCCGGCTTCACCGCCTGCCCGACATGCGCGTCGATGGCGACCACGACGCCGGCCAGGGGTGCGACCTCGGCACCGGCGCCGCCGCCCTCCAGCACGGCCACCGGGGACGCCGCAGCCGGGGCTGGGGCTGCCGCCGACGGAGCGGCGGCGGGAACGACGGATGCAGCAGGGGCTGAAGCCGGCTGCGGCGCGCCCGGCTGGGCCGGTGCGGTGAGATCCTCGACGACGACATTGTAGCTGCGGCCATCGACGGTGATCCGAAAAGTCCTCTGCATGGCTCCTCGATTTTCCGGGTTCAGGCGTCTGGCGACGCAAACCGCTGCGGGCTTGCATCTTCATTCAGGGCCGGGCGGCGGGTTGGCGATGGCATGAGCGTTTCGTCCTGGTTCCGCGCCGGCCGGCTCAGTGGGGGCGATGGGATGTCTGGTGCAGCCACCGTCCCTGCGAGGACCAGACCTGCCCACGGGCAGTGTCCTCGATATGCACGATGCGATGGCTGTCGAACATGGCAGCGACCGCGGCTGCGATCACCGGCAGATCCTCGGCAAGCCCGGGCGGGGAGGTCGCCGCCACCGCGGCCCGCGCCGAGACCAGCTCGGTCGTGGGGGCGCGGGTGTCGGTCGGCGAGTCCTGCGCGTAGCGGATCAGCGCCACGAGCAGGCGCCATCCCCAGTAGAAGCAGCTCAGCAGCCCGATGACGGCCAGCCAGTCACCGATCTGGCCGCGGAAGAGGGGCTCATACATGGGGGAAACCTCCTTGCCCTGCGCGCTACAGCGGGATGTTGCCGTGCTTCTTGGGCGGCCGGGTCTCTCGCTTGGTCGCGGCCTTGCGCAGCGACAGCACCACCGTCCAGCGGGTCGCCGCCGGATCGATCACATCGGTGATGTAGCCGTGGCCGGCGGACAGATAGGGTGTCGCGAATTCGGCGCGATAGGCAGCGGCCAGCTCGGCGGCCTTGGCGCGACGATCCTCGGCGGCCTTCAGTTCCTTGCTGTAGAGCACGTTGACCGCGCCTTCGGCCCCCATCACCGCGATCTCGGCGGTCGGCCAGGCATAGACGAAATCCGCCCCCATTTCCTGGCTGCACATGGCAAGATAGGACCCGCCATAGGCCTTGCGCAGGATCACCGTGACCTTCGGCACCGTCGCCGAGGCATAGGCGAACAGCATCTTGGCGCCATGGCGGATGATGCCGCCGCGCTCCTGCTCCACGCCCGGCAGGAAGCCGGGCACGTCGACCAGCGTGACCAGCGGGATGTTGAAGGCGTTGCAGAAGCGGATGAAGCGGGCCCCCTTGTCGGCGGCGTCGATGTCCAGCGCGCCCGCCTTCACCAGCGACTGGTTGGCGATCAGCCCCACCACGAAGCCGCCGATGCGGGCGAAGCCGACGATCAGGTTGCCGGCGAAGTCGGCATGCACTTCCAGCAGCTCGCCGTCATCGACCAGCCTCGCGATCACCGGCCGCACATCCATCGGCAGCGTCGGGTCATCGGGGATCAGGTCGTGGATGGCGAGGTCGGGTGTCTCGTCGATGTCCAGGCTCGGCCGGTGCGGCGGATCCTCGGCGTTGTTGGACGGCAGGTAGCTGAGCAGCCGACGCACCAGGGAAACGGCATGGGCATCGTCCTCGGCGAGGAAATGCACGTTGCCGCTGACCGCGGCATGCATCGCCGCGCCGCCGACCTCGTCCATCGTCACCGTTCGCCCGGTCACCGCCTTGATCACCTCCGGGCCGGTGATGAACATGCGGGCGTTGTTGCGGGTCATGACGACGAAGTCCATCAGCGCCGGCGAATAGGCCGCGCCCCCCGCGCAGGGCCCGCAGACCACCGCGATCTGCGGCACCACGCCCGAGAGCAGGACGTTCTGGAAGAACACCTCGCCATAGCCCGAGAGCGCGTCCACCGCTTCCTGGATGCGCGCCCCGCCGGAGTCGTTGAACGCCACCACCGGCATCCCGGCGCGGCCGGCAAGCTGCATGGCCCGCACGATCTTGGCGGCATGCATCTTCCCGAGCGTGCCGGCGGCCACCATGAAATCCTGGCTGAAGGAAGCGACCGGCCGACCATCGACATAGCCGGTGCCGGCCACCACGCCATCGGCCGGGAAGTCCTTGGTCACGCCACCCTGCGGGTTGGCGCGAATATGCATGCCGATTTCCTGGAAGGTGCCCTCCTGGAACAGCCCATTCAGCCGCTCGCGGGCGGTGAGTTGCCCCAGCTCGTGGCGGGCCTTGGCCTTGTCCTCGCCGCCAGCAGTGGCGATCCTGGCGCTGCGCTCGCGCAGTTCTTCCAAAAGCTTGGCAGACAGCGTCATTCTTTCCACCCGTCGTTGCATCGCCAGGCACCGCCCTCGCGGCGGTGCCCGCATCGTTGCGTCAGGCCTGCTGCAGCTCCACCAGCGTGCCGTTGAGATCCTTTGGATGCAGGAACAGGACCGGCTTGTCATGCGCGCCGATCTTCGGCTCGCCGTCGCCCAGCACCCGCAATCCGACGGATTTCAACTGGTCGCGGGCGACCAGGATATCGTCCACCTCGAAACACATGTGATGGATGCCGCCCGAGGGATTCTTTTCAAGAAAGGCCGCGATCGGCGAGCGCTCGCCCAGCGGGTTGATCAGCTCGATGCGGGTGTTGTCGACATCGACGAAGACCACGGTGACACCGTGCGCGGGCTGCGGCAGCGGGTCGGACACCGTGGCACCGAGCTTCTCGCGATAGGTCCGGGCCGCCGCCTCGAGATCGGGCACGGCGATCGCGACATGGTTCAGCCTGCCAAGCATGGACGCCCTCCTGTGTTTCGTCTTGCCGGACGAGCATGGCGGTATGGACGCAAGGTCCCCGTCACTCTTTGCCCTTTCGCCGGCATCCTGCGTCTTCCATGACGCACAGTGTCCCTCATCACGGTCGATTGCTCAACAGTGCCGGGATCCGTTGAAGGGTACGAAAAATCACGAGTCCGATTCCCCGTGACACATCGGCGACGCCGAAGGACGGGTGGCAAGCCACCCGTCCCTGGTTTCACCCTGCCTGCAGGCAGATCCGAGCTGTGCGGCTCAGGCTTCGTGTGCCAGCTCCCAACGATCCGCCGAGCGCCACAGCCGCGAACGCAGCAGCTCTCGCTCGAAGATGAATTCCTTGGGCAGCCGGTCAAAGAAGCGGTCGAACAGTTCCTCGTGCGAGCGTGCTTCCTGCGTCCCGGCCTCGCGGCCGACCGCCATCAGCTCGTAGAATGTATCGGAATCGTAATCCAACCCACGCCAGTCGATATCTTCGCGGCGCGGCATCCAGCCGATCGGGCTCTCCACGCCGTAGCCACGGCCGTGCACGCGGTCGACGATCCACTTCAGCACGCGCATGTTCTCGCCGAAGCCCGGCCACAGGAACTTGCCGTTCTCGTCCTTGCGGAACCAGTTGACCCGGAAGATCCGCGGCGGGTTGGCCACGCGCCGGCCGATGTTCAGCCAGTGACTGAAATAATCGGCCATGTTGTAGCCACAGAACGGCAACATCGCCATCGGGTCGCGCCGCATCGAGGTAACGCCGATCGCCGCCGCCGTCGCCTCCGATCCCATGGTGGCGGCAAGATAGACGCCATGCGCCCAGTTGAAGGCCTGGAACACCAGCGGCATGTTCTTGCTCATGCGCCCGCCGAACACGAAGGCGCGGATCGGCACACCTTCTGGCTTCTCCCAGTCCGGATCAAGGCTCGGGCACTGGCTGGCCGGGGCAGTGAAGCGCGCGTTTGGATGCGCCGCCGGGCGGCCGCTTTGCGGCGTCCAGTCCTTGCCGGTCCAGTCGATCAGATGCGCCGGCACCTCATCAGTCATGCCCTCCCACCAGACATCGCCATCATCGGTCAGGGCGGTGTTGGTGAAGATCGCGTTGCGCTCGAAGCTCGCCACCGCGTTGGGATTCGACTTGAGGTTGGTGCCGGGGGCAACGCCGAAGAAGCCGGCCTCGGGGTTGATCGCCCGCAACTGGCCGTCTTCGCTTTTCTTGATCCAGGCGATGTCGTCGCCGACCGTGGTGACCTTCCAGCCGGTCAGCGCGGCCGGCGGCACCAGCATGGCGAGGTTGGTCTTGCCGCAGGCGCTGGGGAAGGCGGCACCGAGATAGGTCTTTTCGCCTTCCGGGGATTCGATGCCCATGATCAGCATGTGCTCGGCCATCCAGCCCTCGTGGCGGGCCATCACCGAGGCGATGCGCAGGGCCAGGCACTTCTTCCCAAGCAGGGCGTTGCCGCCATAGCCCGAGCCATAGGACCAGATCTCGTAGGTCTCGGGGAAATGGACGATGTACTTGCGGTTGATGTCGGCCTCGCAGGGCCAGGGCACGTCGGCCTGGCCCGGTGCGAGCGGCGCGCCCACCGAATGCATGCAGGGGATGAACGGGCCGTCGCCAAGCGCATCGAGCACCGCCTTGCCCATGCGTGTCATGATCTTCATGTTGGCGACGACGTAGGGGCTGTCGGTGATCTGCACCCCGATCTTGGCAATGGGTGAGCCGATCGGCCCCATGCTGAACGGAATGACATACATGGTGCGGCCGCGCATGCAGCCGTCGAACAGCCCGTTCAACGTGGCACGCATCTCTGCCGGCGGTGCCCAGTTATTGGTCGGGCCGGCGTCTTCCCGGTTTAGCGAACAGATGAAGGTCCGGTCCTCCACCCGCCCGACGTCGGATGGATGAGAGCGCGCGAGGAACGAATTCGGGCGCTTCTCCGGGTTGAGCCGGATGAAGGTGCCCGCCTTCACCATCATCTCGCAAAGCCGGTCGTATTCCGCCTGCGAGCCGTCGGTCCAGACAACCGTATCGGGCTTGCAGAGAGCGGCCATCTCGTTGACCCAGGCAAGCAGCTTCTTGTTGGTGATGGTGTCTGGTGCGGTTGCAATAGCATCCATCATGCGATCCTTCCCGATTGGCGCGCCGGTATCGCCGTGGGTTGAGAGAAGGCGAACGGCGCCTGATCAGTGGCCGGCATCCCCCCGGCGCGATGGCATTCATTCGAAAATGCCCTGAAACCACGGACAGCAGCAACCGAGGTGTCTGGACCCGTTGCGATCAGTTCGGATCGCCATGCCGGCGACGCTGACCGCACCGCTTCCCTGCTCCGGAGTATGCCTTCTGCCGAGCGGACAGGATACAGCCATTTGATCGGATGCGAACCCGCATTCGTTCGAAATCCGGCCCAATCGGACAGACGACCCCGCAGGGAGGCCGCATGCACCGTCCCGCTCGCCCGGGATGGCGATCCCGGTCATGGTTCCACGCATGGGTGGCGGAGAACAAGCCCCCTGAGGCACCGCCGCCCGGCATGGCCGGGCCGGTGAGGACCCTCCGGCACAGCCTCGACCTTTGGTTATGCCTCTTCGAGGGTGAAGCCGACCTTGAGCGTCACCTGGTAATGGCCGACCTTGCCGTCCACCACCTCGCCCCGCACCTGGACCACCTCGAACCAGCGGATGTTGCGAACTGTCTCGGCGGCCCTGGCAATGGCCACCTGGATCGCGTCCGAGACGCTCTCACGCGAGGTGCCAACGAGGTCGATCATCTTGTAGACGTGTCCGGTCATGAATGCCCCCTCCCGTCCCCGACCTGTGCACGACCACGGCCACCGGCGGCGGCTGCGTCGTGGCACCTCCTTTTGATACCGGTCGGGTCCGGCGCCGGGGAGATGGCATCGTCCCGGGCCGGATGACGTTCCCGTGGGTCGCACCGCAGCGTCGGGGCCAGTGGTCCGCTGCTACCGCTCAGGGCGGGGCGTACCCGGCCTGCGCCACCGCCGCCGGCCGGCCGGGCAGATGCAGCCGCGTGTGACGCGGCGGCGATTCCGCAATGACGGTTCCGCGTCGCACCACGGCAAGCCGCGCGGCGCGCAGGCGGATCGCCTCGATCGGATCGGCCGCGTCCAGCAGCACCATGTCGGCATGACACCCCGGTGACAGGCCATACTCCGCCAGCCCGAGGATGCGCGCGGCATTGGTCGTCACCGCATCAAAACAAAACCGCATGCCTTCGCGGCTGGTCATCATGCCCACGTGCAGCCCCATATGCGCCACGTCCAGCATGTCCGCGCCGCCGAGCGGGTACCAGGGATCCATCACGCAGTCATGACCGAACGCCACCGTGACCCCCGCCTGACGCAGCTCCGGCACCCGCGTCATGCCGCGCCGCTTGGGATAGGTGTCGTGCCGCCCCTGCAGCGTGATGTTGATCAGCGGATTGGCGATCGCGGCGACCCCGGCCTCCGCCATCAGCGGCAGCAGCTTCGAGACGTAGTAATTGTCCATCGAATGCATCGAGGTCAGATGCGACCCGGCCACGCGGCCCGCCAGGCCCAGGCGCTGCGTCTCGGCGGCCAGGGTCTCGATGTGGCGCGAGTGCGGGTCATCGCTCTCGTCGCAATGCATGTCCACCATCAGGCCACGGCGTGCGGCGATGGCACAGAGCGCGCGCACCGACTCCGCGCCATCGGCCATGGTCCGCTCGAAATGCGGGATGCCGCCAACCACGTCCACGCCCATGTCGAGCGCCCGCTCCAGGTTGGCCGCGGCCCCGGGTGCGCGTAGATAGCCGTCCTGCGGAAAGGCGACCAGTTGCAGGTCGATCCAGGGCCGGACGCACTCGCGCACCTCCAGCAGGGCCTCGACCGCGAGCAGGCGTGGGTCGCAGACATCCACATGGCTGCGAATCGCCAGCAGCCCCTGCGCCACCGCCAGGTCACAGTAGCGCAGGGCGCGTTCCACCACTGCCTCCCGGGTCAGGGTCGGCTTCAGTTCCCCCCACAGCGCGATCCCCTCCAGCAAGGTGCCGGACTGGTTCAGCCGCGGCAGCCCGAGCGAAAGGGTCGAATCGAGATGGAAATGAGCATCCACGAAAGGCGGCGAGACCAGTCGCCCGCCGGCATCGATCACCCGCCCGGCGGCGGCGGTGATGCCGGGGGCGACGGCCTGGATCCTGCCCTGGGCGCAGGCGATGTCCACGCCACGCTGCCCATCCGGCAGGCAGGCGTCATGGATGATCAGGTCGAAGCTCATCAGGGCCTCCGCGCTCGGGCGATCTGGTCATGATTATGACGGCTTGGCCCCGGCTCGCCCATCCGCCAGACTGCGCGGCCGTGAGCACGAGCGCGCCGCCTTCGGCACGATATTTGCCTCTCCGCGGGTTTTCCTGCGCGGGGTGTCGTTCGCTGCCCGCAGGTCCAAACCGGGCGCATCCCAGGGTGAAGGCATATCAATGACGACTCGAACCGATTCCCCCGCCGGCCTCGGCCGCCGCGGCGCGCTGACGCTTGGCGCTGCCACCCTGCTCGGGGCCCTGCCGGCGCGCGGGCATGCCGCGGCACCGCTGAAGGTGGGCGCCATCTTCTCCACCCCGATCGAGGAGCCGTGGGACCACCAGATCCATGTCGCCCTGGTGCAGGCGCAGAAGGTGCACGGCATCGCCTATCAATGGTCCGAGCACGTCGCCGCCGCCGATTTCGGCCGGGTGATGCGCGAATATGCCGAGAAGGGCTGTGCCCTGGTGGTGGGTGACGCCTTCGCCGCCGAAACCATCGCCCGCCGCGTCGCGCGATCCTATCCCAAGGTAGCCTTTGCCTTCGGCTCCGGCCAGGGCCCGGTCAATCCGAATTTCAGCGTATTCGACAACTGGATTCACGAGCCCGCCTATCTCAGCGGCATGATCGCCGGCAAGATGACGAAGTCGGGCGTGGTCGGCTCGGTCGCCGCCATGGACATCCCGGAGGTCGCCCGGCTGGTGAATGCCTTCAATCTCGGCGCCCGTGATGCCCGTCCGGACGTGAAGTGCAAGGTCACCTTCATCGGTTCGTTCTTCGATCCCCCCAAGGCAAAGGAAGCCGCGGTCGCGCAGATCGAGGCCGGGGTGGACGTGATCTTCGCCGAGCGCTTCGGCGTCATCGAGGCGGCAAAGGAACGAAACATCCTGGCCATCTCCAACATGTCCGACCAATCGGCGCTGGCGCCGGACACGGTCATCACCGGCCCGGTCTGGGATATGTGGCCGACGATCGACGCGGTGGTGAAGATGGTGAAGGCCGGTGTGTTCACCGCGCAGGATCTCGGCAGTTTCTCCTTCATGGCCAAGGGTGGCGCGAAGCTGGCCCCGTTCCATGCCTGGGAGCAGAAGCTGCCCGCCGATGTGCGCAAGCTGGTGGCGCAGAAGCAGGCCGAGATCATCGACGGCACGTTCCGCGTACCGGTGATCGAGACCACGCCGAAATCCGAGTAGCATTCATGTCCGGGATCCAAGGGCCTCCGGCCCTTGGCGAGGTGCAGGGGCAGAGCCCCTGCCGGGGTCCGGGGCAGCGCCCCGGCGCGCTGGTCGCCATGCGCGGGATTTCCAAGCGTTTCGGCACGGTGCAGGCCTGCGCCGGGATCGATCTCACGGTCCATGCCGGCGAGATCCTGGGTTTGCTGGGCGAGAACGGTGCCGGCAAGACCACGTTGATGAACATCCTGTTCGGCACCTATGCGGCCGATGCGGGATCGATCGAGGTGGATGGTCGTCCCGTGCGCGTCGCCAGTTCCGCGGATGCGCTGCGGCTTGGCATCGGCATGGTGCACCAGCATTTCCAGCTCGTGCCGCGACACACCGTGCTGGAAAATCTGCTGGTCGGCCGTGGCCTCGACCGCGCCACCGCGCTGGCGCGGCTGGAAGCAATCGGCCGTGACTTCCGTCTCATGCTCGCCCCGGATGCGCTGGTCGGTGACCTGTCGGTGGGTGAGCAGCAGCGGGTCGAGATCGCCAAGAGCCTGGTGCGTGGCGCGCGCGTGCTGGTGCTGGACGAGCCCACCGCCACGCTGACGCCCGAGGAAAGCCGTGGCCTGTTCGCCGCCTTGCGGGCGATGGCGGCGCGTGGGCTCGGCGTGATCTTCATCAGCCACAAACTTGGCGAAGTGCTTGATCTCACCTCGCGCATCACCGTGCTGCGCCATGGCCGCGTGGTGGCGGCGTGCGACAACGACGGCACGCTGTCAAGGGCCGGTCTGGCGCGCATGATGTGCGGGCGGGAACTGGCGCCGCCGGTGCGCGAGGCGCTCGCGCCAGGCCGTCCCCTGCTGCAGATCGAGACCGTCTCCGCCCGCCGGGGCCGCAGTGCGCTGCACGAGGTTTCGCTGACAGTGCGCGCGCATGAGATCGTCGGCATCGCCGGGGTCGCCGGCAACGGCCAGCGGGAACTCGCGGACCTTGTTGCCGGCGTGCTGTCGCCGGAACGGGGCCGCGTGCTGGTGGAAGGGGTCCCCGTGCCGCGTCCCGATCCCAGGGAGATGCAGGCACGGGGGATCGGTCGCGTGCCGGAGGACCGGCTGGTCACCGGCATGATCCCCAGCCTGTCACTGGCCGAGAGCATGGCGCTGCCACGCTTCGGCCAGAAGCCGTTCAGCCGCTTCGGCCTGCTCGACCGCGCCGCCATGCGGCGTTTCGCCCAGGAGCAGATCTTCCGCTTCGATATCCGCACCAGCGGGCCGCAGGCGCGCAGTGGCACGCTTTCTGGCGGCAATCTGCAAAAGGCGCTGCTGGCACGCGAGCTTGCCTGGAATCCGCGCCTGCTGCTGGTGGCGCAGCCGACGCGCGGCATCGATATCGGGGCCGCCGAGCGCGTGCACCGCTGCTTTCTCGACCTGCGCCGCGCGGGTGGCGGGGTGCTGCTGATCAGCGAGGACCTGGAAGAATTGTTCGCGCTTTCCGACCGCATCGCGGTGATGTTCGCCGGCCGCATCGTCGCCGACCTGCCCGTGGCCGAGGCGAGCGTCGAGCGCATCGGCCTGCTGATGGCCGGCGTGGCCGAGGCGGCATGATGCACCTGCGCCTGGAACGCCGCGAGACCACGCCCCTCTGGCTGCAACTGGTGCTGCCATTGGCGGCTGTCCTCGTCACCCTGCTCCTGTGCGCGGCGCTGGTGCGCCTGGCGGGGGCCGATGTGCTGGATGCCTATGCCGAGTTGTTCCTTGGCCCGGTGCGCAGCAGCTTCGACCTGCAGCAGACGCTGATCAAGACGGCACCGCTGGTGCTCACCGGACTTGCGGTCACGGTGGCCTTCCGCGCGAAGTTCTGGAACATCGGCGCCGAAGGGCAACTGCTCGCCGGTGCGGTCGCCGCCGGGTTCGTCGGCCAGCGCATGATCCTGCCGGACGTGGCGCTGGTTCCCCTGATGCTGGCGGCCGGGGCCGCGGGGGGCGCCGCTATCGCCCTGCTGCCCGCCTTGTTGCGGGTGCGGCTGCGGGTGGACGATGTGGTCACCACGCTGCTGCTCAATTCCATCACGCTTTACGCGCTGATGGCGTTGCTGGAAGGAGCCTGGAAGGATCCGCATGGCGGCTTCCCCAGCTCCGCGCCGATCCGGCCGGAAGCGGAATTCCCGATGCTCGGCGGCAGCGACCTGCATCTCGGCGTGGTGGTCGCGCTGGTCGCGGCGGTGCTGACCTGGGCCCTGATCGCGCGCACCACGCTCGGCTTTGCCATCCGGGCCGTGGGGGCAGGGGCCCCGGCGGCACGCTACGCCGGCATCCGCGTCGACCGCGTGCTTGTCACCGCCGCGGCGATCTCCGGCGCACTCGCCGGCCTGGCCGGGGCGGGCGAGGTGGGCGGAGTGCATTTCCTGGTCATCTCCGACATCTCGCCGGGCTACGGCTATGCCGGCATCGTCGTCGCCATGCTGGCCGAGCTGAATCCGCTCGGCGTGGTGCCGGCGGCGCTGTTCTTCGCGATGGTGCTGACCGGGGCGGAATCGATGTCGCGCGCCACCGGGGTGCCCGTGTACCTGGCCCAGGTCATCCAGGGCGTCGCCCTGCTGGCCATGGTCGGCATCCGGCTGTTCGCGACCTATCGCCTGCGAGTGGGACGCGATCATGCCTGACCTGCTGCAACCCTTCCTGGAAGCCGGCTTCGTCGCGGCCCTGCTGCGCATCGCCACGCCACTGCTGTTTGCCACCCTCGGCGAGCTGTTCAGCGAACGCGCCGGCGTGCTCAACCTGGGCATCGAAGGCACCATGCTGCTCGGCGCCATGGTCGGCTTCACCGCCGCCCATGCCAGCGGCAGCCTGTGGCTGGGCATCCTGGCCGCCGCCCTCGCCGGCGCCGCCTGCGGCGCCCTGCTGGCGAGCTTCACCGTGGGCCTGGGGGTCAGCCAGCACGTCTGCGGCATCGGCGTGACCCTGCTCGCGACCGGACTCGCGTTCTTCTTCTACCGTTTGGTATTTGGACAACCCGCTGTTCCCCCTGCGGTAGTTCCGTTCGCGCCACTGCCGGTACCGGGACTGGCATCACTGCCCTGGCTTGGCCCGGCTTTGTTCCAACAGACCGCTTTGACCTATCTGGCATTGCTCGCCGTGCCGCTGACGGGGCTCGTGTTGTTCCGCACGCGCTGGGGCCTGAACCTGCGCACCGTGGGCGAAAATCCTCGCGCGGCGGACGCGGCCGGCGTGAACGTGGCGGCGATGCGTACCCAGGCCGTGGTGCTGGCCGGCGCATTGATGGGCATCGGCGGCGCCTATCTCTCGCTGGCCCAGTTCAGCTCCTTCACCTTCGGCGTGGTGTCCGGACGCGGCTGGGTCTGCATCGCCCTGGTGGTGTTCGGCCAGTGGCGGCCCTGGCGGAGCGCCGCGGGGGCCCTGCTGTTCGCCCTGCTGGAAGCCCTGCAGTTGCGGCTGCAGGCCGCCAACATCCTGCAACTGCCCTACGAAGTGTTCCTCATGCTGCCCTTCGTGCTGACCATCGCGGTGATGGCGCTGGTCTCACGCGATGCCCGCGCACCGGCCAGCCTGCTGATCCCGTTCCGCAAGGAAGAAAGATAGCCGGGAACTGCCTATTCTTCAGTTGCGCAAAGCCCCGGCCACCACAGCGAACGCGGCGGGGCTCATGCTCAGCCGCGTCACCCCAAGCTCCACCAGCAAGGCCGCAATCCGTGGATCACCTGCGGCCTCGCCGCAGACCGATACCGGGCGATCACAGGCACAACCGGCTTCCACCACGTCCCGGCACAGCCGCAGCACAGCCGGATGTGACGCATCGGCAAAACGCCCGAGTGCGGGATGTCCCCGCTCGGCCGCCAGCACGTACTGCGTCAAATCATTCGTGCCGATCGAGAAGAAATCCGCACAGCCCGCCAAGGCCTTTGCCTCCAGCGCTGCCGCCGGCACCTCCACCATGATCCCGAGCGGCACCGGCCATGCATGCGCAAGACCCGCCGCCACCAGCGCTGCATGGGCGCACTCCAACGCGGCCCGCGCCGCAGTGACTTCCTCCGCGCAGGTCACCATCGGCAGCATGATGCGCAGGTCAAGCCCACTGCCGGCCCGCAACAGCGCCCGCAACTGCGTCTCGAACACCGCCGGACGGGCCAGCAACAATCGCACGCCGCGCACACCCAGATACGGGTTCGCCTCCGGCGCCATGCCAAGCCAGGGCAACGGCTTGTCGGCCCCGGCATCGAGCGTACGCACCACCACCGGCCTGCCACGGAACGGCTCCATGATGGCGGCCACCAACGCGGCCTGCTCCGCCTCATCCGGCGGATCGGCGCGGTCGAGGAACAGCATCTCGGTCCGCAACAGGCCGATGCCCCGCGCCCCCGCCCGCGCGGCGGCCTCGGCATCGCGTTGCGACGCGACATTGGCCCAGAATTCGATACCCCGCCCATCAGCAAGCCGCAGAACGCCATCCACCAGAGCAACACCTGCCGTCACCGATGCGGCGGACGCCTGACGCTGCCGTACCTGCGCCAGCGTTGCGTCATCGGGGTCGATCCACACCTCGCCGCTGCCACCATCCAGCGCAGCGACCCCGCCGCCGGTCGCGGGCACCAGCGCGGCCGCCCCCATCACCGTCGGAATCCCGGCCCCCCGCAGCAGGATCGCCGCATGCGAGGCCGGACCACCGCGCCGATCAATCACTCCCAGCACCCGCGCCGGATCGAGCCGCGCCGCGAGCGAAGGCAGCAGGTCCTCGGCCACCAGTACCGCCGGCGGCCCCGGCGGCAGCTCCGCCGCTTCCCCACCAAGCAACCCCCGCAGCACACGCGCGCCCGCATCGCGCACATCGGCGGCACGCCCGCGCAGCACCGGATCGGCCAACCCGTCATAAGTGCGAGCCGTTTCCTCGATCGCATCGTTCCAGCCGGCAGCGGCCGGGCAACGTTGCGTCGCCACCAGCGACAAGGCCCGTTCCAGGATCGCCGGATCGCGCAGAAGCGCCGCATGCGCCAGCAGGATGTCGCCACCGACCCCGGCCCGCACCTCTGCTTCGATCTCGGCGGCACTCGCCGCGACCACCTGTCGCAGGCGGGCTGCCTCGGCCCCTGGATCGGCCACGGGCGCGCGCGCAATCGGCGGGCGTACCGTCCCAAGCCGCAGCACAGGCCCAAACGCCACGCCGGGCACCACCGGAATCGCCCGCCCCGTAACCGGCACCGATGGCGCAACCTCCACATCGGCCGGGGTCCCGGGCGGCGCACGCAAAATGCCGGCGATCGCAGCCACCGCCGCCGCGGCATCCGTCCCACTGGCCGCAACCCGCACCCGCTGCCCGGCCCGCACGCCCAGGCCGGTCAGCGCCGTCAGGCTTGCGGCCGAAGCCGGCCCGGCCCCGGTGGCGAGATTGCGCAGGCTCACTTGCGCCGCGAACCCGCCGGCACAGGCAACGATCCGCGCTGCCGGCCGCAGATGCAGGCCGAGCGGATCGGCAACCTCGGCATCTTCCGCTGTGTCCTCCTTCGCGATCGACGTTGCTTCCGCAGGCGGCGCCCCATCCTCCGTCGGCCCGAGCTGGTCACGCTTGGGTGTAAGTGCCGCCTCCGCCTCGGCCGTCACCACCTCCAGCGACGCCCCGGCGGCGGCACTCACCGCCGCCGCGACGGCGCCTTCCACCAGCGGAGCCGCGCAGAGCCGCACCCGCGCGGCGATCTCTGGTGCCACCAGCTCCAGCGCCATCCCGGCACTGAGGATGGCGCTGCCCAGATCCATCAGCACCAGCACCCCGGCCTGCGGATCGGCGGCAAGTTCTTCCAGGGCGGCGGCGATGGCGACGGCATCGGTGCCAAGCTCGGCGCCGTCCGGCCCGGCGCCCGCAGCCACCGCAATCGGCAGCGCCGGCCCGACCATCTGGCGTGCCAGCACTTCCACCGCCTCACCCAGGGGGCGGCTGTGCGAGACCAGCAGCAGCCCCACCTGCGCCGGCATCAGGCGGCTGCCTGCGCCAGTTCGTCGAGCAACATCACCGAGGACGCCGCGCCCGGATCGCGATGCCCCACCGAACGCTCGCCGAGATAGCTTGCCCGGCCCTTGCGCGCGATCAGCGGGATGGTGGCGTCGGAACCATGCGTCGCCGCCGCCGCGGAAGCCAGCAGCGCCGCCGGCAGCGCTGTCCCGTCCAGGGCTGCGACTGCCGGCAGCAGCGCGTCGAGCATGGTCTTCTCGCCTGCTTCCGCCTTGCCGCGGGCGCGGATGCCGGCCACGCCAGCCTCCAGGCAGGCACGCCATCCGGCCACGTCCAGGCTGGCGGCGCCGGCCGCCTTCTTGCCGGCCTCCAGGAACAAGGTGCCGTAGAGCGGCCCGCTGGCGCCACCCACGGTGGAAATCAGCGTCATGCCCACCAGCCGGAACAGCGCCGCCACATCCGCCGGCGGCGCCGCCTGCAGCTTGTCGCGCACCGCCGCGAAGCCGCGCGCGAGATTGGCGCCGTGGTCACCGTCCCCGATCGCGGAATCCAGCTCCACCAGCCAGTCCCGTTCCGTCGCGTAACGTGCGGCGAGCCGGTTCAGCCAGTCGGTCGCAACCGGCAGGGTGATCGCCTCGGCCATCGCCTTACATCCCCCAGCGCAGCGCCGGCGTGCGCACCGGTGCATCCCACAGGCGCTCCATCTCCGCATCGAGCTTCAGCAGCGTGATCGAGGCGCCGGCCATCTCCAGGCTGGTGATGTAGTTGCCCACCAGATTGCGCGCGATCACCAGGCCGTGCTGCGCGCAGATCTCCGCCGCCCGGCGATACAGCACATAAAGTTCGATCAGCGGCGTGCCGCCCATGCCGTTGACGAACAGCAGCACGCGATCGCCTGAGCGGAACGGCAGGTCGGCCAGCACCGGTTCCAGCAGCAGCTCGGCGATGCGGTCGGCGGGCGCCAGCTTCATGCGGGTGCGGCCGGGCTCGCCATGGATGCCGATGCCCATCTCGATCTCGTCCTCGGCGAGGCTGAAGGTGGGCTTGCCGGCATGCGGCACGGTGCAGGAGGTCAGCGCCGTCCCCATGCTGCGGCCCTGCGCGTTCACCCGCCGGCACAATGCCGCCACCGCGGCAAGGTCCTGGCCCTCGGCCGCAGCCGCGCCACAGATCTTCTCGGCCAGCACGGTGGTGCCGACGCCGCGCCGCCCCGCAGTGTACAGGCTGTCCTGCACCGCCACGTCGTCGTCGATCACTGCCTGCTCCACGGCGATGCCGCCGTCGCGGACCAGCTCGGCCGCGAGGTCGAAATTCATGATATCGCCGGTGTAGTTCTTGACGATGAACAGCACCCCGGCGCCGCCATCCACTGCCTGCGCGGCGGCAAGCATCTGGTCGGGCGTGGGACTGGTGAACACCGCGCCGGGGCAGGCGGCATCCAACATGCCATGCCCAACGAAGCCGCCATGCATCGGCTCGTGGCCACTGCCCCCGCCGGAAACGATGGCGACCTTGCCGGCCACCGGTGCATCGGCCCGCGCGATGAAGGCAGGGTCGAACGAGACCCGCAGCAGGTCACCATGCGCGGCCTGCATCCCCGCCAGCGCCTCCGCCACCACGGCCTCCGGCGCGTTGATCAGCTTCTTCATGCCTCGCTGCCCTCCCCAAGCACGCGACGTGCGGCGATCAGACAGCGGCGGCGCGGCGGCTGCAATGCCCGACGCGCCACGCTGCTCGCTCTTTTGTGAATAAACCGCTGCTGGCTGTCCCACACCTTTGGCAGAACCAGGCGAGTCGGATATCCTTGCGCCTCTTGCCCGAGAGGCCGAACGGAGAACCCGGACGCATGAGCATTTCACCACTCGCCGGCAAACCGGCGCCGAAGGAGCTTCTCGTCGACCTCGCCGCGCTCGAGCACGCGTATTACGCAAGGCGCCCCGATACCGACGATCCCAACCAACTGGTGCAGTTCGGCACCAGCGGGCATCGCGGCTCCTCGCTGCATGGCTCCTTCACCGAGGCGCATATCCTGGCGATCACCCAGGCGATCTGCGAGCACCGCAAGGCCCGGGGCATCGACGGCCCGCTCTACATGGGCAAGGACACCCACGCGCTTTCCTCTGCGGCGCAGCGTACGGCACTGGAAGTGCTGGCGGCGAACGGGGTGGAAACCATCATCCAGCCGGATGACGGGGTGACGCCGACACCGGTCGTTTCGCGCGCCATCCTGGTGCACAACCGCGGCCGCAGCGAGGCGCTCGCCGATGGCATCCTGATCACGCCGTCGCACAACCCGCCGGAAGACGGCGGCTTCAAATACAACCCCCCGAACGGCGGCCCGGCCGACACCGACGTCACGCGCTGGGTGCAGGACCGTGCCAACGCGCTGCTGCGCGAGGGCAACCGCGCGGTGCGGCGGGTGGCCTATGACACCGCATTCGCGGCGGAGACGACGCATGCGCGCGACTTCGTGCGGCCCTATGTCGAGGACCTGCGTCATGTCGTCGACATGGACGCGATCCGTGCCGCCGGGCTGCGCCTCGGCGTGGATCCGCTGGGCGGGGCGGCGCTGCATTACTGGGCGCCGGTGGCCGAGATCTATGGCCTCGACATCACCGTGGTGAATCCCCGGCTCGACCCGACCTTCGGCTTCATGACCGTCGACCATGACGGCAAGATCCGCATGGATTGTTCGAGCCCCTACGCCATGGCCGGGTTGATCGGGCTCAAGGACCAGTACGACATCGCCTTCGGCAACGACCCCGACGCGGACCGGCATGGCATCGTCACCCGCTCGGCGGGGCTGATGAACCCCAACCACTACCTCGCGGTCGCGATCGACTACCTGCTGACGCACCGGCCGGACTGGCCCACGGATGCCGCGGTCGGCAAGACCCTTGTCAGCAGCGCCCTGATCGACCGCGTGGTGCGCCGCCGTGGCCGCCGCCTCTCCGAAGTGCCGGTGGGCTTCAAGTGGTTCGCCCCCGGGCTGTTCGACGGCACCTGCTGCTTCGGCGGCGAGGAAAGCGCCGGGGCGAGCCTGCTGCGCCGCGACGGCACGGTGTGGACGACCGACAAGGACGGGCCGGTGATGAACCTGCTGGCCGCCGAGATCACCGCGCGCACCGGCCGCGATCCGGGCGAGCATTACGCGGCGCTGACCAAGGAACTCGGCGTGGCGCACTACACGCGCATCGATGCCGCTGCGACGCCCGAACAGAAGGCAAGGCTGCAGAAACTCGCGCCCGAAGCGGTGAAAGATGCAACCCTGGCCGGTGAGCCGATCGTGGCGAAGCTGACCCGCGCGCCCGGCAACGATGCCGCGATCGGCGGGCTGAAGGTGGTGACGGAGGGCGGCTGGTTCGTCGCCCGCCCCTCCGGCACGGAGAACATCTACAAGGTCTACGCTGAAAGTTTCCGCAGCCAGGAGCATCTGCAACGCATCCTGGGCGAAGCGCAGCAGATCGTCGGCGAGGCCCTGAAGCAGGGCGCCTGAAAAGGATCCAAGGGCTTTGCCCTTGGTGGAGGTCCAGGAGGCAAAGCCTCCTGGCGGGGCCCGGGGCAGCGCCCCGGATCAACGCACCTCCGGCAGCGCGATAAACTCCCGCTCGTCGCCGGGCACCTTGGCGAAGCGTCCGGCCTTCCAGTCGGCCTTCGCCTGTTCGATCCGCTCGTGGCGGGACGACACGAAATTCCAGAACAGAAAACGTGGCCCGTCCATGGCCGCGCCGCCGAGCAGCAACAGCCGGGCTCCTTCCGGTCCGGCCCGCAGCGCCAGTCGATCGCCGGCGCGGAACAGCAGCATCCGACCGGACTCGAAGCGGATGCCGGCAACTTCCAGCGCGCCCTGGACAATGTAGGCCGCGCGTTCCTCGTGCTCGTCAGGCAGCGGCACCGGGGCGTTGGAGCCGAGCACCGCGTCGGCGTAGAACAGCGGTGAGGTGGTTGCCACCGGCGCCGTGAGACCCCAACCTGTCCCGGCGATCAGCCGCAGGCGCAGGCCGTTCTCCTCGGCGAGCGGCAGCGTCGCAGCGGGATGGTGCGCGAAGTCGGGCTCCCGTTCTTCCGCCACCTGCGGCAGCGCCACCCAGGACTGGATGCCGAACAGGCGGTTGGCATGGCTCCGTGCTGCGGGATCGGTCCGCTCGGAATGGGCGATGCCGCGCCCCGCGGTCATCCAGTTCACGTCCCCCGGGCGGATCGGCTGGGCGGAGCCGAGGCTGTCACGGTGCAGGATCTCGCCATCGAACAGGTACGTCACGGTAGACAGGCCGATATGCGGATGCGGCCGCACGTCGAGGCCCTGGCCGGTCAGGAACTCCCCCGGTCCCATCTGGTCGAAGAAGATGAAGGGCCCGACCATCTGCCGCTGCTGTGCCGGCAGGGCGCGGCGCACCTCGAAGCCGCCAATGTCGTGGGCGCGCGGGATGATCACCGTTTCCACCTCGGGGGATGGAGAGGTCGGGATGTTGTGCCGTAGGTCCATCACTGCGGTCTCCGCTGGGGGGTGCATGCCGCAGGTAGGGGAGCGCGTCGGCTTTGCCACCCTGGAAGTGGTGCCACCGTTACGCCCGCATGAGCATGGCGGCCCGCTCGCCGCATCGTGACACCAGCCCGTCGCAGCGCATGCGGACCGAAGGGCTTCCCCGGGACGGCAAAGGGAGAGGAACGCATAATGACGAGCGCCCGGGAGCGGTACAAGGGCGTGTTCCCGGTTGCGCCAACCACCTTCACCGCCAGCGGCGAACTGAACCTGGACAGCCAGCGCCGCTGTATCGACTTCATGATCGATGCCGGCTCCCACGGAATCTGCATCCTCACCAATTTCTCCGAGCAGTTCGTACTGACCGACGCCGAGCGGGAAACGGTGATGCAGGCGGTGCTCGACCATGTCGCCGGTCGTGTTCCGGTGATCGTCACCACCTCGCATTTCAGCACCCTGTCTGTACCGACCGCAGCCGGCGCGCAGGCGGCGGGGGCGGCCATGGTCATGCCCTCCTGTCACGGGGCCACGGTCCGCGTGCCGGAGCACAGAGTTGTCGATTTCTTCCGTGCGGTAGCTGGTGCGATCGACATCCCCTTGATGGTCCAGGACGCACCGGTAAGCGGCACGGCACTGTCCGTGGAACTGCTCGCGCGCATGGCCCGGGGCATCCCCAATCTCAGCTATTTCAAGTGCCGCAGGCCGCGGCGAGGCGATCGAGGGCCCGTGGGATGGAGAAGAGGCGATCACCTTGCTCGCCGATCTCGATGCCGGGGCGACCGGAGCGATGACGGGGGACGGGTATCCCGACGGGATCCGGCAGATCGTCGATGCCTACGCGGCAGGCCGGCGCGAAGAGGCCATCGCCACCCATGCGCGCTGGTTGCCGCTGATCAACTACGAGAACCGGCAGACCGGCCTGCAGACGGCCAAGATCCTGATGCGGGAAGGCGGTATCATCACCTCTGAGGCGGTGCGCCAGCCATCCGCTGCAGCCCGTGCATCCGGCCACGCGCGCCGGGCTGATCGAGATCGCGCACCGCCCGGATGCGTTGGTCCTGCGCTGGGGTAAACAGCAAGAAAAACGTGAA
The DNA here is from genome assembly GCF_937425535.1 of Rhodovastum atsumiense. Lineage (NCBI taxonomy): Bacteria > Pseudomonadati > Pseudomonadota > Alphaproteobacteria > Acetobacterales > Acetobacteraceae > Rhodovastum > Rhodovastum atsumiense. The sequence continues at coordinate 2,268,072 of NZ_OW485601.1, forward strand.
GGAGACTTGGTCATGCCTCTCACCGGCGAGGCCGAACCGGAGCGGGCCTGCGCCCTGGCGTGGGACGCGCGCACGACCTCGGTTGGTGTACTCGCGATCCGGCGCTTCCTGCGGCCGGTTTGCTACCAGGACATGCCGGCACGGCTGTTGCCCGAGGCGCTCCGGGACGACAACCCGCTTGGCGTCTGGCGGCGCGTGGACGGCAGGCTCGGCCACTGAGCCGAAGGCCGCTCCGGACCATTCCGGGAATGGTTTCAGACCGGATCGCGACGGTCGATCCGGAACGCCTCGACGAAGCGGGACACCATATTATAGGCGGCGATGGTGGCGACCAGTTCAACCAGCGTCCGCTCGTCAAATTCCGCCCGCACGGCGACGAAGACGTCCTCTGCCACCTGCACCTCGCGCGTCATCGCATCCGTCAGGGCCAGCACGACCCGCTCGCGCGCATCGAAGAGATCCGAATTCCGCCAGTCCGCCAGCCCCTCCAACTGCGCCGCGGTGACCCCTTCGGCACGGGCGAGCGGTATGTGGTGCTCGGCCTCGTAGCCGACGCGATTGAGCATGGCCACGCGCAGGATGACCATTTCCCGCAAGGCTCCGGGCAGCCTGCAGCCCTCCCGCAAGGCGGTGAGGTAATGCAGCCAGCCATGCGCCACTGGCGGGCTGTGCAGCAGCATGCGGTAGAGATGCAACACGCCGCCACGCTGGGCGGAAATCTGCGCCACCAGCCGGGTGTCCTCGGGACGGTCGATCGGCGCGTAGTCGATGCGGGCCATGTTCCGGCTCCTGACCTCGAACGGCTTCTTCTGCACGGAATATCATGCCGCCCGCGCGAGCAGTCGCACTGATCACGAACGCGTCGTCGGGCTGGACAGGCGGCCAGGTGGCGCCGGCGAAATGACACCCTTTCGCCCTGCTCATGGCTACGGACTTGAAACCGGCGATCCGCTCCCCTTCATGTTGCATCGCACAATAAGGGAAGCGTCCTTCGGATCACCTTGCCGGTCTGCCGGCATCTTACCCCGAAAGGACAATCATGAACGATTTCATCAGAGTGGGCGAAACCATGTTGCTCGCTTACGAAGGCGAGCAGCAGATCGCGCGGGCTCTCGTCGCGAAACTCAACCGGGGAATTTCCTGGCTGCTGCAACGCATCACCCGGGCCATGTCGAATCCATCCTGCTCTGTCTCCTGATCCGCCTTGCCCGAGGAGGTGTTCCCCCTTCGGACGAGGTTGATGCCGTTTCCTTTCTACCCGTGGCCCGGACAGGGATGTTTTGATCCGGTGCCATCACATGTCGGAGAGATATTGGCCACGCTGCCCCAAGGTCGGGCAGCATCGCACGGGATGGAACCGGCCACAGTGACTTGCCGATCCAAATTCCGTCCTTTTTGCAACTATTTGCGCAATCGACACATATTGCGATGCACAAAAATACCTTGCAGGCGATAACGGAAATCGGCATACTTCAGGTCGCGGCGTTGCCCTGGGCATGCCGCCTTCTTGGACGTTTCCTCCCTAAACTTGGCGGCGCCGCATAGGCGCCGCCTTTTTTTGCCATAATCATTGCAAAATGTTATTATTCTACTTTTGGCAATAATCCGTACACTCGCCCTTCTTCCGAAAACCCGAGCGGTGCCCTCGCCTGATGGGCCATTCCGGCGGAAGCGCTAGCTTCCGGATCAGGCGCCGGGCGGCACGGGGCAGGCACATGGGCCCGCCCGATCACGTCACATGGTGACCGCAAGGGGTGCCCCAACACCCGGCACACGCTGGCACGACCTGTTGCAGAGATCCCGCAACGCCCTGGGAAAGGCCATAGTCATGGCCATACAGTAACGATATACCCCGGCCGCGGAGCCTCGGATCCACTACGCCCAGGGAACGGAAAATGGGGGAGCAGGTCATTTTCCTGGCACGCGCCAAAGGATGTGCGAACCGGAAGGCGCGCGCCCGGCCGCCGCCGAATGGGCGGTCGCACCAGACCCGGGTAGTCTGCTTTGCGATCTTAAACTCGCATTCACGCCGATATGGCAATGAACGGCTGACCGGACGATGCACCGGGCATGCGGCCATTCGGTTGATGACGAGATGACCGCCGACCACGCAACGACCGAAGAGGAAACGAAGTGATGCCCTGGAGCCAGATGTACGACCCTTTCGGCAGCTTCTGGCTGTCGACCGCAGCGGCAGCGATTCCCGTGATCGTGCTGCTCGGTGCCATCGGCATCCTCGAGATGAAGGCACATTTCGCCGCGTTGCTGGGCCTGGCCACCGCCCTGGTGATTGCGATCGTGGCATTCGGCATGCCGGTATCGATGGCCGCCCTGTCCGCCGCCTACGGCGCCGCCTATGGCCTGATGCCGATCGGCTGGATCATCCTGAACGTCATCTTCCTGTACTTGCTCACCGCCACCAAAGGTGAGTTCGAAGTCCTGCAGAGCAGCATCCGCAACATCAGCGACGACCGTCGCCTGCAATTGCTGTTCATCGCCTTTTCGCTCGGCGCCTTCTTCGAGGGCGCGGCGGGCTTCGGCACACCGGTCGCCGTCACCGCGGCGATGCTGATCGGCCTTGGCTTTTCACCGCTCGCCGCCTCTGGCCTGTCGCTCATCGCCAACACCGCGCCGGTCGCCTATGGCGCGCTCGGCACGCCCGTGATCGCGCTGTCGGCCGTCACCGGGCTCGACCTGCTGGAACTCTCCGCCATGATCGGCCGGCAGTTGCCGTTCTTCTCGATCATCGTGCCGTTCTGGGTGGTCTGGGCCTTCGTCGGCTTCCGCAAGACCCTGGAAGTCTGGCCGGCCATCCTGGTGGCGGGCGTCTCCTTCGCCGTCCCGCAATACCTCATCTCGAACTTCCATGGCCCGTGGCTGGTCGACGTGGTCTCGGCCATCGTCTCGATGGGCGCCCTGGCCCTGTTCCTGCGGGTCTGGCACCCGAAGAACGTCATGCAGGAAGCCCCGCGCGACTGGTCCTCGCCGCCGGAGGAATCCCGCGAGGGACCGGCTGCCCCGGGCTCGCGCGGCGCCGTGATCCGTGCCTGGCTGCCGTGGATCATCCTCAGCGTGTTCGTCTTCCTCTGGGGCATTCCGCAGGTGAAGGCCTGGCTCGACGGACTCTGGGTCGCACGCTTTCCGGTCACGGGCCTGCACAACCTGGTCATGAAGGTGCCGCCCGTCTCCCCGACGCCCAAAGCCGAGCCGGCGATCTACCTGTTCAACCTGCTCTCGGCCACCGGCACCGGCATCCTGCTCGCCGCCGTCGTCTCCGGCTTCCTGCTCGGCTACACCCCGGGTGGACTGATCCGGATGTATGGCCGGACCTTGCACGTCGTGCGGTTCTCGCTGCTGACCATCGCCTGCATGCTCGCCCTCGGCTTCGTCACCCGCTACTCGGGCACCGACGCGACGCTCGGGCTGGCGCTGGCCAGCACCGGCTGGCTCTATCCCTTCTTTGGTGCGCTGATCGGCTGGCTCGGCGTCGCGCTGACCGGGTCGGACACGGCGTCGAACGTGCTGTTCGGCGGCCTGCAGCGCACCAGCGCCGAGCAGCTCGGCATCAGCCCGGTGCTGATGGCCGCAGCCAACAGCTCCGGCGGCGTGATGGGCAAGATGATCGACGCGCAAAGCATCGTCGTCGCCTCAACGGCCACCAAGTGGTACGGCCACGAAGGCAGCATCCTGCGCTTCGTGTTCTTCCACAGCGTCGCCCTGGCCGTGCTGATGGGGCTGCTGGTGCTCGGGCAGGCCTATGTCTGGCCGCTGACCCGCCTGGTGCACTGACAGAAGTCGATCCCGGCCGCGGCGAACGCGGCCGGGAAACCTGCCCTAATCGCCAATGGCGGAATCGGCGGTGCTGGCCCGCTCCCGTTCCGGCTCCCAGCCCGCCAGCAGGTGATAGAGGATGATGGCGCCGAAGGTGGCGGTGCCGATGCCGCCCAGGCTGAAACCGCCGATCCGCAGGGTCAGGTCGCCCGCACCTGCGGTCAGCGCCACCGCCGCGACCACAAGGTTGCGGGCATGCGAGAAATCCACCCCGTTCTGCACCCAGATGCGCCCGCCGGTCGCCGCGATCAGTCCAAACACGACGATCGCCACCCCGCCGATCACAGGCCCCGGCAGGGTCAGGATCAGCGCGCCGAATTTCGGCGACAGGCTCAGCAGCAGCGCGAAGCAGCCCGCGACCACGAACACCAGCGTCGAATAGATCCGCGTCACCGCCATCACGCCCATGTTTTCGGCATAGGTCGTGACCCCGGTGCCGCCGCCGAGGCTCGAGGCGATGGTGGCGATGCCGTCGGCGATGAAGGCCCGGCCGATCAGCGGATCGAAGTTCCGCCCGGTCATGGCGCCAAGCGCCTTCACGTGCCCCAGGTTCTCGGCCACCAGGATGATGGCCACCGGCGCGATCAGGACGATGGCGGAGAGCGAGAACACCGGCTGCTCGAACCGGGGCAACCCGAACCAGGGCGCCGCGGCCAGGGTGGAAAAGTCGATCGGCGCCCCGAAGCCCAGCAGGTTGGCCCCCACGAAATAGCAGCCATAGCCGCACACCGCCCCGAGCAGGATCGGCAGGCGGCGCGCCATGCCACGTCCCTTGACCGCGATCAGCGCCACCGCCAGCACCGTCGCCAGCCCGATCACGGTCGCGAACCCATCCGCCGAGATGCCACGCACGGCAATCGGCGCCAGGTTGAGGCCGATCGCCGCCACGATGGCGCCGGTCACCACCGGCGGCATCAGCCGCTCCACCCAGGCCGTGCCGGCAACCTGCACGACGGCGCCAATCAGCGTGTAAAGCACGCCGGCCGCGAGGATGCCGCCGAGGGCGACGGGAATATTCAGATTCGGGCCCTGCCCGGCATAGGCGGTCGCCGTCACCACCACGGCGATGAAGGCGAAGCTCGATCCGAGATAGCTCGGCAGCCGTCCGCCGGTGATGACGAAGAAAACCAGCGTGCCGACACCGGAGAAGAAGATCGCGGTGTTGGGATCGAAGCCCATCAGGATCGGCGCCAGAGCCGTCGCCCCGAACATGGCGACGACGTGCTGCACGCCCATGACCACCATCTGCGGCCAGGGCAGGCGCTCGTCAGGGCCGATGTCGCCGCCGGTCCTGACCGGCCAGCGCGGAAAGAAACGAGTCACGTCAGGACCTCCATGCCAGGCCGGGCGGCCCGGTGCTGCGACTGCGGTGGGATCGTAGCGGTGCGCTATAGCACCCGCCCCTGATCGGGTATCCCGGATCACGGGACGGGACGGATGCATATTTCGCGTCCAGATCGTTATCCGACGTGCCCCAGCATCCGCTCGACGATCTCCGCGACCAGGTCGGGCAGCACCGTGAAGGCATAGGCGGCGTCCACGCGCTCAAGCGGCGTGTGGTAATCGCGTCCCCAGGGGCCGGCATTGACGATCGGCACCTCGCCGAGCGCCGGACCGTCCGGCCAGGGCAGGCCGGCGCCCCAGCAGGGGGTGTCCCGCGCAATCGCCGGAATCGCCGCCGCGTCGGCCTGACCGATGAAGCTCATGTCGGAAATGCCGCGGAAATAGGCGCAGGTGCCAATGGAAGTGCCATGCCGGGCGCCCACGCATGAGGTGGCCTCCCGCACGGCGGCGGCGAGCCGGACGGCGTTGGCATCCGGGCCGAGCGTCGCCGGCAGATAGGGCAGGGAAGCGAAACCCAACACCACGGCAGGCCCGCTGCGTCCGGAGAGAGACAACACCTTCTCGGTGATGCGCCGGCATTGTTCAGGCAGGTCGAGTCCCGCCTCCGCCACCTCGGCGGCAAGCGCCGCGATCGCGGCCTCTGCCTGCGGGCGGCGCGCCAGCACGGAGGCAAGCAACTCCGAATAGCTCAGGACCGCCACCTCCGGCAGCGCCCCATCGCCAAGGGCCGCCTGCCGCCGCGCCCCGAGCGCCGCCACCGTGTCCGCCAGGGCACGCCCGGCGATGGCGCGGACCGCGTCCATCACCTGCACCGGCCCCTGCCGGTGACAGGCGACGTTCCAGAACATCCAGACCGAGCCCGGCATGGTCACGTCATAGCCCGGCTTGGTGTCGCGCATGCCGAGCAGGGTCGGCCCGGAGGCAACCTCCTCGCCGGTGCGCTCGACCAGTTCGGGCGCCCACTCCATCGCCGCAGCCAGGCTGCCGGCGAGGGCACAGGCCCCCAGGCCGGTGAAGCTGTCGGCGACATGGGCGGCGCGGCCAACCACCAGCGCGCTCGGCAGCAGCTTGCCGACACTGCCGAGCGCCACCTGCCGCCCCGCCGTGCCGTCGCCGGGATCGCCGATGGAATCGAGGTTGATGGCCGCCACGATGGCAAGGCCATGCCGGGCGGCGATGTCGTGCAGGGCCGGGGCGGCGGCGCGGGCGCCGGCGGAGTTCGCCTCTTCGTCCGGCACCGCCAGGAACAGCAGGTTGCCGATGCGGTCGGGCGCGGCGGCAAAGGCTTCCAGCACCGCGAGCGCCGCCGCCAGCCCCGATTTCATGTCCATCAGCCCACGCCCCGGCAGGAAGGCACCGGAGGCCAGGTCGTCCCGCGCCTGGCGCTCCGCGTCCGAGGCCGGCTCGGCGAGACGGGCGAGCAAGGCCGGCCGCAGCGCCTCCGGATCGAGCGCCAGGTCGCGCAGATCGCCGTAATCATCGGTGCGGACCGTGTCGAAATGACCCGTCAGCACCACCGTCTCCGCGCCACGGCCACGCACCAGGGCGGCGACGCAGGCACGCGGGAAACGCCCCCCCGGGACCGGAATGGTCCAGACATCCGCGGCGCGCCCAGCGAAGGCGGGACGAGCGCGCAACATATCGGCGAAGCGCGTCGCGAAGGCGGCTTCCTCGGTGGTGCCGGTGACGCTGGGTATGGCAGTCAGGGTCAGCGCCCAGGTGCGGGCGGCATCAGGGGCGGGGCGAAGCGGCATAAGGGAAGTCCTGAAGGCCAGGGCTCCGCCCTGGACCTGCCAAGGGCCATAAGGCCCTTGGATCCCATTCGCGCTGCGCGGCACAGAATGGGTTCCAAGGGCGGAGCCCTTGGCGAGGTCCAGGGGCGGAGCCCCTGGCAGGGTTCGGGGCAGCGCCCCGACGAAGCGGCTAGAGCGGCAACACCGGCAGCGTGACCCGGCTGGGCCGGCCGCGATCACAGAACACGGTATTCACCGCCACGCGGTGTCGTCGCGACATCCCGTCCGGTTCCCCGGTATTCGGGTTCACATCGAATTTCGGGAAGTTGGAGGAAGACACGTCGATCCGGATGCGGTGTCCCGGCAGGAACAGGTTGGCGATGTTGATGCCGAGCCGGATGCGCACCACCTCGCCCGGGCGACGGATCTGCGGGTCGCCCGGGTCCTCGGCGTAGCGCAGCCGCTGGATGGTATCGCCGAGCAGCATCGCGTAGCCGCGCGGGTAGTCGGCATTGGCCGGGTGCACGTCGATCAGCTTGACGGTGAAGTCGGTGTCGGGGCCGTTGGTCGCCACCCACAGCTCGAACTCCACCCGCCCGACCACCTGCACGGCGTCCGCGAGCGGCGCGGTCTGGAACACCAGCACGTCCGGCCGGGAGGCAAGCGGCAGATAGGGCGGGCGGCAGCCGAAGAACTCCGGCGATTCCACCTGGTCGAAGCTGCCCGCCACCGCGAGCGGCTCAAGCGAGGCGAAGCTGCCGCCGATCGTCGGCACCGGGTTCGCCGGATCGAAATCGAAGGCCAGGGCGCCGCCATTGTCGGACGCCTCGGCGTCGAGCCGCCCGTCGGCATGCAGGTGCAACACCTGCGGTGCCACCTCGGCGGGCGGCCAGTCGGTCGCCGTGATCCAGCGCCCGCCATGGTCGAGATGCCCGGCTTCGGTCCGCCGCCCGCTGCCGCCGCCCATGACGAAGACGCGCACCGGCGGTTCGGTGTTGGCGGTGCCCTGGGTCGCGGCCTCGAAATGGCGCAGCCGGTAGGACAGCCAGTCGCCGGCCCAACTGTCGATCGGCGCCTCCGGCCCGAAATCGACATCCCCGGCGACGCGGCCGCTGCGGTCGCCATGGGTCCATGGCCCCAGGATCAGCCGCTGCCGCCCCCGTCCCGCAGCGCTCAGCCCGCAGAAATTGCCGATCGCCGTCGGCACGTAGGCGTCGAACCAGGACGACATGTGCACGCAATCGGCCCGGCTGAAGCGATGGTAGAACCCCTCCGCCCAGATGCCGGCCTGCTTCCAGAACCCATCGCGGGGACCATGCCGAAGCTGGTCGAGCAGATAGGCCTCGTAATCGGGATGGTGGCGCAGCGGCGAGTGGCCCGGCCGCCAGGGCAGGCGGGTGATCCAGGCGTGGATGTCCTCGGCTTCCAGCGCCGCGCGCAGCACCGGATCGGCGAGCGCCTCCGGTGATTGCCGCGCCTCGCGCAGCGCCCAGGTGATGTGGCGCAGCTCGAAGGCGCCGTTGTGGCGGATGCCGCTGGTCCAGGCGTCGTTGAAGCCGCCGCTGTCCAGCACCTGCGCGATCACCCCCGGCGGATCGAGGCAGCCCAGGGCGGCCGCGGCATGCGCGCCGTAGGACAGCCCGATGGTACAGATGTGTCCATCGCACCAGGGCTGGCTGGTGATCCACTGGCAGGTGTCGACGCCGTCCTCGGCATCGGCGAGGTATTTCACGAAACGGCCTTCGCTGCCGTGCCGGCCGCGGCAATCCTGCAGCACCACGGCATAGCCGCGCGCGGTGAAGCGCGCGGCCAGGCCGGGGCCATCGACCGGCGCCGGCTCGGCCTGGGAAAGCTCGCTGCGCCGGATCGCGGCGCGGCCATAGGGCGTGCGTTCCAGCACGACCGGCCAGGGTCCGGTCCCCTCGGGAAGGTAGATATCGGTGGCAAGTCGCACACCGTCGCGCATGGCGACCATTTCGGTGGGCATGGGGTCTCTTTCCCTCCGCTCCTTCCAGCAACGTGCTGAGATGCGGCCCGCGGGTCAACCACGAGCACGCAGGCCTCCCGCGCATAAAGGGGACGTGGCGGCGGAATCGGGTTGATCAGTATTCGAACTGGTAGCGCAATCCGATGCTGGTGCCGTTGGTGTCGTTGGTGGTGCTCGACCCTGTGGCGCCCTGGCTTTGCCCGGTGGTCGCCTCCAGCTTCAGGCCGCGGGTCAGGTCCATCTGCACCACCGCCTCGGTGCCTGATCCGTTGGTGCCCTGCCGCGCCCCCACATACAGGCCGGGGGCGACGTAGCGCCCGGCTTCCACCGCCGCGCCTCGGCCGCCCTCGCCGCCGGACACGGTGAGCCGGTCGAGCCCGAGCGTGCTGCGGACCGAATTGAGCGGGTCGAAGCCACCGCCCACGCCGCTGATCTGCGCCACCGCCTGGGCGATCTGGGCGATCTGCAACGGGCCGAGGCTGGTGGCGCTCTGGCCGAACAGCAACTGGGCCAACACCTCGTCCTGCGGCAACTGGGGCGTCGAGGACAGGGTGATCTGCGGCTTGCTGGCGTAGCCCGTCACCTCGAGACTGGCGGTGACGCTGGCGGTCTGAGTGGTCGCCACGAAGTCGAGCGTCGGGTCGATCTTGCCGCTGCCGTCGAATCCCACCTCGCCCTTGGTGAAGGTCAGGGTCTGGCCGGCGAGGTTGAACTCGCCGCGGCGCAGCCTGAAGCTGCCCTCCGGCTTCGGCGCGAGGGTGGTGCCGCCGACATGCAGGTCGCCGGCCAGTTCCGCATCCAGGCCGCGCCCGCGCACGAAGATCCGTCCCGGCGCGGTCAGGGTGATGTCGAGGCCGATCTCCGGGCCGGGGGAGGGGGGCGGTGGCGGCTTCTCGCCGGGCCGGCGCACGTTCAGCACCGCCACCTTGGCGGGCATGCTCTCGGGGATGCGGATCTCGGCCCGCTGGATACGGATCCGGCCGGAGGTGTCCATCCGTTGCTGCACGGCGCCGCGTAACGCGAGATTGGCGTCCAGCACCACGCTGAGCTGATCCGAACGCAACGGGCTGGCATCGCTGGCGACCAGGGTGAGGTCGACCGGCATCGGCGCGGCGAGCCCGACCGAACCACCAAGTACGATAGTACCACGACCGGCGCGCGCGCCCAGGCGCGGGATGCGGATGGTCTCGCCATCGACCAGGATGGTCCCCTGGATCTCGTCCAGCCGGGCCCCGAGGGCGAAATCCTGCACTTCGCCGTCCACGATCCGCACGGTGCCGTTGGGGCGCGGGGCGGCAAGCGTGCCGCCGATGCTCGCATCGAGCATCACCCCGCCGCGCAGGCGGCGGCCATCGGCGGCCAGGATCGGATTGAGGGTGGTGAGGTCGATGCTGCCCTGCGCGCGCAGGTCGAGCGCCCGGTCCGGCGCGATCGGCACGGTGCCGGCGACGGTCAGCCGGTTGCGACCGGCGACCAGGGCGGCATCGATGCGGGCGGTTTCGCCGCGCAGCGTGGCATCCGCGCTGAGCGATGCCGCCGGCAGCCCCGCCGCCGCCCCGGTGGTCATGCGCCAGCCGGTCGCGCTCAGCCGCAGCGTCCCGGTCGGCCGCGCCGTGGTGCCCTGCAACCGTGCCTGCGCCTCCAGCCTGCCGTCCGCCTGCAGATCCGGCGCCACGATGCGGGCGAGATCGGCGGTGACGTTGCGCAGCGACGCGGTCAGGTCGAGCGTCGGCGAAATCCGTCCGGCCAGCTCCAGCACCGCGGCGCGCAGGCCGAGCCGGAGCCGGTCGATAGCAAGCCCATCGGCGAAGGCGATGCGCACCGGGGCGAGCAGGCGCAGCGTCTCGCCCTGCCAGCGCGCCTGCAACGACCCGACCGAGAGCGTCCGCGCCGGGGCGTCGAGCGTGGCCGCCGCCTGGGTGGCCAGGTCGGCGCCGGCGATCCCGCTCAGCGCCGCGTTCAGCCGCAGGGCCAGCGCCTGCTGCGGTCCCTTTGCGTCCAGCCGGACGGTGCCGCCGATCCCGCCCGCCTGCAGCCCGGAGACCACCAGCCGCGCGTCGGTGGCCGGATCGCCGGCGGGATCGCGGACCTCGGCGGTCAGGGTGGCCTCGTTCAGCGTGGCCGTGCCCGGCAACCCGGCCCTGGTGACGCGCAGCGACAGCCGGGCGACCGGGGGACCGCCTTCCGCCTCGGTCCGTAGCGTGGCCTCGATGCCGCCAGTGAGTGGGCGGCCGACGAAGCCTCGGAAATCATCGAGGCTGCCGACCCGCAGCGACAGGGTCCCGAGCGGCAGCACCGCCCCGGGCGGCAGGTCGAGCGTGCCCTCGGCCCGGGTGCTGCGCCATTCCGTGCGCTCGATCGCCACGTGCACGGCACCATCGATGGCCCGCGCGGCACTCACCGCCAGGGTCAGCGGCGCCGCGTCGAGCGTACCTTCGGCGGTGATGCTCGCTTCCGGACGGGACGGCAGGCCCCGTGCCCGGACCGCGGCATGGATCGCCCCCAGGGGAAAGCCGGTCGTCGCCAGCAGGCCGGTCAGCTCGGAGGTCACCGTCAGGTCATCGGTCGGCCCCTCGGCCCGGCCCTGCGCGCTGAGCGTGCCGAGCAGGCGGTCGGATAGCGCGCTCAGGTCGGACAGCCCGACCCGCCAGTCCAGCGCCACCGCGCCCCCTTGCAGCCCCCCGCTGGCGGCCAGGGTCACCCCATCGCCATCGAGCTTCAGGCGGGAGAGGGTGACATCGCCGCCGTGCAGCCGGGCCGCGGCCGTGAGCGTAGCGGCGGGACCGATCAGCGCCGGCACCGGCGCCATGCCGCCGGTGATGCCGAGCGTCCCGTCCAACTGAAGCTGTGTGATCTCGCCCTCGACGGCCGCCTTCAGGTCGAGCTTCGCACTCCCCTGCAGCGCCACCCCGCCGGCTGCCGCCAGCCGGCCCAGTTCCGGCACATCGAGCGTGGCGTCGGCGGCAATCCCGCCGGCGGTGCGGGCGGTGCCTTGCAGGCCGATCAAAGGGTGGGAGAGATCGAAGCGCACCGGCCGGTCCGGCGCGTCGAGCCGCGCCTCGGCGGTCAGGCGCAGCGGGGTGTCTTCCAGCAGGCCGGGTTGCGGGCCGGGCAGGCGGATTCCCTCGGCACTGGCGGTCAGCCGCGCCAGCCCGTGCTGTACCGTGGCGTCGGCGACGAGGCGACGCAGCCCCGCCCCGGCCGCCTCCAGCCGGTCCAGCCGCAGCGTCCCGGCCGCCTCGGGCGTGGCAAGCGGCCCGGTCAGGTGCGCCTTCAGCGCGATCCCCTGCCAGGCGAGATCCGGGCGCGGCCGCATCGCCGGCGCCGCCGCCGCGACATCCAGATCGGCGCTGCGACCCCGCAGGTCGATCCGCCCGTTCGCCGAGGCAGTCAGTTCCCCCGCGCGCAGCGTGAGGCGGGTGGCGGCACCGGTCCAGGGACCATCGACCGACGCGTAGGCATCGATCGCGCCCAGATCCGGCAAGCCGGCCATGCGGCTGATCAGCCCGCCGGCCGGCTCCTGCGCGGTCAGCCGCGCCTGCAGGGCATCCGTCCCGATATCGCCCCAAACATGATAAGTACCCGGCGAGTCCACCCGGGTGACGCTGACATCGGCGCTGCCTTGCGTGAGCGAGTCCAGTGCCGCGCGCCCATCCACCGCCAGCACCGCCGCGGCACCAGCCACCGGCGCACCAACCTCCACCCGGTCCACGTGCACGCGATCGGCCACCACCCGCACCGGCAGGCTGAAGCCGCCGCCAGAAGAGGAGGTCGGCGCCGGTGTCGGTTCCGCCGGGACGGGCAGGCGCGGCACCGCTACGCGTACCGCGGTCAGGCTCTCGACCTTGGCGGTGCCGGCCAGCAGCTTTGTGGGCGACCAGTCGAGCGCCGCGTCCTCCACCACCAGCCAGGCGCCTCCGGTGTCGTGGATCTCCACCCGGGCCAGGCGCAGCCGGTCGGGGAAGCGGCCTTCGAGCCCCTGCAGCACCACCATCCCGCCGGTTGCCTGGGCGGTGACCCGCTCGGCCAGGCGGCGCCCGGCATCGGTGTTGAGCCCCACGAACACGGCCGCCACCACCAGCAGCAACAGGATCCCCAGCGCCAGCGTCACCCAGCCGAGGATCCGCAGCGCGCGCATCAGAAGGCCTGTCCGATACCAATATAGAGGCCGAAATCGTCGCCGCCGCGTTCGCGCGTCAGCGGTACCGCCACATCGGCCCGGATCGGCCCGATCGCGGTGTAGTAGCGCACCCCCACCCCGGCACCGACCGCGAGATTGCCGCTGAACGGCACGCCATTGGTGCCGACCTGCCCGGCATCGACGAAGACCGCCGCCCCCCAACTGGTGCCGAAGCGCTGGCGGAACTCGATGCTGCCGAAATCCACGGAATTGCCTCCGGTCGGGTTTCCGCTGGGAAATTTCGGTCCGACCGACTGGTAGCGGAAGCCGCGGATGGAGCCGCCGCCGCCGGCATAGAAGCGCTGGTCGGGCGGGACATCGAACACCGCGGCCCCGTTGATCGCGCCGACGAAGCCGCGCAGGGCAAGGATGCTGCGCCCCTCGGTGCCGAGCAGCCAGTTGCCCACATCCAGGTAGGTGGAGGCGGAAGCCTGCACGATCACGAAGCTGGCGTCCCGCCCCGCACCGGTAGCCATGCTGTAGGTGGGGGTGACCAAGACGTTCGCCCGCACCCCCGAAACCGGGTTGAACGGATCATGCGTGCTGTCCCAGGTCACGCCCAGCGGCGCCTGCAGCAGCGTGTAGTTCCGGCCGATTCCCTCCTGCTCGATATAGGCCTTCTCGAACTGCAGGCCGCCACTGACCGTAAGCTCTTCGGTCAGCCGGCGCGCCAGCGTCGCCCCGATGATCGCTGCGGTACGATCGTAAGCATCGAGGTATTCCCGCACCGCCAGCAGGTTGAACGTCAGGGACTGGCCGCGCTGCAGCCAGTCCGGCAGCACCAGCGTGGTATAGGCGTTGTACCCCGGCTGCCGCGCCGCGGTGCCGCCGAGCTGGCTGGCGGCCGCGCCCAGGGTCAGCATCTCGGCGTTGCCCCACAGGTTGCGATGGGTCCAGGAGGCACCGACGCTGCCGCCCTCGTCGGTGGAGAAGGCGGCCGACAGGTTCACCGCGTGCAGCGGGCGCTCGGATACGTCCACCGTCATCGGCAGGCGCCCATCCGCATCCAGGGCGGTGCCGGGGGTGATGCGCACCGCCCCCAGCGCCGGCACGGCGGCAAGGTCCTGGCGTGCCTTGGCGATCGCGGCCGGGTCGAAGACCTGGCCGGGCTGCAGCAGCAGGCGGCGGCGGATATAGGACTCGTTCAGCCGCCGTTCGCCGGTGATGGCGATCCGCCCGAGATCGACGCGCGGGCCGGCCTCGACCGGGAAGGACACATCCAGCGCCCGGGCATCCGGAATCAGGTACGCCTGCGGCTCGCCGACCCTGGCGAGGGCATGGCCGGCATTGAGCAGCGCCGTCTGCATCCGTTCGCCCGCGGCCAGCACATCGGCGGCGCGGGCAGGATCGCCCGGCTGCAGTTGCAACGCCTCCCGGGCCGCGGCGGGGGTGCCCGGCGGCAGGGTGATGCTGCGGAGGTGGAATTCGGGCCCTGTGGTCAGGGTGACCTTGACCGGAACGCTGGTCTCCGGCGGGATCCGGTCGAGCAGGTCCACCAGCGCCGGATCGTCGAGCGGATGATCGGCGATCGTGATGGCCACGCGTCCGTCATAGTACCCGAAGCTGTTCAGGGCGGTCTGCATGCGCCCGACATCGTTGCGGGCCCGACCGATCAGGGCGAAGGGCCCGACCGGCGCGGTGTCATGTAGCGATAGCAGCGTGGAGGACGCCTGCGCGGCGGCATCGAGCGCGGCGTCGCCGGTCGGCGCAATGGTGACCTCGTAGGGTTGCGGGTCGGCAGCATGGCCGCGCTCGTCCTTCAGCCAGAACGCCAGGGCAAGCGACAGCATGGCCAGGGCCGGTGCGCGTGGCCGGCGACGACTGCCAGGGAAATGAGGGTCACGCGGCATCCGGTCTCCAAACGTGACAGATGCGGCAAGGTTGGCAAGCCCGCAGCGATATCAGACCGATCAAGGAATAAACTGCGCCCGCGCACCGCGCGTGCCGGTGCCAGTACCGGCAGCGCAATCGCGTTGCCGGCGTGACGGCACGATCGTTGGCTGATTTCCGGCAAACGTCACATCCCTGTCATTGTGCCAGGACGCGTCGCGCGCTATCGGTCCGATTTGCAATGCAAGCCACTCCTCGCCGCCTGAAAGCCAAGCGCCTGCTGCTGCGCCGTCCGGACCTGGACGCGGACGCGGCCAACTGGGTCGCCATGCTGCCCCCTGGCCGCTCCATGCTGCGCCGGCTGCGCGCGCTGCGGCGCATGGTGCTGGTCCTGCTGTGGGCGCTGCTGGCCGGATTGATCCAGGCGCTGCTGATCGCGCTGCCGGGAAAGGCAAAGATCGCCTTCGCCAAATTCTACTGGATGGTGAATTGCCGCCTGATCGGCATGTCGGTGCGCGTGATCGGTACGCCGGCCCGCCGCACCGCCGACGGGCGACCGATCGTCTATGTCTCCAACCACTCTTCCTGGCTCGACATCCCGGTGCTCGGGGGCAAGCTCGAAGCCTGCTTCATCGCCAAGGAAGAAGTGGCGCGCTGGCCGTTGATCGGCACTCTCGCGCGACTCGGCCGTACCGTCTACGTGCGCCGCCGCCGCAGCTCCACCGCGCGCGAGCGCGATGAGATGCGCGATCGCCTTGCCGGCGGCGACAGCCTGATCCTGTTCCCGGAAGGCACCACCTCCGACGGTTCGCGGGTGCTGCCGTTCCGTTCCTGCTTCCTCTCGATCGCCGAGCTGCCGGTGACCGCGGATGGGAAGCCGGCGCTGGTACAGCCGGTGTCGGTGGTGTACGACCGGCTGTCGGGCCTGCCGACCGGCCGGGTCAACCGCCCGCTCTTCGCCTGGTACGGCGACATGGATATCGGCTCGCATTTCTGGCGCCTCGCCCAGCATCGCGGCCTGCGCGCGACCGTGCTGCTGCATGCGGCGCTCGACCCGAGCGCCTTCGCCAGCCGCAAGGCGCTGGCCCAGGCCACCTGGGCGGCGGCAGCCGAGGGAGCAGCGATGCTGCGGCAGAACCGTCCCGCCCGGCCGGTCGTTCCGGACGGTGCCGAGCAGGCGGCCGAGGCCGCCCGGCCGGCCTACGCGTGACCGGCCCGGCCGGCATTGCCGGCCGTTCCCCCGGCGCAGCAAATCAGTCGCGGCACATAACCTGTCACTTGACATGACCACGGTCGGATCTGCGAAGCTTTCGCCAGGGACAGGGGTGTTTCCGCGGCGTTGCGCTTGACCCGACGACCCGCACTGACGATGTCTCTCGCCTTCTCCGACCGGGCGTCCCGGACGGGAAGGAGAAGGCGCCCGTGAACGACCTGCCGATCACCCCGAGCTTTGAGCAGCCCCGCGAGGCCGCGCCCGCGCGCCGCCTGCACGTGATCACCTGGGGCTGCCAGATGAACGTCTACGACAGCGCCCGCATGGCCGATGTCCTGGCCCCGCTCGGCTACGCCCCGGCCCCCGCGCCCGAGGGCGCCGACATGGTGATCCTCAACACCTGCCACATCCGCGACAAGGCGGCCGAGAAGGTGTTCTCCGAACTCGGCCGGCTGCGCCTGCTGAAGGAGGCGCGGGCCCAGGAAGGCGGACGGATGATCCTCGCCGTCGCCGGCTGCGTCGCCCAGGCCGAGGGCGAGGAGATCCTGGCGCGCGCGCCCTTCGTCGACATCGTGCTCGGGCCGCAGACCTATCACCGCCTGCCGGAGATGGTGGCCCGCGCCAGCCGCGCCGCCGGGACGGTGATCGACACGGAATTCCCGCCCGAGGACAAGTTCGACCACCTGCCGGAAGCCGCCGCGCCGCAGGGCCTGACCGCCTTCCTGACCATCCAGGAGGGCTGCGACAAATTCTGCAGCTTCTGCGTCGTCCCCTATACCCGCGGCGCCGAGCAGAGCCGCCCGGAAGCCGCCGTGCTGGCCGAGGCCCGCCGGCTGGTGGCGCAAGGGGCGCGCGAGATCACCCTGCTCGGCCAGAACGTCAATGCCTGGCACGGCGCCGGCGCCGACGGGATGGCCTCCTCGCTCGGCCGGCTGGTCCGCCGCCTCGCCGACATCCCCGACCTGCTGCGCATCCGCTACACCACCTCCCATCCCCGCGACGTGGATGACGACCTGATCGCCGCCCATCGCGACGTGCCGCAGTTGATGCCCTTCCTGCACCTGCCGGTGCAGTCCGGGGCGGACCGGGTGCTGGCGGCGATGAACCGCCGCCATACCGCCGACGAGTACCGCCGCATCGTCGAGCGGCTGCGCGCAGCCCGCCCCGACCTTGCCCTGTCCTCGGATTTCATCGTCGGCCATCCCGGGGAAACCGAGGCCGAGTTCGAGGCCACCCTGGCCCTGGTGCGCGACATCGGTTTCGCGCAGGCCTACAGCTTCAAATACTCGCCCCGTCCCGGCACCCCGGCCGCCGCCGCCACCACCCAGGTGCCGGAAGCCGAGAAGGACCGCCGCCTGCAGGCGCTGCAGGCGTTGCTGCGCGAGCAGCAGACCCGCTTCAACCAGGGCTGCGTCGGCTTGACCGTGCCGGTGCTGTTCACCGGCCCCGGCCGCCATCCCGGCCAGATCGCCGGCCGCTCGCCCTGGCTGCAGCCGGTGCATCTTTCCGGCCCGGAAAGCCTGATCGGACGCGAAGCCCCCGTGAAGATCGAGGTCGCCCACACCAACTCTCTTTCAGCAAGCCTGCCAGAACAGGAGCGAGCCTGCGCTTGAGCCAGACCGTCGCGTCTCCGACGCCTGACACCGCCTCCGTCGTCCCGGCCGGAAAGGCCGTGACCCTCACCTTCGCCGACAATGCGCTGCTGCCATTGCTGCTCGGCGACCATGACCGCCACCTGGTGCGGCTGGAGCAGGGGCTGGGCGTCCGGCTGTCCTGCCGGGGCAACCGGGTGGCGATCGCGGGCGAGGCGGCGCGCGTGGAGGCGGCACAGCTCGCGCTGACGGCGCTGTACCGCCGGCTGGAACGCGGCGAACCGATCGGCACCAGCGAGGTCGATGCCGCCATCCGCATGAGCGAGATCGACGACCCGCGCCTGCCACTCTCCGACCTGCCGGCCATCCGCACCCGCCGCGGCGCGGTCGGGCCGCGCAGCCCTGGCCAGGCCGGCTACATGGACGCGCTCGCCCGCAACGAGATGGTGTTCGGCATCGGCCCGGCCGGCACCGGCAAGACCTATCTCGCGGTCGCCCAGGCGGTAGCTATGCTGCAGGCCGGCAAGGTGGACCGCATCATCCTCTCCCGCCCCGCCGTCGAGGCCGGCGAGCGCCTGGGCTTCCTGCCCGGCGACCTGAAGGAAAAGGTCGATCCCTACCTGCGCCCGCTGTACGACGCGCTACACGACATGATGCCCGGCGAGCAGGTGCTGCGCCGCATGGGCACCGGCGAGATCGAGGTCGCGCCGTTGGCCTTCATGCGGGGGCGCACGCTGGCACACGCCTTCGTGATCCTGGACGAGGCGCAGAACACCACGCCGGTCCAGATGAAGATGTTCCTCACCCGCATGGGCGAGGGCACGCGGATGGTGATCACCGGCGATCTCAGCCAGGTGGACCTGCCTTCAGGCACCCGCTCCGGGCTGCGTGACGCGCTGGACACGCTCGAGGGTGTTGCCGGCATTGCCGTTTGCAGGTTCGACAAGCGCGACGTGGTACGGCATCCTTTGGTAGCCCGCATCGTGGACGCCTACGATCAACGCGAGGCGGCCGAAAAAGACACTCGCGACGCCCGCCGCAGTCGTGCGGCGGCCGTGGGAGTCTCTGGGACGTAGATGGATCCTTCTCATAGTCGGGGCCCCGCAGCCGCGGGGTTCCAGATCATCGTGGACGAGCCGGCCTGGCGCCGCATCGTCCCTCAGGCAGAACGGGTGGCCGCCCGCGCCGCCCAGGTGGCTTGCGTGCACGGCACCGTGCTGCTTGCCTCCGATGCCGCGGTGAAGCAGCTCAACGCGCGCCATCGCGGCCGCAACAAGCCGACCAACGTGCTGACCTTCGAACCGGCCGCGCCGGGGCTGCCCGGCGACATCGTGCTCGCCCTGGGCACGGTGCGGCGGGAAGCGGCACAGTCCGGCAAGCGGCCGGCGCATCACCTCGCGCATCTGATCGTGCACGGCAGCCTGCACCTGCAGGGCCACGATCACGAGGAGGCCGGGGAAGCGCGGCGCATGGAAATGGCCGAGGCACGCATCCTCCGGCGACTGGGGGTGCCCAATCCGTGGAAACGCTGATGCGTCCGACCTGCTCCGCTCCTCCCTTGCAGGGGAGGGGAGGGGCTGGCCTGACGCCCCGTTCGGCGGCGCGGCCGCGCCGTCGCAGCGGCAAGGGCGAAGAAACGGCAGCGCACGCCGTGGGCGCCGGACGATGAGTTCGCTCTCCCGTGCCGGTCTGCTCAACCGCATCCTCGGCCATTTCGGCCGGCGGCAGAACGAGCATTCGGTCCGTGCCTCGATCGCCGAACTGGTGCAGGAAGCGGCGCAAGCGCCACAGGTGCCCGGCCAGATCCCCGAGCTCGACCGGCAGGAACGCGCGCTGATCGCCAATGTGCTGCGCCTGCGCGGCACCACGGCCGACGACGTGATGGTGCCGCGCGCCGACATCGTGGCCATGCGCATCGACGTCACCCTCGACGAGGCGATCGACCAGATCCGTCGCGAGGGCCATTCCCGCCTGCCGGTCTATCGCGAGCAGCTCGACGACGTTGCCGGCATGGTCCACATCAAGGACGTCTTCTCCTACGTGGGCCGACCGGAAGGGTTCAAACTGGAATCCATCCTGCGCCGCCCGTTGCTGGTGGCGCCGCAGGTTCCGGTGCTCGACCTGCTGCTGCAGATGCGGCAGGCGCGCATGCATCTGGCGCTGGTAGTGGACGAGTACGGCGGTATCGATGGCCTGGTGACCATCGAGGACCTGGTCGAGACCATTGTCGGCGACATCTCCGACGAGCACGACGAGGTGCTCGGGCCGATGGTGACCGAGCGCGGCGACGGCTCGCTCGACCTCGACGCCCGGCTGCCGGTAGAGGATTTCGAAGCCCGCGTCGGCCCGGTGCTGACCGAGGACGAGCGCGAAGCCGATATCGACACTGTCGGCGGTCTGGTCTTCACCCTGGCCGGGCGGGTTCCCGCCCGTGGCGAGGTGATCGGCCACAGTGGCGGTTTCGAGTTCCGCATCCTGGAGGCGGATGCCCGCCGCATCCGCCGCATCCGTGTCCGCCGTCCCCCGCCGGCGCAACAGGAAGCCGCGGAATAAAGCCGCGCAGCGAGAATGGGATCCAAGGGCCTTGTGGCCCTTGGTGGGTCGAGGGCAAAGCCCTCGCCTTCCTGACCCTTTCTTAGGCGATGCCCGCGACGGTATCGTTGCCCGGTGCCTGTGCCTGGGCGCGGCGGCTCTGCCACAGGGCGACGAAGTCGATCGGCTGCAGCAGCACCGGCGGGAAGCCGCCGTCGCGGGTCACGTCGGAGAGGATGTTGCGCGCGAAGGGGAACAGGATGCGCGGGCACTCGACCAGCAGCACCGGCTCGACCGTGTTCTCCGGCAGGCCGGACAGGGTAAACACCCCGGCATAGGCGAGTTCAGCGAGGAACACGCGGTTGCCTGCGCTGCCATTGGCCTGGGCTTCGGTGGCCTCGGCGCGGATCGCCAGCGTCACCTCGAAGGTGTCCTGGCCTTCGGCGATGCGGCGGGCCTGGACATCGAGGTTGATGTCGACGCGTGGGGCGTTGCGGAGCTGGGTGTAGATCTGTGGCGCGCCCGGCACCTCGAAGGAAAGGTCCTTGACGTACTGGATGTTGACCACCAGCGGAGGCACCTGGGGCTGGGCTGTCGGGTTGGTCTCGGACATGGGGGCTTCTCCGTGTACTGGCGGGCCGTACTGGACAGGACCGACCGCGGGCGCGGTAGCACAGCGCGTCGCGGAGCGAAAGCGCGGGCTGTCCACCGAACGCAACGGCACCAGGCCGTCAGTGCCGCAGGGTGACGTCCTCCGGGCAGGGACCGGTCGGATCGCAGCGCCGCCATTCCCCGTTCTCGAGGCGCTCGCCGGTCATGGCCAGGATGAATCCCCAGTGGGTGACCACCAGCGTATCCGACCAGTCCGGCAGTGCCGCCATCTCGGCCCGGAACAGGGCGGCCCGGTCCAGCAGGGCGTGCAACGGCTCTTCCTGCGCCGGCCACCACACTTCCTCGAGATGGGAAAAATCGTGGTCCGGCCAGGTCCGTGAAAGCCCGGTGCGGGGGGTGCCGACGTCGCAGGTGAAGGCGAAACGTTCCCGCACCACCGGATGCACAAGCACCGGCAGATCCAGCCGCTCGGCCAGCAGTGCCGCGGTCTGCAAAGTGCGGGTGTAGGGTGAGGCCAGGATGCGGCGGATCCGCTCGCCGGCCAGGGCTTCGGCCGCCTGCCCGATCTGCTGCCGGCCGAGCGGGGTCAAGGGCGGGTCGACGATACCGGGATCACGGCGATCGACCGCGAAACGGACGTTGAATTCGCTCTGGCCATGACGGAGCAGAATCATGGACATCGGATAGCGGGACACGTCCCCGGTCGCAACCATTCCCTCGGGCCATTTCCAGCCCTGTTCTTTGAGTGGTGCGTTGTCTCGCGGCGATGTCGGGCCTATGTCTGGGTCAATGCGCCCACTTCCATCTGGGCGCGATGGAGGGCGCTATGGGTTCCAGCGGCAGTTTCCCGATCGACCTGGTCCTGTTCGGGATGATCGCGGCATTCCTGGTGCTGCGCCTGCGCAGCATTCTGGGCCGGCGGACCGGATTCGAACGCCCGCCGATGCAGGAGCCTGGCCTCGCCCCCCGTACCGCGCCCGAGGGCCGGATCATCGACGGCATGGCCGAGCCAGCCGCTGCGGCCCCGCCTGCACGTCCCTTGCCCGATCCTGCCTCGCCCCCTGGCCAGGCGCTGGCCCGCATGCAGGGCGTCGACCGCAATTTCAATGCGGCCCAGTTCCTCGGCGGCGCCGAGGCGGCGTTCCGCATGATCGTCACTGCCTTCGCCACCGGCGACCGCGCCACGCTGCGCGCCCTGCTCTCGGATGACACCTATCGCGCCTTCGAGGCCGCGATCACCGCGCGCGAAGCCGCCAACGAGCGCCAGCAGACGGAGCTGCGCGCCATCCACTCCGCCACCATCGAGGCGGCTGACCTGCGCGGCACCATCGCCGACATCACCGTCCGCTTTGTCACCGACCAGGTGAACGTCACCTTCGGCGCCAATGGCCTGCCGGTGGCCGGCGCGGATGCGGTCACCGAGATCACCGATCTCTGGACCTTCGAGCGCGACCTGACCTCGACCGATCCGACCTGGCGGCTGGTGGCCGCGCGCAGCGCCTGATGCGTCAAGGGTTGCGGCGGGCCCTGGCCCGCCTGGCGGTTCCGCTCGCCGTGCTGGGGCTGGCCGCCTGTGTCGCCCCGCCGCCGCCGTCCCCGGAGGGCGGCGCCATGACGCTGGCCCCGGTCGGCTTCGACCGCCTGCCCGGCTGGCAGGCCGACCGCACCGCCGAGGCGGTGCCGGCCTTCCTGGCCGGCTGCAGCGCCATGCGCCCCGGGGGGGATCTTGGCGGCACCGGCGAGGCGGCGGCACGGGGCGGCGACCCGCTGCAGTGGCGGGCGTCCTGCGAGGCGGCCCGGGCGCTGCCGCCGGGTGACGAGGCGGCGGCACGGCGCTTCTTCGAGGGCTATTTCCAACCCTGGGCGATTGCCGGCAACGGCAACCCGAACGGGCTGTTCACCGGCTATTTCGAACCGGAAGTGGCGGGCGCCCGCAGCCCGGGCGGCCAGTACCGGGTGCCGCTGCTGGGCCGGCCCACCGATCTGATCCAGGTCGATCTCGGCGAGTTCGCACCGGACCTGAAGGGCCGCCGCCTGGTCGGGCGGATGGATGGCGGACGCCTGCTGCCCTATTGGGACCGCGCCGCCATCGAGGGCGGGGCCCTGTCTCGCCAGCGCCTTGGCCTGCTGTGGCTGACCGACCCGGTCGATGCCTTCGTGCTGCAGATCCAGGGCTCCGGCCGGGTGCGCCTGCCGCAGGGACGGGTGGTGCGGGTGAGCTACGCCGCGCAGAACGGCCGCCCCTATGTGCCGATCGGGCGCGTGCTCGCCGAGCGGGGCGAGATGAAGCTGGACCAGGTGTCCATGCCGGCCATCCGCGCCTGGCTCGATGCCCACCCGGCCGAGGCACAGGAGGTGATGAACCAGAATCCCTCCTACGTCTTCTTCCGCGAGCTGCTCGGCGTGCGCGAGGACGAGGGCCCGCCCGGCGCGCTCGGGGCAGGGCTGACGCCTGGCCGCTCGATCGCGATCGACCGCGCCTATCTGCCGCTCGGCGCGCCGGTGTGGCTGGACACGACCGATCCGCTGACCGGGGCGAAACTGCAGCGCCTGACCATGGCGCAGGACCTCGGCGGCGCCATCAAGGGGCCGGTGCGCGCGGACGTGTTCTGGGGCTGGGGCCCCGACGCGGAGGCGCGGGCGGGACGGATGCGCCAGCCCGGCACCCAGTACGTGCTGCTGCCGAAGGCGGTGCAGGCCGCTTCCAGGTAGTTACGATGGACGGGTCTTCGGGGATCGGTACCGGTCCCACCCTGCTTTGCGGCGATTGCCTCACCATGCTGGCCGGCCTGCCGGAAGCGTCGGTGGACGTGGTGGTCACCTCGCCGCCGTATAACCTGAAGCTGCGCTACGCCAGCTACGAGGACAGCCGGGAGGAAGCGGAGTACCTCGACTGGATGGTGCAGGTGGCGGCGGCGCTGAAGCGGGTGATGAAGCCGGATGCGTCGTTCTTCCTCAATATTTCCGGCTCCCCGAACCATCCCTGGCTGCCGTTCGAGCTGATCGTGCGGCTGCGCAGCCTGTTCGTGCTGCAGAACCACATCACCTGGATCAAGTCGATCACCACCGGGCAGGCGAGCGTCGGCCACTTCAAGCCGGTGCGCGGCAACCGCTTCCTGCACCACGCCCACGAGCACATCTTCCACCTGACCCGCGACGGACGGGTGGAGCTGGACCGGATGGCGATCGGCGTCCCCTACGCCGACAAGTCCAACATCGCCCGCCGCGGCCACCCGCGCGACCTGCGCTGCCGCGGCAATACCTGGTTCATCCCCTACGAGACGGTGCAGAGCCGCGCCGAAAAGTTCCACCACCCCGGCACCTTTCCGGTCGAGCTGCCCCGCTGGTGCATCCGCCTGCATGGCCGCGCGGCACCGGTGGTGCTGGACCCCTTCGTCGGCACCGGCACGACGGTGGTGGCGGCGCTGCAGGAAGGGGCGCACGGGATCGGCATCGACATCGACCCCGCCTACATCGCCATTGCCTCGAGCCGGCTGGCGAAGCAGGGCACGCCCGTCTCGCCTTCCGCGGGCGCCACGATAGAATAGACGCATGTCGCAAACGTCATCCCCCGCCGCGCCGCCGGCGCGGCCGCGCGTGGCCCTGTTCGTCACCTGTCTGGTCGACCTGCATCGCCCGACCATCGGCTTCGCGGCCATCAAGCTGCTCCAGGCGGCCGGCTGCGAGGTGGAAGTGCCGCGCGGGCAGACCTGCTGCGGCCAGCCGGCCTATAATTCCGGCGACCGCGCCACCGCCCGCGACCTCGCCCGCGCCTTCATCGAGACCTTCGCCGGCTACGACTACATCGCCGTGCCGTCCGGTTCCTGCGCCGGGATGCTGCGCCACCACGTGCCCGGGCTGTTCGACGACGACCCGGAGCTGCGCACCCGCGCCCAGGCCGTCAGCGAGCGCACCTATGAACTGGTCAGCTTCCTGACCGACGTGATGGGCATGGACAAGGTCGAGGCCCGGTACGAGGGCACCGTCACCTATCACGATGCCTGCTCGGGCCTGCGCGAGCTCGGCGTCAAAGACCAGCCGCGGCGGCTGCTCGGCACGGTCGGCGGGCTGACCCTGACCGAGATGGCGGAGCCGGAAACCTGCTGCGGCTTCGGCGGCACGTTCTGCGTGAAGTATCCCGACATCTCCACGCGCATGGTGTCCGACAAGACGCGCGACGTGACCAGGACCGGCGCCGACACGTTGCTTGCCGGTGATCTCGGCTGCCTGCTGAACGTGGCCGGGCGGCTGGAACGCGAAGGCAGCAAGGTCAAGGTGCGCCATGTCGCCGAAGTCCTGGCGGACATGACCGCACTGGTGCCGCCAATCGGCGAACCAAACGAAAAGTAAAATAGTTGCTTATCATTTGTTAGATGTGCGCCGTCATTCATTATGACGGCGCAGGGCGGTTGCGTTCATAGCACCAGATGATATACAATCTTAAGATGAATATCGGATTCATGAAATAATAACCTCTGCGGGGACCTCCAACCATGGACGGCTTGATTTGGCAATTTGCACCGCCGGAGCCGACGCGCTGGTTCGAGGATTTCAGCGTCGGTGAAAGTTTCGCGCTGCCACCCCGCACGCTCGGTCCGTTGCACTTCCGTGCCTATGCCGAAGCCAGCGGCGAGATGCACGAACTGCATACCGATCCTGCGTACTGCCAGCTCCTGGGCCTGCCCGGCAGGCTGGCGCACGGCTTCCTGGTCGCGGCGCAGACCACGGCGGGGGCCTGCGAGTTCGTCCGCATGGTGGAGGCCGCGCTGGTGGGGATGGTCGAGCAATCCAGCCGTTTCCTGCGCCCCGCGCACGAAGGCGACACCTTGTATCCACGCCTGACGGTCACGTTGCTGGCGCCGAACACCTCCACCGGCGTGGTGGGGCTGCACAGCATCATCCACAACCAGCGGCGCGAACTGGTGATGGAGGGGATGCAGAAATGGGTGCTGCGCCGCCGTCCGGTCTAAACCCCGGACACGGCTCTGGCGTCACTGACGACGGCCGCTAGATTGGTCGTTCTCGCCCGGAGACGTCGATGCTCGCCACCAGCCCTGCCTTCAAGGAAAATGCCGCCCGCGCCCTGGCCGATCCGGGGCTGCAGAAGGCGCTCGCCAATACCCGGCCGGCCTTTCCCGCCCGCCGCGCCGCCGCCGTCGCCGCACTGCCGGAATTCGAGCAGTTGCGGGAGGTCGGCCGCGACATCAAGAACCACACCCTGGCGAATCTCGATTTCTACCTCGAAACCTTCGCCGCCAATGTCGAGCGCGCCGGCGGCAAGGTGCACTGGTGCAGCACCGCCGACGAGGCCCGCGCGGCGGTGCTGGAGATCTGCCGCAAGGCCGGCGCGAAGACCGTGACCAAGGGCAAGTCGATGATCTCCGAGGAACTCGGGATCAACGACCACCTGGAGCAGAACGGCATCACCCCGGTCGAGACGGATCTCGGCGAATACATCATCCAGCTCCGCCGCGAGCCGCCGAGCCACATCATCGCCCCCGCCTTCCACCTCAACCGCGAGGACTGGGAGGAAAGCTTCCGCGCCTCCCACACCGACCTGCCCGCCGACCGCGTCTTCTCTGATCGCCGCGACATCCTGGCGGAGGCGCGCGGCAAGCTGCGCCAGCGCTTCCTCGCCGCCGACGTGGGCATCACCGGCGCCAATTTCCTGATCGCCGAAACCGGCAGCAGCGTCATCGTCACCAACGAGGGCAACGGCGACCTGACCCAGACGCTGCCGCGGGTGCACATCGCGCTCGCCAGCATCGAGAAGGTGGTGCCGACGCTGGAGGATGCCTGCACGCTGCTGCGGCTGCTGGCGCGCTCGGCGACCGGGCAGGACATGTCGGTCTACACGACCTTTTCCACCGGCAGCCGCCGGCCGGACGACCTGGACGGCCCCGGGGAATACCATGTCGTGCTGCTCGACAACGGCCGTTCCGCCATGCTGGGCACCGAGTTCCAGGACATGCTGCGCTGCATCCGCTGTGCCGCCTGCCTGAACCATTGCCCGGTCTATTTCACCGTGGGCGGCCATGCCTATGGCTGGGTCTATCCCGGGCCGATGGGCAGCGTGCTCACCCCCGGCCTGATCGGGGTGGACAAGGCCGGCCACCTGCCCAACGCCAGCACCTTCTGCGGCCGCTGCGAGAGCGTCTGCCCGGTGAAGATTCCATTACCCAAGCTGATGCGGCACTGGCGCGAGCGGGAATTCGAACGACATCTCACGCCGCCGACGACGCGCGCCGGGCTTCGCCTGTGGGGGTGGTTCGCCCGCCGGCCGGGTGCTTACCGGCTGGCGACGCAGATCCTGGCACGGGGCCTGGGGTGGCTCGGGCAACGGCGCGGACGCTTCACCTCCCTGCCGCTGGCCGGCGGCTGGACCGCCGGACGCGACCTGCCGGCGCCGGAGGGCGAGACCTTCTTCGCGCGCTATGCCCGCGAGCAGCGGGCGGGGAGGGCCTGACCATGTCGAAGGAAGCCATGCTGGGCGCCATTCGCCGCAGCCTGCACCGCGGCCCCTTGCCCGAGGAACGCCAGCAGGAGCTGCGCGCCCGGCTCGCGGGGCATCCGCGCCATCTGATCCCCGCACGCAGCCGCCTGCCCCGCGCCGGGCAGATCGCGCTGTTCATGCGCCACGTGGAAAAGGAGTTCGGCACCATCGTCCGCGTGCCCGACGCCGCCGCGGTGCCGGAGGCGATCGCCACCTATCTCGCCGCCCAGAACCTGCCCAGCACGCTGGTGATGGCACCGCATCCGGAGCTGCGGGCAATTCCCTGGGAACAGCGTCCCCTGCTGAGCATCCGCGAAGGGCGGGCCGAGGCCTCCGACCTCGTCAGCGTGCAGCACGGCTATGCCGCGGTGGCCGAGACGGGCACGCTGGTGCTGCCGGGCGTGCCCGAGCGGCCGACCACGCTGAACATCCTGTGCGACACCGAGATCGTCGTGCTGCGTGCCAGCCGCGTGGTCGGTGCGCTGGAAGAAGCCTGGGACCGGCTGCGGGCGGAACGGCAGGATGCCACCACGGGGGGATTCATGCCGCGCAACGTCATGCTGGTGAGCGGCCCCTCTCGTTCCGCCGACATCGAATCCACCCTGGAGCTGGGCGCGCACGGGCCACGGCGGCTGCATATCGTGCTGGTCGACGACGACCCGGACGCCCTGGCCTGACATGCCGGACCAGGATCCCGGCCCGCCCGCGCCCCGGATCATGGTGTCCCGCCACGCCCAGATCGTGCTGACGGAACGGCGGCTGCCGCTGGAAACCGTGCTCGCCGTCGTCGCCGATCCGGACAGCGTTATGGCCGGACCGGTCCTGACCTGGAGCCGCAAGCGCCTGCCCGGACCCTCGGATCGCGTCATCTGCGTTGTCCACCGCCGGGAGCGTGACGATATAGTCATCGTTACTGCCCTGTATGAGCGAGGAGCGACGCCTTGAGGACGCATTATGACCCGGTCGAGGACGCGTTCTACGTCCGCTTCGCCGATGCGCCTGTCGCGGAATCGCAGGCAGTGGCGCCCGGCATCACCCTGGACTTCGATGCGTCCCGCCGGCTGGTGGCGCTGGAAGTGTTGAATGCCCGCTCCACCCTGGCTCCCGGCGCCGTGCCGGGAGCCGTCGAATGATCGTCGTGTGTCCGCCTTCCGCCGTTCGGGGCTGACTGAGCAGGATCTCAGCGACTGGGCCAGCTATGCGCGCCAGATCACGCCGCTGCCGGGCCGCGTGCTTCCCCCGCCCCCCGCTGTCCTGCCGATCGTGGCCGATCCCTTGCCGCAGCCGGTGCGGTCCCTGCCGCTGCGCCCGCCGCCCCGGCCCAGCCCTTTCGTGAGCATCGGCGACCAGCCGGGTGGGCTGGACAACGCGTCCTGGAACCGCTTCCGCGCCGGCAAGCTGCCGCCGGCGCGCACGCTGGACCTGCATGGCCGCACCGCCCAGCGTGCCTTCCAGGCGCTGCAGGCGTTCCTGCACACGGCCCAGGCGGATGGCGTGCGCTGTGTGGAGATCATCACCGGCCGCGGTTCCGGCGAGGCGGGTGGCGTGCTGCGGCGGGAACTGCCGCTCTGGCTCAACCTGCCCGGGCTGCGAGGGCTGGTGCTGGCGGCCGCCCATCCGCATGCCGCCAATCCGGGGGCCGTGCGTGTGCTGCTGCGGAGGCCAAGGTGAAGGAAATGAACGGGATCCAAGGGCCTTGTGGCCCTTGGTGGGTCCAGGGCAAAGCCCTGGTGGGGTCTGGGGCAAAGCCCCGGCGACAACCACCACCGGGGCTTCGCCCCAGACCCCACCAGGAGGCTTTGCCTCCTGGACCTCCACCAAGGGCCACAAGGCCCTTGGATCCCATTCGTCTGCCATGACCCCGTTCGGTGCCAGGGTGCGGGCGCTCCGCGCCGAGCACTCCATGGCGCTGAAGGATCTGGCCGCGCGGCTGCAGGTCTCCGCCGCTTATCTCTCCGCCCTGGAGCACGGCCGCCGCGGCGCCCCCAGCGCCGGACTGGTGCACCAGGTCTGCGAGGTCTTCGGCCTGATCTGGGACGAGGCGGAAAACCTCGCCGAGCTGGCCCGCCTGTCGCACCCGCGCGTGGTGGTCGACACGGCGGGGCTCACCCCCGAGCAGACGGCGCTGGCCAACCGTCTCGCGCAGTCGATCCGGCGCCTGTCGCCGGAAACGGTGGCGGCCCTGCATGCGCTGCTGGATACCGGGGCCCGCCCGCCGAAGGCACGGCTGCGGCGGGCGGCCGGAAGCGGTTAGAGGGACAGCAGCCCGAGCATCACCGCGCCGATGACGATGCGGTAATAGGCAAACGGCGCGAAGCCGTGCCGCTGCACATAGGCGACCAGCGCCCGCACCACCACGATCGCCGACAGGAAGGCAACGACGAAGCCGACCGCGATCAGGCCGAGACTGTCCGTCGTCAGCCCTTCGCGGGCCTTGTAGAGATCGAGCACGCTCGCCGCGAGCATGGTCGGGATGGCCAGGAAGAACGAGTATTCCGCCGCGGTCGGGCGGTTCACGCCGAACATCAGGGCGCCCATGATGGTGGCCCCGGAGCGCGACACGCCCGGGATCATCGCCAGGGCCTGGCAGAACCCGATGCCGAGGGCGGTACCGAGCGGCATGTCCTCGACCTCGGCATAGCGCGGCCGCGGCTTGATGCGCTCGATCAGCAGGATGGCGAAGCCTCCGACGATGAGGCTGACGGAGACCACCCAGGGCGAGAACAGCACGGTCTTGATGACCTTGTGGAACATCAGGCCGAGCACCGCCGCAGGCAGGAAGCCGAGCAGGATCGTCAGGGCGAAGCGCCGCGCGGCGGGATCGGTCGGCAACCCGATCACGGCATTCCACAACCGGCGCGCATACAGCACGCAGACGGCCAGGATGGCGCCGAGCTGGATGACGACCTCGAAGACGTCGCTTTGTGGGACATCAAAGCCGATCAGGTCGCCGAACAGGATCAGGTGTCCGGTGGAGGAAACCGGCAGGAACTCGGTCAGCCCCTCGACGAGGCCGAGCAGAGCGGCTTGCAACCAATACGAAGTGTCCATGAAGGACGCGTATGCAAGCCGCCTGCCTCTGCCGCAAGTGACAGGCTCGCCAACGGCAGTCAGCCCGCGAAGGGCGTCGCCGGCGGCTCCTGGCCGGGCTGCACGTCGTCATCCGGCACCGGCGCGTCCCCGACCAGGCGCAGCGGCAGCGTGCCGGCCCAGACCGGCCAGTCCCGATCCTCGGGATCGTCGCCCGGCGGCCCGCTCCGCAGCTTGGCGGATGCCTCGGTCAGGGGCAGCGACAGGATCGCCGTGGCCTTGACCTCCTGCTCGGTCGGCGGGCGCAGCGTCTCCCATCGGCCGGGGAACAGGCGCTCGACGAAGCCCCGCATCGCCGCCAGCTTCTCCGTGGGATCGTCCACCAGGGACGGGACGCCGAAGCACATCACCGAACGGTAATTCGCCGAATGATTGAATGACGTGCGGGCAAGCACCCAGGCATCCAGCAGCGAGACGGTCAGGCAGACCTCGCCGCCGGCGGCATTGGCCCGGATCATGCGGCTGGCGCTGCTGCCATGCCAGAACACGGTGTCGCCGTGGCGCCAGTGGAAGGTGGGGATGACCACCGGGCGGCCCTGGATGACATGGCCGACATGGCAGAACGGGGCGGCATCCAGGATGGCGTGGATGGTCGCCTGGTCATAGGCGCCGCGCTGCGGCTTGCGCCGCAGCCGGGCGAAATCGCTGGGAGGGGTCGGTTGCATGGGCGCGAGCGTGGCGCCGGATTGGTCCAGAGGCAAAGACCGATCAAAGCGAGAATAATCAGTCCAATACCACACCTTGCTGGCGCAGGAATCCCAGCAGCGGCAACAGCGGCAGGCCCAGGATGGCGGCGTGCTCGCCCTCGACCCGGCTGAACAACTGCACGCCCGGTCCCTCCAGCCGGTAGGCGCCGACGGTCGTGGTGACGTGGGCGCCTTCGAACCGCAGATACTCCTCGATGAAGGCGTCGGAGAAACCGCGCATGGTCAGGCGCGGGCAGGCGATATCGTGCCAGAGCCGTTGGGAGCCGCGCAGGCACGCGACCGCCGTGACCAGGGTGTGGGTGTGCCCACGCAGGGCCCGCAACTGCGTGGCCGCCTCGGCAAGGTCGGCGGGCTTGTCGAACCACCGGTCCTCGCAGACCAGCATCTGGTCGCAGCCGATCACCAGCGCCTCGGGATCACCGGAGGCGATATGCCGGGCCTTGGCCTCGGCGAGACGCAGCGCCGTGTCCTCCGCGCGCAGCCCCTCGGCGCGGGCCTCCTGCTTGAGGAGGGCCTCGTCGACCTGCGCCGTGCGCGCCTCGACGCGCAATCCGGCCGCCGCCAGCAGGGTGCGGCGCGTCACCGAGGCGCTGGCCAGCACCAGCCGCGGCGTGTCGGCCTGCAGGCTCATGGCCCGGGGGTCGGCCGCGCGGAGGGGCTGTCGATGCCGCCCTTGCGGCGCCGCTCGTGCCAGGCCTCCATCAGTTGCAACACCGTCGCCGCGGTTTCCTCGATCGAGCGCCGGGTCACGTCGATCACCGGCCAGCCGCGCCGCACGCACAGCCGGCGTGCCCAGACCAGCTCGCTCTTCACGGCGTCGAGATCGACGTATTCGCTGCTGTCCTGGCGCTGCATGGCCATCGTGCCGATCAGCCGCAGCCGGTGGCGGCGGATTTCGATCAGCGCCTCGGCGTCCAGGGTCAGCCCGACCACGGGGCAGGGCGGCTGGTCCAGGCCCGGCGGATCGGGCAGGCCGGGCACGAGCGGGATATTGGCCGCCTTGATGCCGCGATTGGCCAGATAGAACGAGGTCGGCGTCTTGGAACTGCGGGAGACCCCGATGAGGCAGACATCGGCCTCGGCGATGCCGGCCTGGGCCTGGCCGTCGTCATGCGCCAGCACGTAGTGCATGGCGTCGATCCGTTTGAAGTAGTCGGCGTCCAGCACGTATTGCCGGCCGGGCCGGGCCAGCGATTTCTCGCCGAACTGGTCCTGGAACATGGTCATCACCGGATCCAGGACATTGACCACCGGCAGGCCGAGGCGCTGGCAGAAGGTCTCCAGCTCGGCGCGCAGCCCCTTTTCCACCAGGGTGGAGAGCACCGGGCCGGGCTCGGCCTCGATGCCTTCGAGCACCCGGTGCAACTGGAAGCGGGTCCGGATCAGGCTCCAGCGGTGATAGACGATGCTGGCGTGTTCGAACTGTGAGACCGTGGCGCGCGCAATGGAATTCAGCGTTTCGCCGGTGGCGTCAGAGACCAGGTGGAGGTTCATCCGGTTCGGCATGGGGGTGAGAATAACGGGGATAACGGGGATAGGTAGCCCTGATCCGCAGGCGGTGACCGGGAAAGCGGGGATAAGTCCGCCGGGTTTGAATCTGGGGATGGAATCCGGGGGTATCTTCCGGAATTCGGGACATCTTCGGAATCGTTTGGATTCCCAACGGCTTGGACGGAGACTCGGCTGTGGACAGGTCTGGGGATGAAGGAATGAAAAGCCTGTACCCCGTTATCCACAGGCCCATCTACCTCTTCACCCATTTCTTTTCTTATTTCTCTCTTTATGAAGGGCGCGTCGAAAGCAGGCGGAACGGACCATGACGAAGAAACTTCTGCGGGCGTTGGCGGGTGAAGCGGTGTGGCCCCCGCCGGTGTGGCTGATGCGGCAGGCTGGCCGTTATCTCCCCGAATACCGACAGGTCCGGGCCGAAGCCGGCAGCTTCATCGACCTCTGCACCCGTCCTGACCTGGCCACCGAGGTGACGCTGCAGCCGCTGCGGCGCTATGGCTTCGACGCCGCCATCCTGTTCAGCGACATCCTGATGCTGCCCTGGGCCCTGGGGCAGGGACTGCGCTTCGCCGAAGGCGAGGGGCCGCAGCTGCCGCCGATCCGCGACGCAGCCGGGCTGGCCGCCCTCGACCCGGCCCGTCTGCCCGAGGCGATCACCCCGATCATCGAGACGGTGCGTCGACTCGCCGCCCAGATGGGCGACACCACCCTGATCGGCTTCGCGGGCAGCCCGTTCACCGTCAGCTGCTACATGGTCGAGGGCCGCGGCTCCAAGGAATACGAGCATGTGCGGATGATGGCCTGGCGCGAGCCGGAGCTGTATGGGCGCATCATCGACCTCGTGACCGAGCAGACCATCGTCTACCTTTCCGCCCAGATCGACGCGGGCGCCGAGGCGGTAATGCTGTTCGATTCGTGGTCCGGCGTATTGGCGCCCTCGCTGTTCCGGGCCTATGTGATCGAGCCGACGCGGCGCATCACCGCGGCGATCCGGGCCCGGTATCCGCACGTGCCGGTGATCGGCTTCCCGCGCCTCGCCGGGACCATGCTGGGCGAATACGCCGCAGTGACCGGGGTGCAGGGCGTGGGCATGGACACTTCGGCCGACCCGAAGCGCGCCGCGGCCCTGGTGCCGGAGAAGGTGGCGCTGCAGGGCAATGTGGATCCGCTGGCGCTGGTCGCGGGCGGTGCTGCTCTGGAGCGGGAAGCGGATGAACTGCTGGCAGCCATGCGCGGGCGGCCGTTCATCTTCAACCTCGGCCACGGCATCGTGCCGCAGACGTCGCCCGATCATGTGGCGGCACTGGTCGCCCGCGTTCGCGCGGCTTGACCAAGGGAGCCCGGCCGCCACTTTCGTTCGATGACCAAGCCGCGCGTCGCCATTGTCCTGTTCAACCTCGGGGGCCCGGACCGGCCGGAGAGCATCCGGCCCTTCCTGGTCAACCTGTTCACGGATCCGGCGATCCTGCGGGTGAACCCGTTCCTGCGTCCGTTCCTGGCCAGGATCATCGCCCGCGCCCGCGTCAGGCCGGCCACCGAGAACTACGCCAGGCTCGGCGGCCGCTCCCCTCTGCTGGAACTGACCGAGCAACAGGCGCGGGCGCTGGAGGACGCGCTGCCCGACATGGACGTCCGCTGCTTCATCGCCATGCGCTACTGGCATCCGATGAGCGAGGAGACGGCGCGGGCGGTGGCGGCCTGGGATCCCGACGAGATCATGCTGCTGCCACTCTATCCCCAGTATTCCACCACCACGACCGGCAGCAGCCTGACCGCCTGGCGCGAGGCGGCGGCGCAGGTGGGGCTGTTCAAGCCGACGGTCTCGTTGTGCTGCTACTACGCCGACGACGACTTCATCCGCGCCGAGGCCGCTCTCGTCCGCCGCGCCTGGGACGCGGCCCGGGCGGAACTCGGGCCGGACGTGCCGTTGCGCATCCTGTTCTCGGCGCATGGCCTGCCCAAGATCATCATCCAGGAAGGCGATCCCTACCAGTTCCAGGTGGAACTCAGCGTCAGCGGCGTGGTGCAGCGCCTGGGCATCCGCGGCCTGGACTACGTGGTCTGCTATCAGTCGCGCGCGACCCCGCAGGAATGGCTTGCCCCCTCCACCGAGGACGAACTGGAACGTGCCGGGCGCGACAAGGTGGCGGTGCTGGTCGTGCCGATCGCCTTCGTCTCGGAGCATTCCGAAACCCTGGTGGAGCTCGACGTCGAGTACAAGGAACTGGCCGAGCAGGTCGGGGTGCCGCACTATTTCCGCGCACCGACGCAGAATGCCGATCCGGGCTTCATCAAGGCCCTGGCCGCGCTGGTGCGGCGGTCCCTGGGCTTCGGCAACGGCACCTGCAGCTTCGTCGGCGGCCGGACCTGTGCGGGGCATCATCGCGACTGCCCCTTCGCCCAGTCCGATCCGCGCGAGCGGCTGGGGGTGACGTGACCCCGCCCGAACTGCTGCGCGGCCGCCGCAGTGCGCTGCGGCTGGTGATCTTCGACTGCGACGGCGTGATCGTGGACAGCGAGAAGGTGGCGAACCGGCTGGTCGCCGCCGACCTCACCGCCCTGGGCTGGGCGATGACGCCGACCGAGGCCGAGCGGTTGTTCCTCGGCATGACCCTTCCGGACATGATGCCGCTGATCGAGGTCCGGCTGGGTCGGTCCATCCCTCCGGACTGGCCGGGCCGGTTGCAGGATCGGCTGGTGGCGGCGCTGTCCCGGGAGGCCCGGCCGATCGCCGGCGCCGTCGAGGCGCTGCACGCCACCACCGCGCTCGGCCTGGGCTGGCGGATCGCTTCCAATTCCTCGCATGAGGAGATGGCGGCCAAGTTCGCCTGCCTGGGCATCACCGCCCTGGTGGCCGGGCGGCTGCACAGCCATCGCGACGTCGGGCGTGGCAAGCCGGCCCCCGACCTGTTCCTGGCCGCCGCCGCCGCCGAGGGCTGCGCGCCGGCCGAATGCCTGGTGATCGAGGACAGCCTGCCCGGTGCCAGGGCTGCTGCCGCCGCCGGCATGGATTGCCTGGGTTATGCGCCCCACTCCGACGGGGCGGCGCTGCGGGCCCTTGGGGCCATTCCGTTCACGTCCATGTTCGACCTGCCCGGCCTGCTGGCCGTGGCACCGCGGAGGACCGCATGACGATCGACGTGCTTGCCAATTACTATCTCTGGACCAAGTCCCTGCACGTGATCAGCCTGATCGCGTGGATGGCGGGCCTGTTCTACCTGCCACGACTGTATGTCTACCACACCATGGTCCCGGTCGGCACCGCCGAGAGCGAGCGGATGAAGGTCATGGAGCGGCGCCTGCTGAAGGCGATCACCACCCCCGCCATGATCGCCACCTGGCTGTTCGGCATCCTGCTGGTGCTGACCCCGGGCGTGATCGACTGGACCTCCGGCTGGTGGCACACCAAGCTGCTCTGCGTGCTGCTGATGACCGGCTTCCATGGCGGGCTGGCACGCTGGCGGCGCGGCTTCCTCGATGACCGCAACCGCCTGTCCGAGCGCTTCTTCCGGATCATGAACGAGATCCCGACGCTGCTGATGATCGTCATCGTCATCATGGTGATCGTCCGGCCGTTCTGACCGGGACCAGGGAAGCGACCACAGGCATGGCTCACGAGGTTCCCCTGGCCGATGGCTGGGTAATCAGCGACGACCGGGCCCGGCTCGACCTGACAGTGGTGCACCGCTTCCTGGCGGGCACCTACTGGGCGCGGGAACGGCCGCCGGCGGCGACCGAACGGGCCATCGCCGGCAGTCTCTGTCTCGGACTCTATGCCCCGGACGGGGCCCAGGCGGGCTTCGCCCGGATCGTCACCGACTACGGCGTACGGGCACATCTGGCCGATGTGTTCGTGCTGCCGGCCTGGCGCGGCCATGGCTTCGGGCAGGCGCTGGTGCGGGCGGCACTGGATCACCCGGACCTCGCCGGGATCGGGCTGTGGTCGCTCGCGACCGACGACGCCCACGCGCTCTATGCAAAATTCGGCTTCGTCGTGCATCCCGCGCCGCAGACCCAGATGGTCCTGCACCGCCCTCCCAAGGGCTGAATCAGGCTGATCCTGACCGTTTTTTGTCCTGCGCGGGTTGACGCCGGGGTGGACCCCGCCTAGCTTCGGGTGACACGACCCTGCACGGGGCGCATCCTGCGGCGCTGTCGGGTTCGTGTTGATTCGTCGCTCCCTCCTTCTTCTCCGGACAGGACGGTGCCGCCCGACGATGTCGGGATCCGCGCCGCCGGACCGCCAGCCGGGTCGATCCTATGCCCAGGCATGCGGCCGCTGTCTCATCCCCCGAATGATCGCACACCGAGGCGTCCCCCGATGCACCTCGCCGAACTCAAGGCCAAATCCCCGGCGGACCTGCTGAGCTTCGCCGAATCCCTCCAGATCGAGAACGCCTCGTCCCTGCGCAAGCAGGACATGATGTTCGCGATCCTCAAGAACCTCGCCGAGAACGAGCAGGCGATCCACGGGGAAGGCACCCTGGAGATCCTGCCCGACGGCTTCGGGTTCCTGCGCAGCGCCGATTCCAACTACCTGCCCGGCCCGGACGACATCTACATCAGCCCCGCCCAGGTCCGCCGCTTCGGCCTGCGCACCGGCGATACGGTCGAAGGCCAGATCCGCGCGCCCAAGGACGGCGAACGCTACTTCGCGCTGCTCAAGGTCAATACGATCAACTTCGAGCCGCCGGAGGCGGTGCGCCACCGCATCAACTTCGACAACCTCACCCCACTCTATCCTGACCGCCGGCTCAAGATGGAGATGGAGAACTTCCAGTCGGTCGCGAAAGGGCCGCAGAAGGACCTCACGCCGCGGGTGATCGACCTGATCTCGCCGATCGGCATGGGCCAGCGCGCCCTGATCGTGGCGCCGCCGCGCACCGGCAAGACGGTGATGCTGCAGAACATCGCCACCGCCATCAGCAACAACCATCCGGAAGTGTTCCTGATGGTGCTGCTGATCGACGAGCGGCCCGAGGAAGTCACCGACATGGCCCGCACGGTGAAGGGCGAGGTGGTCGCCTCCACCTTCGACGAGCCGGCGACCCGTCACGTCCAGGTGACCGAGATGGTGCTGGAAAAGGCCAAGCGCCTGGTCGAGCACAAGCGCGACGTGGTGATCCTGCTCGATTCCATCACCCGCCTCGCCCGCGCCTACAACACCGTGGTGCCCTCGTCGGGCAAGGTGCTGACCGGCGGCGTCGACGCCAACGCCCTGCAACGGCCCAAGCGCTTCTTCGGCGCGGCCCGTAACATCGAGGAAGGCGGCAGCCTCACCATCATCGCCACCGCGCTGATCGATACCGGCAGCCGCATGGACGAGGTGATCTTCGAAGAGTTCAAGGGCACCGGTAACTCGGAAATCATCCTTGATCGCAAGCTGTCGGACAAGCGCACCTTCCCGGCGATCGACATCACCAAAAGCGGCACCCGCAAGGAAGAATTGCTGGTGGATCGTGCCACATTGTCGAAGATGTGGGTGCTGCGGCGCATCCTCAATCCCATGGGAACCATGGATGCGATGGACTTCCTGCTGGACAAGCTGAAATACAGCAAGACCAATCAGGACTTCTTCGACGCGATGAATACCTGATCCGGGGCGCTGCCCCGGCCCCGCCAGGAGGCTTTGCCTCCTGGACCTCCACCAAGGGCCGTCAGGCCCTTGGAACTCTGGGGGTCAGCGGGCGGCGCGGCGTTCGGCGGCCTTGCCGCCATGATGGCCAGGCGGCTGGTCGAGCAATTCAGCGACGATCTCGGTGCGCAGGCCCATGGCGGCGGCGATCTCGTCGGGATCATAGCCCCGACTTTTCAGCTCCTTTGCCTTGCGGGCCTGCCGTTCGGCCTGGGGCAGCAGAATTGGTCTGATATCCATGTCGTCCCCTCCGTTGCCGTTGCAACGTTAGCGCAGGGCGAGGGGGCTGGCATAGGCCTTGGCCGGGAACACGGCTTCAGGCAGGGTGGGCGGACGCACCCCGGGTCCTCGCGGCGCATCGGCCGGCGAAACGCGCGGACGGGATCCCGGGTGCAGGGCCGGGACCTATGTGATGGTTTCGCGTTTCAGATCCGCGAC
This sequence comes from Rhodovastum atsumiense, assembly GCF_937425535.1. Classification (NCBI taxonomy): domain Bacteria; kingdom Pseudomonadati; phylum Pseudomonadota; class Alphaproteobacteria; order Acetobacterales; family Acetobacteraceae; genus Rhodovastum; species Rhodovastum atsumiense. The sequence continues at coordinate 2,306,798 of NZ_OW485601.1, forward strand.
CAGCGCATGCGTCTTGCGCCAAACCTTCCCGGGGGCCATCTGCGACGGACCATGAACATCCCATCCTCTCCCGGCTATGCGCCCGGCTTCGCGCATGACCCGATCGGCTGGCACGGCACCACCATCCTGAGCGTTCGCCGCGGCGGGCAGGTCGCCATGGCCGGCGACGGCCAGGTCACGCTCGGGCAGACCGTGGTGAAGGGCAACGCCCGCAAGGTGCGGCGCATCGGCCCGGGCGGCACCATTCTCGCCGGCTTCGCCGGCGCGACTGCCGATGCCTTCACCCTGCTCGAGCGGCTGGAAGCCAAGCTCGAACGCTTCCCCGGCCAGTTGGAACGCGCCTGCGTCGAACTGGCGAAGGACTGGCGCACCGACCGCTACCTGCGCCGGCTGGAAGCGATGATGGCGGTCGCCGACCGCGAGCGGTCCTTCACCCTGACCGGCAATGGCGACGTGCTGGAGCCCGAGGACGGGCTGATCGCCATCGGCTCGGGCGGCAATTTCGCACTCGCCGCGGCGCGCGCGTTGATCGAGGTGCCGGATCTCTCCGCCGAGCAGATCGCCCGCCGCGCGATGAAGATCGCGGGCGACATCTGCGTCTACACCAACCATTCGGTCATCGTCGAAACGATCGGCTGATGGCGCGCGCGTGACCGGCGCCGCCTTCATCCCCTGCGCAGGCCCGGAAGGGTCTGCCCAGGCATCGGCCCGCGCGGCCGCGTTCCGATGCCCCACGGAGGACCCGTACCATGGACGTCCCGACCTATTCGCCCCGCGAGATCGTCTCGGAGCTTGACCGCTTCATCGTCGGCCAGGATGACGCCAAGCGCGCCGTCGCCATCGCGCTCCGCAACCGCTGGCGCCGCCAGCAACTGCCCGAGGCGCTGCGCGAGGAGGTGGTGCCCAAGAACATCCTGATGATCGGCCCGACCGGCTGCGGCAAGACCGAGATCGCCCGGCGGCTGGCGAAGCTCGCCCAGGCGCCGTTCCTGAAGGTGGAGGCCACCAAGTTCACCGAGGTCGGCTATGTCGGCCGCGACGTGGAAAGCATCGCCCGCGACTTGGTCGAGGTCAGCATCACCATGCTGCGCGACATCTCCCGTCGGGAGGTGCAGGCCAAGGCCGAACTGGCCGCCGAGGAACGCCTGATCACCGCGCTCTGCGGCGAGAGCGCCGCCGCCGACACACGCTCCAAGTTCCGGCGGATGCTGCGCAATGGCGAGCTGGAGCAACGCGAGATCGAGGTCGCCATCGCCGAGGCGCCGCCGAACGCGCTCGGCCAGCTCGACATCCCCGGCATGCCGCCGGCCCAGATGATCAACCTGGGCGAGATGATGAAGGGCATGTTCGGCCGCCATGCCCAGCCGCGCCGGATGACCGTCGAGGCCGCCCGCCGGGCGCTGGAGCGCGAAGAGGCGGACAAGCTGCTCGACAACGAGCGGCTGACCAAGGATGCGCTGGCGCATGCCGAGAACAACGGCATCGTCTTCCTCGACGAGATCGACAAGGTGTGCGCGCGCACCTCGGAGGGCGGGTTCCGCGGCGGCGACGTCTCCCGCGAGGGCGTGCAGCGCGACCTGCTGCCGCTGATCGAGGGCACGACCGTGTCCACCAAATACGGCCCGGTGAAGACCGACCACATCCTGTTCATCGCATCGGGCGCGTTCCATTTGGCCAAGCCGGCCGACCTGCTGCCCGAGCTGCAGGGCCGCCTGCCGATCCGGGTGGAGCTGGCGCCGCTGTCGCGCGCCGATCTGCGCCGCATCCTGACCGAGCCGGAGGCTTCGCTGCTCAAGCAGTACCAGGCCCTGATCGGCACCGAGGGGATGAAGCTGACCTTCAGCGACGACGCGGTGGACGCGCTGGCGGATCTCGCGGCCGACATCAACGACCGCGTGGAGAACATCGGCGCGCGGCGGCTGCACACGGTGATGGAGAAGCTGTTGGAGGAGATCTCTTTCAGCGCCTCGGACCGGGGCGGGCAGGAAGTGGTGGTGGACGCTGCCTATGTGCGCGAGCGGGTGACGCCGCTGGCGCAGAAGGGCGACCTGAGCCGCTTCATCCTGTAGCGCGGCGGATGTTGCACGACCGGGAACGGGCCGGGGATGGCCCGTTCCTGGCTGCGGCGGGCAATCCCGTTGACCGAAAGCCTAGCTCCAGGCGTGGGCCGCCTGCAGGGTCTGCGCCTCGGTCAGATGGGCCGCGATCACGGGGATCGATGTCCTGGCGAGCCTGACCAGGCCAGGGTCCTGGCCGCGCTGGACCTCGGTACGGAACACCGCCAGGGCTTCCTGGTGATCGGTGACCTCCTTGGGAAGAAAGGCCCTGCTGAAGGCCGCGCCGTGCAACCGGGACAGCCGGTCGATCCCGGCCTGTTGCTCCGGATCCAGGGTGGTCGGGACCGGGATGCCGGCGGCTCGCGCGGCGGTGGCAAGCAATTGGTTGAGCACCGTATGATCCGTTTGCATCCAGAACCCGTATTCCTGGACCGCGATATTGGGAGAGCGCTGGATCGCGAGCGTACCTTCCCTGATCTCCGCGATGCCTGACTTTGTCGCGGCCGCGACGAACCTGCTGTCCTGAGCATTTGCCATGGAGCGTTTCCTTCCTTGGGCGGCTGCAGTACAGCCGCGCCGGAAGTAACGCATTGTATCTGGAAAGGCAGGCGCACGAAAAATTTAGAAATGTACAAGTATATGCGACGGTATGATTGATGATGCAGCGGTGATGGCGTTGAAAAAGCTTTCCGCTATCCCGAGGCCAGCCGGCGCTTTTCCGGCTTCATCACCGGCGGCGGGGTCTTGTCCGGAAAGCGGCACCACGTGGCCGCCACGCAGCGCCAGCATTCCGGCGTGCGGGCCTTGCAGACATAGCGCCCGTGCAGGATCAGCCAGTGATGCGCATCGCGCAGCAGGTCGGACGGGATGCGGCTGACCAGCGCATCCTCCACCGCCCGTGGCGTCTTGCCGGGGGCGAGACCGGTGCGGTTCGACACCCGGAAGACATGCGTGTCCACCGCCATGGCCGCTTCGCCGAAGGCAACGTTCAGCACCACGTTGGCGGTCTTCCGCCCGACCCCGGGCAAAGCTTCCAGGGCCTCCCGCTCGTGCGGCACCTCGCCGCCATGGCGCTCGACCAGCAGGCGTGACAGCTCCACCACGTTGCGTGCCTTGCCCTGCCAAAGCCCGATCGTGCGGATGTGCTTCGCCACACCTTCCGCGCCCAGTGCCGCCATGGCCGCCGGCGTGGGCGCCTCGGCGAACAGCCCAGGGGTGGCCCGGTTCACCGAGGCATCGGTTGCCTGCGCCGACAGCACCACCGCGACCAGCAGGGTGAAGGGATTGACGTAGTCGAGCTCACTGCGGGGGGTTGGATTGGCACGCCGCAGCGCCTCGATGAAGCCGCGCACCTGCGCGGCAGTCATGGAATCCACCATGGCGACAGTTTCGGCGGCGGCAGGAAGGCTGGCAAGCGGGGGGCTGGCAAGCGGGCGAGCCTGTCCAGATATAGCGGGTTCATGCCCCCTGATGCTCCGCCGCCGCAGTTTCGGGCGGTCATCGTACCGCACCGCAGCCTCTCGCCCCGCGCGCTGAGGACCCTGATCGGCGTGATCGTCGCGGCATCCTGCCTGACCGCCGCGCTCGTGGTGGCGCTGGGGGCCTGGCCGGTGGTCGGCTTCACCGGCGCTGAGATCCTGCTCGTTGCCCTGCTGCTGCGCCATCACGCCGGCGGCGAACGCACGAGCGAGACATTATCCCTGAATGACAGCGGGCTGCAGGTGGTGCGCACTGACCGGCATGGGCGCCGGCGCGAGGTGGTGCTGCCGGCTCCCTGGCTGTCCGTCACCTTGCGGGATCGGCCGGGACGGGTGCCGGCGCTGATCCTGTCGGCGCCGGGCCTGCAGGAGGAAGTGGCCACCATGCTGGGGGAGGAGGCGAAGCGCGTGCTGGCGGCGGAGCTGCAGCAGGCGCTGCAGCTCCGCCGCCATCCCCGGTTCGATAATCCCCAGTTGCGTGGCTGATCCGCGCGGCTTGCCGGCCGCGCGACCAATCTATGCCGCGGCGTCGGGGACCAGCGATTTCACCAGTTCGAACACGCGCTTGCGCACGCTCGGATCGGTGATGCGGTAATAGGCACGGACCAGTTCGAGCGTTTCCCGCCGGTTCAGGGTGTCGTCGCCGAAACTGTCCTGCGCGTCCGACAGGCCCGGGGAACGCCGCCCGCCATTGACGCCATGCCCGCCGAGGCTTTCCGGCATGTCGTCGTAGAAGAAGCTGATCGGCACATCGAGCACGCGGGAAAGATCGTACAGCCGGGACGCACCGACCCGGTTCACGCCGCGCTCGTATTTCTGCACCTGTTGGAAGGTCAGCCCCAGTGCCTCGCCCAGCCGTTCCTGCGACATGCCAAGCAAGGTGCGGCGCAGGCGGATGCGCGATCCGACATGGATGTCGATGGGATTGGGCCGCGATTCCTTTTCGGGACGATCGGGCAGACTGCCGGCTTCTTCCGAGTGCCGGAACACTTCCTCACCTGACATCCGTTCTCGGCTCCTGTTCGCCGTCCAGTCCGATTGAAATCGGCTGCCTCCCGTACACCCGCTGCGCCGGTCGAGGTTGATGACACATTAACGCTGCAACCGCCGATCGTCAAGGCGAGGCCAAATTTCCGATCCAATCTTTAAAAAATGATACAGGTGGCCCTCCCATGCCCGCGATCGACATTGCCGCTGGCATCCTGGCCGGCCCCGTGGAACGGCGTCTGCGGCGCAACCGGGCATCAGCCATGATTTCAAGGCTTTGCCTGGGCAGATCGCAAAAACGCTGGCCGGAGGCAAGTATCGTGGCCCGATATCACTCGTGGCGTGACCGATATCATCGCGGCTGACGGCCGGGGGAATCAGTCCTGGGACGGAGGATGCGGGTAGGTCCGTACACAGCAATCACAACTCAGGATTGCCAAGCTACGATAAATGATGAGGGAAGGCAATCGGAATGCGTTCGGTCTGATCCGACCCTTTCGCACGGCTCTCATACGTGCCGGCCGATATCAGTCGCGCCGGCGCGCCCGCCAGGGCAGCAATCCCCCCAGTACCGCGATCACCGCCAGGGAACCGGGGATGGCCAGGCCAAGCTGCCCGAACAGCGTCGGCGGCAGTGGCCCCGGCAGCGGCAATACCAGGGTCCCGGCCTGGTTCATGCCGATCCGGCCAAGCTCGCGCCCATGTGCGTCATAGCCGGCGGAGATGCCGGTATTGGCCGCGCGCATCAACGGCAACCCTTCCTCCACCGCGCGCAGTCGCGCCGCGGCCAGGTGCTGGCGCGGGCCGGTGGAATTGCCGAACCAGGCATCGTTGGTGACGTTCACCAGCCATGCGGGCCGGTCCGAGGCGTCGGCGGCCTGGGCGGGGAAGATGGCCTCGTAGCAGATCAGCGGGCCGACCGGCGGCACGCCCGGAACATGCAGCGTGCGCGGGCCGCTTCCCGCGGCGAAGCCGCCGCCCGGGACCACCTGGATCGGCAGCGGGAACCATCCCGGCTGGAACTCCCCGAACGGCACGAGATGCCATTTGTCATAGACCGCCACCGCCGGTCCCGCCCCGGTCACCGCCATCAGGCTGTTGCGGGGATGGGCGGTCGCGTCCCAGCGCACGCTTCCCACCAGGGCCGGCACGCCGGCGGCCGCCGCGATGGCTTCCCGCGCCTCGGCGATCTGCTCCAGCGGGAGCGGGCTCGCCGTTTCCGGCCAGACCACCACGGCCGGGCCGGTGCCCGCCTTGGCCATGCCCGCCCGCGTCAGCGCGAGATAGCGTGAGAAGGTGGCCAGCATGAAGCCCCGGTCCCATTTCTGTCCCTGCGGCACGTTGCCCTGCACCAGGACGACGTTGAGGCCGGGGGAAGTGGCGGGCACGGCCAGGACGAGGCGGGCCTGGCCCGCCGCGGCCCAGAGCAGCAGCACCGCACCGCCCACGGCCATGGCACGCCGGCCCAGCGCCGGGGTGGCCGCCAGCAGCAGCGTCGCCAGGGTCAGACCGTGCACCCCGACCCAGGCCGCCGGCTGCAGCATCACGTCGCCGAAGCCGCCGGGCACCGCCCAGATGCTGCCCCAGGGATTCCACGGGAACCCGGTGGCGATGAATTGCCGTGCCAGGTCCGCCAGTACCCAGCCCCCCGCCAGCACGGCCACGCGACGCCAGCCCGCAGGCGCGTACCATGCCAGCGCGCAGGGCAGGGCGATGAACAGGGCCAGTACGGCCGCGAGCGCCGGCACTGCCAGCGGCACCAGCCACCAGAAGCGCGCCGCCTCGAACAGGATCGCCTCGGTGATCCAGTACAGCCCGGGGACATGATGGCCGAGGCCGAACCAGAAACCGACCCAGGCCGCGTCGCGGGCCCGCGCCTGATAGCCGATCAGGGCGATCAGGCCGGGCAGGGCGATCAGCAGCACCGGGAGGGCATGCACCGGCGGCAACGCCGCGGCCGAAAGCGCCCCAAGCCCGCAGGCCATCAGCACCGTTTGTCCGCGGCGCCGTGGTTCCACGCGCAGTGTCAGAACCGAGCTCATGCGGGGCGCGCTACACGCGTGCTGCAACGCGCGCAAGCACGGCATTGTGTCATGTTGCCGTCCGCGCGCGCGGCCCGGCCGGGCTTACAACCTGACGCGATCAATCCACCGTGTCGCGGGCGAAATGGCGGATATATTTGTCGGTCACCAGGTCGGTCTTGACCACGACAGCGACGTCGGTGGTGTTGAACTGGTGGTCGATCACCGCGCCATCGCCCACGAAGCCGCCCAGCCGCAGATAGCCTTTCACCAGCGGCGGTAGCTGCGCGAGCGCCCGTCTTGCGTCAAGCGTGGCCGGATCCATCCGCCGCATGTCGATATAGCGGTGCGGCAGCGCCCGCGGGCGGATCTCCGCCGGGGCGAGATGGTGGGCATGAAGATAGGTCAGCTCGGTCGCCAGGGCGTCCGGGTCAGTGCCGGGCAGGCTGGCGCAGCCGAACATCAGGTCGATGCGGTGCAGGAAGGCGTAGGCGGCGATGCCGCGCCACAGCATCTGCATTGCCGCGCGGCCCCGGTACTGCGGATGCACGCAGGATCGGCCGAGTTCCAGCACCTGGCCCGGGAAGGTCACCACCGGCGCGATGTCGTACTCGTCGGCCGAGTAGAAACGTCCGAGCTTGGCCGCCGCCTCGGCGCGGATCAGCCGGTAGGTGGCGACCACGCCCTCGGGCCCCGGACCGACGCTGTGGTCCACCACCAGCAGATGGTCGGCAACCGCGTCGAAGGCGTCACTGTCGCGATGGCTCGCCGTCGCGGCGGCATCGGGGATGGCGCCCATCTCGTCGTAGAAGACCTGGTAGCGCAACGCCTGCGCCGCCTCGATTTCGGCAGCGCTGACGGCAACGCGCACGCCCAGGTTGCCGCTCCGCAATTCCCCGAAGCCCACGACGGCCTCGGACATCTGCGGCCCGCCGCTCATCGTCGCTGGCCGTTGGCAGGGGTTCCGGACACGCCGGCTTCGCCGCCGGCAGCGCTGGCGCCGCGCGTGGCCGGGCGCGATGGCTGCCTGCGCCGGCCAAACAGCTCCAGGCGATGGGATACCAGGTCGAAGCCCAGCCGGGCCGCGATCGCCTGCAGCACCCGTTCGTGTTCGGCGTCGGAGAACTCGATCACGCGTCCGGTCTCGATGTCGATGAGGTGGTGATGATGGCCCTGCTCGGTGTCAGTGGCCTCGTAACGGGCCCGGCCGCCGCCGAAATCGCGCCGTTCGAGGATGCCTCGTTCCTCGAGCAGGCGGACGGTGCGGTAGACCGTGGCGATGGAGATGCGTGGATCGAGGGCGGCGGCACGCCGGTAGAGTTCTTCCACGTCGGGATGATCCGCCGACTCCGACAGCACGCGGGCGATGACCCGCCGCTGGCCGGTCATCTTCAATCCCCTCTCGACGCACAGGCGTTCGATGCGGCTTTCCATCCGATCCCCAAGTGTGAGCCCCGGCTGCGGGCTCCAAGTCCGGGCGCGCCTCGGACCACCCGGCATCCGCTCTGCCACCCTGTCCATGCTCTGCCCCCGGTGGGGGGCAGACGCGGCGTGCGGCGGGCGTAGCCGATCAGGGGCAGACTGTCCAATCGGGCGCTGACCCGCGCCCGGAAGGATGACGGCCGTGGCCCGCCGCTCCGGGACGGTGGCATCGGGCCATCAGCCTACATGGGGGAAAGTGCCGGAGCAAATGCCCAGGCGCAGGGGAGACAGTCAGCGACGGGCGCGCGGCTTGGTTCCCAGGCCGATCTTCTTGGCCAGCGAAGAGCGGTGCTTGGCGTAGTTCGGCGCGACCATCGGGTAATCGGGAGGCAGACTCCAACGTTCCCGATACTGCTCCGGGGTCATATCGTAGGCAGTCTTCAGATGCCGCTTGAGCATCTTCAGCTTCTTGCCGTCTTCGAGGCAAACGATGTGATCCGGGAACACTGATTTCTTGATCGGCACGGCCGGCTGCGGCTTGTCCGGCTGAACAGGGTCCTTTCCGACGCCCGCAAGAGTCTTGTAGACGTCCTGAATCAGTGCCGGAAGTGCGTCCGGTGTGACAGAATTATTCGAAACGTGGGCGGAGACGATCTGCGCCGTCAATCCCAGCACGTCGGAACTTTGAGAGTTGTCGGCCATCAGTTCTCCCTTCCATGGCTTTCGACTTTGGCCATGGAAGTGCATATAGGTTAAGCGCCACCCGTTTCGCAATAGATATTTTGACGGAAAAAGACAGTCGAACAATGCCAAATACCAACCCATCCAGTTCGATGCCGGATCAGACGCTCGACATCACCGCCGAGGTCTGTCCGATGACTTTCGTTCGCACCCGTCTGGCACTGGATCGCCTGCGTCCCGGGCAACTCCTGCTGGTGCTGCTGCGGGGCGAGGAACCCGTCCGCAACGTGCCGCAGACCGCGACCGCGCAGGGGCATCAGGTGGTGGAGCAGACCACCGGCGAGGACGGCGTCACCCGGTTGTTGTTGCGCCGGGGATAAGCTGCTTGCGCAGCAGCAGTGCATCGATCCCGCCCGGGTAGTAGCGCGGACGGCGGCCGGCCTGCAGGTAGCCGGCAGCCGCATACAAGGCCCGGGCAGCGATGTTCCGCTCCGAAACTTCCAGGAACATCACGCCGGCGCCGGCGCTGCCGGCCTGGTCCTCGGCCGCCTGCAACAGCCGCCGCGCCCGTCCCTGCCGGCGCGAGGACGGCAGCATCGCCAGCGTCAGGATCTCGGCTTCGTCGGCGGCGACACGCGCCAGTACCATCCCCCCGCCCGGGTCGATCAGCCCGAACGTGCCGGGCAGCACGAGCTGGTCGGCGATCGCCGTGGCGCTCCAGCATTCGCCGGGCGGAAAGCAGCCGGCATGTATTGCTGCCATCGCGGGGGCATGGAACGTCGCAGCAACGACAGGAGATGACATGAAAGAAATGACTGCGGTCTATTCCGCCGCGGGCGGTGGCCGCAGACCCCCTTCCGGCAGTTTTGCCTCGGGCGGGTCGACATAGAGCGGCCAGGCCGCGAGCGGGGGCAGGTCCCCGGCCAGGCGCCGCCCTCCCACCGCGGCCACTTCGCGCGCTCGCGGCAGGCGCACCGCGGTCGCGCGCGCGTCCACCCCGGCGGCGGCCAGCCGCGCCGCGACCGCCTCGGCCGCGTCCCCGGCCAGGGCGAGCGCCCCGGCGGGATGGGGCAGCGTCTCCGGCGAGAACGCCCGTGCGCCTTCCGCATCGGTCAGGCGATCGAGGAAGACGCGTCCGCGGCGGCTGTCGATGGCCACCCAGAGCGACCGGCCGTCGCGCTCGGCGGCGGTCACCGCCGCCGCCAGCGCCTCGGCGGTGGTGACGCCGATCACCGGGCGGTCGATCGCCAGCGCCAGGCCATGCGCCAGCGCCAGCGCCGCGCGCAGGCCGGTGAAGCTGCCCGGTCCGACGGTGACGGCGACGGCGTCGAGGGCGGTCGCGGCAATGCGGCTTTCGGCCAGCACGGCCGCGGTCATGGCGGGCAGCCGGCCCGCATGGCCGCGCCCGCCATCCTCGCAGCGCTCGGCGCGCAGGACGCCATCCGCCAGCACGGCCACCGAGCAACGGGCCAGTGCCGCGTCCAATCCGAGGATCAGCATGGTCCCGATCCCCGGCACGGGGGCCGGGGCCGGGCAGGGGGGGTCAGAGCAGGACGCATGCCTCGTCGAAGCTGAAACGGGGCGAGCGCGGGAACAGCGCCGAGGCGTCGCCGTGGCCCAGGTTGACCAGGAAATTGCTCTTCCAGCCGCGGTCCCACAGGAAGGCGTCGTCGACCTTCGCCTTGTCGAACCCCGACATCGGCCCGGCATCGAGCCCGACCGCCCGCGCCGCCATGATCAGGTAGGCGCCCTGCAACGTGCCGTTGCGGAAGGCGGTCTCCTCGGCCAGCTCGGGATTGCCGCTGAACCAGGATTTCGCGTCGGCATGCGGGAAGAGCTTGGGCAGGTGATCGTAGAAATGCGGGTCGTGCGCCACGATCACCGTCACCGGCGCGGTCATGGTCTTCTCGACATTGCCGGCCGAGAGGGCCGGGCGCAGCTTCTCGCGCGCTTCCGGCGTGCGCAGGAACAGGAACCGTGCCGGCGAGCTGTTGGCCGAGGTCGGACCCATCTTCAGCAGGTCGAAGACCTGGCGCAGTTCGTCATCGCTGACCGGTTGGTCGGCCCACTTGAAGTGGGTGCGCGCCTCGCGGAACAGCAGGTCGAGGGCATCGGCGTCGAGCGGCATGGAATCGTCCCTTCGTTCGATATCGAACAGTCAGGGCCAAGATGGGGCCCATGCCTCCCGACGCAAGACGCCCCGGTCCTGGTTCAGCGCGCGACCTGCTCGACGGCGCGCACCTCGGGAACGTAGTGGCGCAGCAGGTTCTCGATGCCGTGCTTGAGCGTGGCCGAAGACGACGGGCAACCGCTGCAGGCGCCCTGCATGTGCAGCTTCACCACGCCGTCGCGGTAGCCGCGGAAGACGATGTCGCCACCATCCCCGGCAACCGCCGGACGCACGCGGTTGTCCAGCAGTTCCTTGATCTGCGCCACCACCTCGGCATCGGCCGGGTCGACGTCCTCGTCGGCTTCCGCGCCCGCGCCCTCGACCACCGGGCGGCCGGCGACGAAGTGGTCCATGATCGTCCCGAGCACCTGCGGCTTCAGCGCCTGCCAGGATGCGTCGTCGGTCTTGGTGACGGTGACGAAGTCGCCGCCGAGGAAGACCCGCGTCACCCCCGGCAGGGCGAACAGCGCGGTTGCCAGCGGGCTGCGCCCGGCGGCCTCGACGGACGCAAAATCGGCGGTTGCGGCCCCCATGACGTCCCGACCGGGCAGGAACTTCAGGGTGGCGGGATTCGGCGTGCTTTCGGTCTCGATGAACATGACGGCGGACCCTGTTCTGACCCTGGTCTTGTGGAGGGCCGTGCTTGACTGGCAACCGGACCTGTAAGGTCCTGTTCACAGGATCGGGGAATGGACCCGCGAACGCAAGGGACTCCCTCGCTCGCACCGGCATGTGCTGCCATGCCATTTCGGCGATCCTCCATCGCTTCTTGCGCGAGGCGTGCGGCCGGGTGAGGGAGGGGCCGGGCGTGGAACACCCGTCCGGCAACGGCGAAGTGATTGATTTGGCAAATGTTCCTGCTTCAGGATAAGCTTCCGTCCAGGAACCGGCGGACTTCGCCCCCGAATACTGACGAAGTCATGAAGCCCGTGGATTTGACAGGCCCCCCCGCGAGACCACAACCATTGTCGCATGCACGTCGGAGCCAACCTTGCCGCAAGCCCTGACCAGCCACATTACCGACACGCATGTTGCGCTCGGCGAGTCCGGCGACCCGGCGGCCCTGGCGCAGTACCGCGCCGGGATGGCCGCGGCGGGCATCGGGCGCTGCGTGGTGGTGCAGCCGGAGTGCTGCGGCACCGATAACGCGGCGACCCTGGCCGCGGTCGCGGCGGTCGGACCGGCGGCGCGCGGCGTGGTCATCCTGCCCGAGGACATCACCCCCCGCGAACTGGACCTGTTGGCGGCCCAGGGCATTTGCGGCGCGCGCTGCTGCCTCGGCGGCGCCATCACCTGGGAGCACCTGCTGCGCCTCGCGCCGCGGCTGAACGATCGCGGCTGGCATGTCGAGCTGGTGTTCGATGCCTCGGAGTGGCCGGCCTGCGAGGAACGCGTGCGCGCCATCCCCGGCTGGGTCGTGCTGTTCGCCGATTTCGGCGAGGAGCCGGATGCGGCCGCGGCGGCGGCGCTGCTGCGCACGCTGGAAGCCGGCAATGCCTGGGTGAAGCTGGGCGCGCATGTTCCGCAGGCGCTTGCCCGCCGGTTGGCCCGCCAGGTACCGGATCGCTGCCTGTGGGCCAGCAACTGGCCGGTCTGCCAGGCCCCTTTGCCGGATCTGCTCGCCGTGGTGGAAACCTGGACCGACGACCGGGCCACCCGCAGCCAGATCCTCGAGACCAATCCGGCGGCGCTGTACGGCTTTTCCTGAGCCGCCGTGGGAAGGGGGCCTGTCGGCGTCAGCCGGGGAAGAACTTTTCCCCCAGGCCCCGCGAATGGCCGCGGAACTCGGCGATGACCGTGCCATCGGCACTGCACACGACGATGTCGTAGATGCCCGACCGCCCGGCCCGCGCGCGTTCCTCGGCCGTGGCGACCAGCATCTGGCCCAGCCGGCCCGGTCGCAGGAAGGTGATGCTGCAGTGCTGGGCGACGCTGCGCTCGTTGCGGGCATTGCAGGCATAGCCGAAGGCGGTATCGGCCAGGGCGAAGATGAAGCCGCCATGGCAGGTGCCGTGGCCGTTCACCATGTCGTCGCGCACCCGCATCGACAGGCGCGCATGCCCCGGCCCGACATCTTCCAGCGTGATGCCGAGGCTGCGGCAGGCCCGGTCATCCGACCACATCGCCTCGGCGCAGGCGCGGGCCAGCGCCTGGGCGTCTTCCGGGGGGGTCACGCGGGCCGGCCGGTGAAGCGGGGCGGACGCTTCTCGCGGAAGGCCCGCACGCCTTCGACGAAGTCGGGCGTGGCACCGGCGCGGCGCTGGGCATCCCGCTCGACCTCGAGCTGGCGGTCGAGCGTGTTGCCTGCGGCGGCGGCGATGGCGTGGCGGGCGAGCCGGTAGGCCTGGGTGGGGCCGGCGGCCAGCCGGGCCGTCAGCGCCTCCGCCTGCTCCATCAGCATGGCATCGTCGACCGCGCGCCAGATCAGCCCCCATGCCTCGGCCTGTCCGGCCTGGATGGGATCAGCGAGCAGGGTCACGGCGCGGGCGCGGGCCTCGCCGATCAGCCGGGGCAGGTGATGGGTGCCGCCGCAATCAGGCACCAGGCCGATCCTGGCGAAAGCCTGGATGAAGCTCGCCGAGCGCGCCGCGAGCACGATGTCGCATCCCAGCGCGAGCGAGGCCCCCGCCCCCGCGGCGACGCCGTTCACCGCGCAAACCGTGGGCATGGGCAGCGCCTGCAGCGCGCGGGCGAGCGGATTCCAGGCCCGGTCGATGAGCTCGCCCAGGTCGGTGCCGGGGATGACCATGGACAGGTCCGCACCGGCGCAGAAGCCGCGTCCGGCGCCGGTGATCAGCAAGGCGCGGCAGGACGCATCGGCGCCGGCATCGGCGAGGGCGGCCAGCAGTGCCTCGATGGCCGGCTCGTCGAGCGCGTTCATCCGGTCCGGCCGGTTCAGGGTGAGACGACGCCAGCCATCGCGCGCCTCCACCCGGATCGCTTCCTCCATTCCCGTTTTCCTCAGGGTTGTTTGTGCCGGAGCGTGCCATTCCACCCCGGCGCGTGACAAGGCGCCGAGAGGCAGGGGGCGTCGGGTCAGGCGCGGCGGCGCTGCGCCATCACCAGGCCCGCGGCGATCAGGCCGATGCCCGCGGCGTGATAGAGGTGGACATGCTCGCCGAGGAACACGACCGCGAGCAGCGTGCCGAAGATCGGCATCAGGTGCACGTATTGCCCGGCGCGGGCCGGCCCGATCAGTTCGACGCCGCGATTGAACGCCAGGTACGCCAGGAAGGAGGGAAACACCGCCACATAGGCCATCGCGGCCACGGCGCCCGTGCTGAACAGGATGTGCCGCCCGGCCGCCAGCTCCGCCAGGTAGAACGGCAGCAGCACCAGCAGGCCGAGCACGAAGCTCGCGACCAGGAAGCTCAACGGATGCACCACCGGCCGGCGCCGCAGCAGGGCGGTGTAGAGCGCATAGGCCACCACCGCCCCGAACACCCACAGGTCCCCGGTATTGAACGACAGCGCGGCCAGCGTCGCGAACGAGCCTTCTCCGGCAATCACCAGGACGCCCGCCATGGACACGAAGGTCCCGGTGATCTCCCGGGTCCGCGGGCGGTCGCCGAACAGCACGACTGCCCACAGCAGGATGCAGAGCGGGATGGCGGATTGCAGCAGCACGCCGTTCAGGGCCGTGGTGGTGCGCAGTCCGGTGTAGACCATGGTGTTGAAGGCGGCGATGCCGGTCGTCGCCAGCGCCAGGGTGATCACCCAATGCCGGCGCAGCACCGGCAGGTCACGGGCGAGGTGGGGCCAGGCGAAGGGCAGGGCGATCGCCAGGGCGCCGACCCAGCGCCAGAACGCCAGCGAGACAGGCGGCACGGCGTCGCGCACCGCCCGTCCGGTGATGAAGTTGCCGGACCAGAACAGGGGCGGGGTCAGCATCAGCAGCCACGCCGTTCGCCACAGCCGTTGCATCACGCCCTCCGCCCGGGTGTCCGGGCGTCGGCCCGAATCGTAACGGAATGCTGGCGCGGGTGGCCGCTGCTGTCATCACGGGGCGGGGCGGAGCTCCCTTGCAGCGGGAGGACAGCTTGGTCGCAGCCGATCTTTCCGCCGCTCCCGACGTTGCCGGTGTCGATGGAGGCGCCCATGCCCTCACCCGACCATCCCGCGCCGCCCGGTTCCCCGCTGGCCCTGGCCGCGGCCGAGGCGCTGGAATGCCGCCGCTGCCCGCTCTGGCAGCACGCGACCGGCACGGTGTTCGGCGAGGGGCCGGCGGATGCGCGGATCATGCTGGTGGGCGAGCAGCCCGGCGACCAGGAGGACCGTGCCGGCCGTCCCTTCGTGGGACCGGCCGGCCAGCTTCTCGACCGGGCGCTGGCGGAAGCCGGTCTCGACCGCAGGGAACTGTATGTCACCAATGCCGTGAAGCATTTCAAGTTCGTGACACGCGGCCGGCGGCGCATTCACGCCCGACCGGATTCCGCGGAGATCGCGGCCTGCCGGTTCTGGCTGAATATTGAACGAAACGAGGTAAACCCGGCCTTGACCGTGCTGATGGGGGCCTCGGCCGCCCGTGCGGTATTGGGACGCACTATCACCATCGCGCGAGAGCGCGGCCGGGCCATCAAGTTATCGGAAGCCATTATATTTGTAACTGTACATCCTTCATATTTATTGCGCATTCCCGACGCGGCCGCCAAACAGAATGAATACAATATGTTTATTGCAGATCTGAGGCGCGTCGCCGAGCTTTCCCTGCCACGCTGATCAGCCCATTGATAGCCGAGGGTTCCATACCTGTTGATCTGGTCGCAAGATCGTGACAGCAGGGGGATGGGCCAAATGCGGCTACAGCTGGAGAGGCGTGATGGGATCGTATTCCCCTGGGGTTGCTCGTGGCGTGGCGGGGCTTTCGGCCGGGTCCGCGAATGCGTCGGTTGCTGACGCGGGCGGAGCCGAGCATCATATTCCTGACTACCTGAATGAGATTTACTGGTGGACCTATATCCACCCGCGCGCCATTCGCTTTTTCGAGCGCCCCTGGCTGGTCAACCTGATCCTGTGGGGCAAGTACGTCACCATGCGCGACGCCGCGGTGGCGGAGCTGGGTGAAACCCTTCCCGGCCGCACCCTGCAGATCGCCTGCGTGTATGGCGACCTGACCCCCCGTCTGGCGGCGCGCGTGCCGGAAGGCTCGCAGCTCGACGTGCTGGACGTGGTGCCGGGCCAGTTGAGGAACCTGCGGCGGAAGCTGCCCGAGAACGCGCCGGTGAAGCTGCTCGAGATGGACAGCTCGGCGATGCATCTGCCGGACGCCACCTACGACCGGGCCCTGCTGTTCTTCCTGCTGCACGAAATGCCGGTGCCGGTGCGCGAGGCGACGCTGCGCGAGGCGCTGCGGGTGGTGCGTCCGGGCGGCAAGCTGGTGATCGTGGATTTCGCCAAGCCGTCCAAATGGCATCCGCTGAAATATCTCTGGCATCCCGTGCTGACCCGGTTGGAGCCCTTTGCGCCGGATCTGTGGACCCATCCGGTCGACACCTGGCTGCCGGCCTCCCATCGCGACAAGGTCACTGCCCGCGCCTCATATTTCGGCGGCTTCTACCAGAAGCTCGTGATCACGGTCTGAACCAGTGCGCCCCGCGAGCCCCCGGCCTTCCGGCCGTGGGGCGGACGTGGGCAGCGACCATCTCGCTGCGTTGCAAGCCCGGGCATGGTCCCGGGCGTTTTCATGCCCGGGGCATGCCCGGCCGTCATGATCGCGCAGCCTTCTCCGCTCGGCCCCTGAAGCGCGGCGGCGCGCAGGGACTCCCCCCTCACGTATCGGCTGGAACCACATCTTTGCAGGCTGCGTTCCAGCCTGGCAGCGATCGGGGATGATCGCTCGGTGGGTCCGGGTGGCGTCCGGCGTGGGCTCGTGGTGCTGTCCAGGCAAACAGTTGGTAAAGAATGATCGCGGGAAATAAAACTTGTCATCCATAGCGATAAATAAAAGAAAAGGGCCACCCAAGAGGGGCGGCCCAAGTTTGTTAGTTCAGGGAGGAAACACGAGTTCTATACTCACATGCGCGTGAGCGGTCAAGAGATTTTGATATCTCACTATCGTAACTTGTTTGGTATCAACTTATAGTTTATAAACACTGCTTGAATATTGCGCTTTGGAGTCGATGGCAGGCTGTCTGCTTTTCTCGAGGAGGAGACGCCCATGAAGGCAAGCTGGAATGGTCGGGTGCTCGCCGAAAGCGACGACATCGTCACCGTGGAAGGCAACGCCTACTTCCCCGCCACTGCCCTGGATCGCAGCCTGGTAGTCGAGAGCAGCCATACCAGCACCTGCCCGTGGAAGGGCACGGCGCATTACTACTCGGTGCAGGTGGACGGCAGGACCAATCCCGATGCCATCTGGTACTACCCGCAGCCAAAGCCGGCCGCCCGGCAGGTCGCCGGGCGGGTCGCGTTCTGGAAAGGTGTTGAGGTCACACCATAGGCTACGGCCCGGTCTGCCCGCCCGCGCAGAACCCGGATCCGCCCCCGGGGCCAGCCCGGCGGTGGCGTCGGTTACTTCGGGCGTTCCACCAGCGCGGCGGCATCGAGCGGCAGGACCGCCCCCATCCATAGCGCATGCTCGAGATGGTCTGCCCGCGGCCGTCCGGTATCGGGATGTACCAGGATGGTCAGGCCACGGCGGTTCAGCGCCAGGAAGGGAATCAGCAGCGCGGCGTCTCCGGAGGTGAAGGCGATCTGGTACATGGGCCCAGGGTGTGGCCCGACCTTCACCTCGTGCCAATGGCCGAACCGGGCAGCCGGATGATGTTCGGCGACACGCTCGCGCAGCCACGCGGCGGTGGCACGGCTTTCCTGGTCGAAATAGACGTGGGCATGCCACGCGGTGATGGTGCCGACGTTCTCGGGATCGTCGAACATGGGATGGATGTTTCCTCCTGTTGCCTGGGCGTGTGCTGCGGGCGGGATTCCTGCACACATGATCATTTTTCCGATTCCCAAGCATTTTTGCCGGGATTCCCGCAAGCCCAGGCTGCACCACCGGCCGGCCCGGCCGGCCGCCTCACCTCATGCCGGCGATGGCGTCGACTGCCGGGAGATGACCTCATGGGCCCGGGCGAAGGCTTCGGCCATCGTCGCCGCCGGCACGGCCCCCGAGAACAGCACGTAATTGCTCATGACGAAGCCGGGAACGCCGTCGAGACCGGCGGCGCGCGCGGCCTGGTCCTCGGCGAGGACTTCCGCGCGTCCCGCCGGACCGGACAGCAGCGCGCCGACCGCTTCCGGATCGAGCCCGGCGCTGCCGGCGATCCGGGCGAGCGTCGCGGCATCCCCGATATCCTGGCCTTGTGTGAAGAAGGCGCGGAACAACGCCTCCACCACGACATCCTGCACGCCTTCCCGTCCGGCCTGCCAGATCACCCGGTGCGCGGCGATGGTATTGGGCGTGCGGCGTATCAGGTCGAACCGGAAATCTAGCCCGACGGCCGCCCCCGCCTCGGCCGCGCGGGCCTCGGCTTCCTGGGAGCGCGCCCAGGAGCCGAATTTGGCGATGCGATGGTCGCGCCGGTCCATGCCGGCTTCGCCGATCTCCGGATTGATCTGGAAGGGGTGCCATTGCACCGAAAATACCAGCCCCTGGGCGGCGAGCAGCGGCAACGCCCGTTCGAGCTGGCGCTTGCCGATGTAGCACCACGGGCAGGTCACGTCGGAGATCACGTCGATGCGTCCGGTCGCGGCCATGGCAGTTCCTTCTCGTGCGGGGGGCGCCGCGCTTGCCGGGGGCGCGCGCGATCAACATGTACACCCCGGCATCACCGCTCGGGAGGACTCATGGACGCGCCGCGCTATCACACCGCCCTGATCGTCGGCACCGGCCCTGGGCTCTCCGCCTCGCTCGCCCGGCTGTTCGCCCGCAACGGGATGAACGTTGCCCTGGCCGCACGCGACACCACGAAGCTCGCCGAGCTCTGCGCCGACACCCGTGCCTCCGCCCATGCCTGCGACGCGCGCGATCCGCTCGCCGTCGCCGGGCTGTTCCAGGAGGTGCAGGCCCGGCATGGTGCCCCGGACCTGGTGATCTACAACGCCTCGGCCCGGGTGCGCGGCCCGGTCGGTGACCTCGATCCCGAGGCGGTGCGCACCTCGATCGAGGTGTCTGCCTTCGGCGCCTTCCTGGTGGCGCAGCAGGCGGCCCGGCTGATGCTGCCGAAAGGTCGCGGCGCGATCGCCCTGACCGGGGCGACGGCGGGGGTCAAGGGCTTCGCCGGCTCGGCCGGCTTCGCCATGGGCAAGTTCGCGCTACGGGGGCTGGCGCAGACGCTCGCGCGCGAGCTGGGGCCGAAAGGCATCCATGTCGCGCATTTCGTCATCGACGGCGCCATCCGCAGTGCGGCCCAGACGGGCGCGGAAGAGCGGCCGGATGCCACGCTGGATCCGGACGCGATCGCGGAAAGCTACTGGCAGGTGCTGCACCAGCATCGCAGCGCCTGGAGCTGGGAGGTGGAGCTGCGGCCCTGGGTGGAGACCTTCTGAAGTGGGTTCCAAGGGCTTCGCCCTTGGTGGAGGTCCAGGAGGCGAAGCCTCCTGGTAGGGTTTGGGGCAACGCCCCAAGCTATGCCATCAGCGCCCCCATCGCCTGCTGCATGAACAGCCGCTTCAACGGCGGGATGCGGTGCACCGCGGCGATGCCAACATCGCGGGCAAGCCGCAGTGGCAGCACATCGTTGCTGAACAGCCGATCAAGGATGTCGGTCGCGGCCAGCATCATCATGTTGTCCGGTCGGCGCTCGGCCTGGTAGCGCTGCAGCAGCGGCAGCGCGCCCGGGTCCTCATGGGATTCGATCGCGGCGATCACCAGCTCGGCCAGCGCTGCCACGTCGCGGAAGCCAAGATTGAGGCCCTGCCCGGCGATCGGGTGCACCCCGTGCGCGGCGTCTCCCACCAGCGCGAGGCGGGTGTCGATGTAGCGATGCGCGAGCATGGCCGAGAGCGGATAGCTCCAGCGCCGGCCAAGCAGGCGGATGGCGCCGAGATGGTCACCAAGCCGGCGCGCGGCCTCGCGGGTGAAGGTGGCGTCGTCGAGCGCCAGCATCCGTCGCGCGATGTCGTCGCGCTCGGTCCAGACGATGGCGGAGACATTGGGGGCCAGGTCGGTCGGGGCCATCGGCAACTGGGCGAAGGGGCCGGCCGGCAGGAAGTGCTCCAGCGCGCAGCCGAAATGCGGGCGTTCATGGGCGATGGCGAAGACGATGCCGGTCTGGCGGTAGGGCAGGTGTGTCACCAGGATGCCGGCCTGGCGGCGCAGCGGGGAATTGCGGCCTTCGGCGGCCACGACGAGGCGGCAGGTCACGGTCGGGCCGCCGGCAAGCCGGACGATGGCGGTCCTGGGCTGGCGCTCGACGGTGGCGACGGCGGGGGCAAAGACCTGGACGTCGGGCAGGGCGGCGAGCCGGGCGTTGATCGCCATGCGCAGGCTGCGCGCTTCCACCATCCAGCCGAATGCGCCGCCCACGGCCTCGGCATCGGGGGCGGTGATGACATCGCGGCTGTCGAAATGCAGGAACAGGGGAGAGGCGGGGCGGCCGATGCGCCCGTCGGTCACGCGGATGTCGGTGATCGCGCCGGGCCTGAACGGCAGGCGATCCCAGAGCCCGGCATCTTCCAGCACGCGGCGCGGGCCGGCGGCGATGGCATAGGCGCGGCCGTCGAAATCGGGATGCTCCATCGGCGGCAACGGCGCGCGGTCGACGATGGCGGTGGGAATGCCGGCGGCGCCGAGCCTGCAGGCAAGCGTGCCACCCACGGGACCAGCCCCTATGATGCACACATCGACGTCGATGGTCTCGGCCATGTGTCCAGCTCTCCCTTCCGGCGCCTGGTGCCGGGGCAGGAGGAAAGGAGGCGGTCCTGCGCAGGAATGCAAGCGTCTGCCTGCGCTTTGGGCAGAAATGGGATGGCGGCGTCAGACTTCGGGCCGGAATCGCGCGGCACAATTCTTGATTATGGCTTGGCACCAGGCAACCGGGAAGGCTGCGAAATGAAGCTGATCATGGCCATCATCAAACCCTTCAAGCTCGACGACGTGCGCGAAGCGCTGACGCCGCTGGGCGTGCAGGGGCTTACCGTGTCGGAAGTGAAGGGGTTCGGCCGGCAAAAGGGGCAGACGGAAATCTATCGTGGCGCGGAGTACCACGTGAATTTCCTGCCCAAGGTGAAGATCGAGGTCGTGGTGCCGGACGAACTCGCCGAGCAGGTGACGGAGGCGATCGTGAAGGCGGCGCATACCGGCAAGATCGGCGACGGCAAGATCTTCGTGGTCGATGTCGATCGTGCCGTCCGCATCCGCACCGGCGAGGCGGACGGGGACGCGCTCTGACGCCAGGACTGCGGCGGAGAATGCCGTCGCGCCGCAGCCCTGGCCCTTGATTTGGTGTTCCGGTCGATGCGACGGAACCGACGCATGTGTCGCGATCGGAACACCGGACTTTTGTGCCGATCGGCGCCCCTGGCGGGTGCCAAACGCACGCCCTTCATAAGGACTGCAACATAATGAAGAGTTTGCTGCAGCGCGCCCTCCCGGCGTTGCTTCCGGTGCTGGGCGTGCTGCTCACCGCCGCCCCGGCCTGGGCCGAGGAGACGCCGAAGATCGATTCCGGCGACACCGCCTGGATGCTGACCAGCACGGCGCTGGTGCTGCTGATGACCATCCCCGGCCTGGCGCTGTTCTATGCCGGCATGGTGCGCAAGAAGAACGTGCTCGCCACCATGATGCAGTCCTTCGCCATCACCTGCCTGGTGACGGTGGTATGGATGGTGGCTGGCTTCTCCATCGCCTTCACCAACGGCAACGCCTTTTTCGGCGATTTCTCGCGCTTCATGCTGAGCGGCATCGGCGAGGCGTGGGACAAGCCGTTCACCCTGGGCGCGGGCACGGACGCGGCGGTCCCGACCACGGTCCCCGAGACCGTGTTCATGATGTTCCAGATGACCTTCGCGATCATCACCCCGGCGCTGATCGCCGGCGCCTTTGCCGACCGGCTCAAGTTCTCGGCATTGTGCGTGTTCATGGTGCTGTGGTCGCTGCTGGTTTACGCGCCGATCGCGCACTGGGTGTGGGCGCCGACCGGCTGGCTGGCCGGGCTGGGCGCGGCCGACTTCGCCGGCGGCACGGTGGTGCACATCAACGCCGGTGTCGCCGGCCTGGTCTGCGCGCTGGTGCTGGGCAAGCGCATCGGCTACGGCACCGACAACATGGCGCCGTTCAACCTGGCGCTCGCGGTGATCGGTGCCTCGCTGCTGTGGGTGGGCTGGTTCGGCTTCAACGCCGGTTCGGCGGTGGCGGCCTCGGGCCGTGCCGGCATGGCGATGGCGGTGACGCAGATCGCCACTGCGGCGGCGGCGCTGGGCTGGATGTTCGCCGAGTGGATCACCAAGGGCAAGCCCTCGGTGCTGGGCGTGATCTCCGGCGCGGTGGCGGGTCTGGTGGCGATCACCCCGGCCTCGGGCTTCGTGCTGCCGGGGGCGGCGCTGGTGATCGGCGTGGTCGCCGGCGTGATCTGCTTCTGGTCGGCGACCTGGGTGAAGCATGCGCTCGGCTATGACGACAGCCTGGACGCCTTCGGCGTGCACGGCGTCGGCGGCATCGTCGGCGCGCTGCTGACCGGCTGGTTCGCCTATGGCCCGCTCTCGGCCGATGCCGGGCATCCGGACGGCGTCTACATCGGCAGCCTGGCGCAGGTGAAGATCCAGGCGATCGCGGTGGCGGCGACCGTCACCTACACCGCCGTCGCCACCCTGGTCATCCTGCTGGTGGTCGGCGCGGTGGTCGGCCTGCGGGTGAGCCAGGAGGAGGAGCGCGAGGGCCTCGACGTGGTGCTGCACGGCGAACGCCTCGGCTGATCCGCGGCAACCCCGGGTTTCGTCCCAACCCCCTCCCGTCGCGGGAGGGGGTTCTTCATGTACGGTTTTTCGGTCAGCGCGTTGTACGGTAGACTTCGCACGGCGCGGCAGATCGGTCCGCGAAGCTGGGGGGTTATACCGCATGCCTGCTGCTGTTCAGGCCCGCCGCGAGGCGGGCCGACTTGCTTCCCCCACGCTGCGTTCCCTGGCTCACCGGCGCCTGGCGGAACTGGCGGCGGTGGTGCTGGCGCTGGTCGGCGTGGCCCTGCTGCTGGCGCTGGCGAGCTACGACCCGCGGGACCCTTCGTTTAACACCGCGACGGTGCGGGTCGCGCGCAACATGATGGGCCAGCCCGGCGCGCTGGTGGCTGACCTGCTGCTGCAGGGATTCGGCTTCGCCGGGTTGCTGCCGGGCATCGCCCTGCTGGCCTGGGCGTGGCGGATCGGCTCGCACCGGGGCCTCGCCAACCTGCCGCTGCGGGTGATCGCGCTGGTGGCGGCGCTGCCGGTGAGCGCGGCCGTGCTGGCGGCAATCCCCGGCCCGAAGGGCGAGCAGATCACCTGGCCCACCGAGGCCGGGCCCGGCGGCGCCGCCGGGGCGGTGGCGAAAGTGGATGTGCTGGCGGCAGGGCAGGACCTGCTGGGGGCGGCCGGCCCGGTGCTGGTCTGGACGCTGGCGGCCATCCTCGCCGGCATGCTGGTGGTGCTGGCCCTGGGACTGACCGCGGGGGAATGGCACGTGGCGCTGGGCATGGCCCGGCGCGCCGGCGGCGCGGCGCGGGCGGGCGGTGGGATGCTGGGCCGGGCGCTCGGCCGGGCCGGATCGGCCTCGGTCGGCGTGCTGCAGCGGATCAACGGCTCGCGGCCGGAGCGCGAGTCCGAGCCGGAGCCCGTCCCGGTGGCCGAGCCGACGGCCGCGCCGGCGTTCATGCCGCGGCGGGAGCCGCGCATCACCATGCCCCCTGCCGCGGAATCGGCCCCGCCGGCCGCGCGGGCGCTGACCGGCACCGCGATCCCGCCACCCCCTCCCGCGGCCGAACCGCCGAAGAAGGTGCCGGTGGTGCCGAAGAAGCCGACCCCGGCCCCGGCGCCACTACGGCAGGAGAGCTTCTCGGTGGAGGCGGGCTGGCGCTTCCCGCCGCTCGACCTGCTCAAGCCGCCGCCCTCGCGCGCCAACAGCGGCGCGCCCACCGAGGAAGCCCTGCAGGCGAATGCGCGGCTGCTGGAATCGGTGCTGTCGGATTACGGCGTGCAGGGCCAGATCGTGGAGATCCGGCCCGGCCCGGTGGTGACGCTGTACGAGCTGGAACCGGCCCCGGGCATCCGCAGCGCCCGCGTGATCGGGCTCGCCGACGACGTGGCCCGCAGCCTCTCCGTCACGGCGGTGCGCATCGCCACCGTCTCCGGGCGCAACGTGATCGGCATCGAGGTGCCGAACGCGCGGCGGGAGACGGTGTACCTGAGCGAATTGCTGAACACCGAGGCCTGGCAGAAGCATCCGGCGCGGCTCGCGCTGACGCTCGGCAAGGACATCGGCGGCGGGGCGATCATCGCCGACCTCGCGCGCATGCCGCATCTGCTGGTGGCCGGCACCACCGGATCGGGCAAGTCGGTCGGGATCAACGCCATGATCATGTCGTTGCTCTACCGGCTGTCGCCCGACCAGTGCCGGCTGATCCTGATCGACCCGAAGATGCTGGAACTGTCCGTCTATGACGGCATCCCGCACCTGATGGCGCCGGTGGTGACCGAGCCGGCCAAGGCCGTGGTGGCGCTGAAATGGACGGTGCGCGAGATGGAGCGGCGCTACCGCGCCATGAGCCAGCTCGGCGTGCGCAACATCGGCGGCTACAACGACCGGGTGGCGGAGGCGCAGGCGCGCGGCGAGGTGGTGACGCGCCGGGTGCAGACCGGCTTCGATCCGGAAACCGGCAAGCCGATCTTCGAGGAAGTTCCGCTCGCGCTGGAGAAGCTGCCGTTCATCGTCGTGGTGATCGACGAGATGGCCGACCTGATGATGGTCGCCGGCAAGGAAATCGAGGCGGCGGTGCAGCGCCTCGCGCAGATGGCGCGCGCGGCGGGCATCCATGTGATCATGGCGACACAGCGTCCGTCGGTGGACGTGATCACCGGCACCATCAAGGCCAATTTCCCCACCCGCATCAGCTTCCAGGTGATCAGCAAGTTCGACAGCCGTACCATCCTGGGCGAGCAGGGGGCGGAGCAACTGCTCGGCCAGGGCGACATGCTCTACATGATCGGCGGCGGGCGCATCACCCGCGTGCACGGTCCCTTCGTCAGCGACCGCGAGGTCGAGGACGTGGTGGCCTTCCTGCGCGAGCAGGGCGAGCCGCAGTATCTGGAGGAAGTGACCGAGGCCGCCGAGGAAGGCGGCGAGGGGCTCGCCATGTCCGGCATCGCCGGGGCGAGCGACGGCGAGAAGGGGCTGTTCGACCAGGCCGTGGCGATCGTCTCGCGCGAAGGCAAGGCAAGCACCAGCTTCATCCAGCGCCACCTGCAGATCGGCTACAACCGCGCGGCGCGGCTGATCGAGCAGATGGAGAAGGAAGGCATCGTCGGGCCTGCCAATCACGTGGGCAAGCGCGAGGTGCTGGTGCGCAGGACTTCCGACGACGACTGAGCCCAGGCGCTAGGGTGGACGCGCGGGAAAGCAAGGGGCAGGGGGCCCCTTGCCCCCGGGTGTCTCGCGAGAAGCGGGCATGACCCTTTGTGGGTTTCGCCCGTGGCGCCCGCGCTGCCATGGTGGCGGCATGCCGAGCCCCGCCTGGCTGCCCCTGTTGCTCGGGTTCCTGACCGCGGTCGGGCCCGTCTCCACCGACATGTACCTTCCGGCCTTCCCGGCCATCGAGGCAGCGCTCGGCGGCCATGCCGGCACGGCGCAGGCCACGCTGGCCGCCTGGTTCGCCGGGCTCGCGGTCGGGCAGGTCACCCAGGGCAGCCTGTCCGACCGGTTCGGGCGGCGCTGGCCGCTGGTCGCCGGCACCGCCATCTACACGCTGGGCACCGCGGGCTGCGCGCTGGCCCCCGACCTTGCGACGCTGTCGGCCTGCCGGCTGGTCGCGGCCTTCGGCGGCTCGGCCTCGATGGTCATTCCCCGCGCCATCGTGCGCGACCTGACGGACGGGCACGCGGCGGCCCGGATGATGAGCCGGCTGATGCTCATCATGGGGGCGGCGCCGATCCTGGCCCCCTCGCTGGGCGGGCTGGTACTGGCCTTCGCCGGATGGCAGGCAATCTTCTGGATCTGTGCCGCCTACGGGGCGATCTGCTGCGCCCTGGTCGTGGCCTGGCTGCCCGACACGCTGCCGCCGGAGCGGCGGGTGCGGCTCAACCTCGCCGGGTTGGTCAGCCGCTACGGCGCGATCCTGTACGAGCGCAGCTTCATCACCCATGCCCTCGCCGGCGGGTTCACCACCTTCGGCATGTTTGCCTATCTCGGCGGCTCGCCGGCGGTGTTCATTGACATCTACCGACTGTCGCCCTCGGCCTATGGCGCGCTGTTCGGCGCCTGCGCGGCCGGCTTCATCGCCGCCTCGCAGTTCAACCCGTTCCTGGTGATGCGCTTCGGCCCGGGGCGGGTGCTGCGCGCGGCGGTGCGGACCATGCTGCTCGCCAACATCGTGCTGCTGGGGATCGCCTGGGCGCGGCCGGCGGATTTCCTGTACGTCATCACCCCGATCTTCGTGACCATGGCCTGCGCCGGCGTGATCCTGCCGAACGCGACCGTGGGCGCGCTGAGCCGGCATGCGGCGCATGCGGGCAGTGCCTCGGCGCTGATGGGCACGCTGATGTTCGTGCTGGGCGCGGTCAGCGGATTGCTGGTCGGCCTGGCGAGCGACGGCACGGCGCGACCGATGGCGGCGCTGCTGGCGATCGGCGCGCTGGCGGCGACCCTGGCCGAACTGGGGCGCGGCGGCGGGGGCCAGGGGATGCGGTGAGGACGCGCAATGCGCCCAATCCTGCCTTCTTTCCATGGCATTCCCGTTGCATCGACCTGTTCGCGCATAAAGGGCGGCGTCTGCCACCGCCGCATCACACGAGGACATCTGCTTCCATGAGCCTGATCGTCGGCATCCCCGCCTGCTGCAAGGAAATCAGCGGGTCCATCCAGCACGCGACGCCCTCGCGCTACGGGGCGGCGCTGGTGGGAGGGGCGGGGGCGCATCCGGTACTGTTGCCGCCCGTGGGGGAAGGCCTGGTCACGGTGCTCGACCGGCTGGATGGGCTGCTGCTCTCGGGCAGCCCGAGCAACGTGGAGCCGCGGCTTTACGGCGTGTCCCACTCGCTGACCCCGGACCGGCACGATCCGCAGCGCGACGCCACCACCCTGCCGCTGATCCGCGCGGCGCTGGCGCGGGGGCTGCCGGTGCTGGCGATCTGCCGCGGCATCCAGGAACTCAACGTGGCGCTCGGCGGCACGCTGCACCAGCAGGTGCAGGACCTGCCCGGCCGGATGGATCACCGCGGCGGCCCCGGCACGCCGGAGCAGCGCTACCGGCCGAAGCACAAGGTGCTGCTGTCAGGGCAGTTGGCCCTGATGCTGGGCAAGACCGAGACCATGGTGAATTCGCTGCACGAGCAGGCGCTCGACCGTCCGGGCGAGGGCGTGGCGGTGGAAGCGCTCGCCGAGGACGGCACCATCGAGGCGGTGCGCGTGACCGGCGTGCCGGGCTGGGCCTATGGCCTGCAGTGGCATCCCGAATGGCAGTTCGCGGAGAACGAGGACAGTCTCGCGATCTTCCGCGCCTTCGGCGAGGCCTGCCGCGCCTATGCGGCCGGCTGGCGCAAGGCGGCGTAGGCCGCGGGGCGGGTCGCTCAGCCGGCTTCGACGTTGACGATGCGGAAGACGAGGCCGGCGGCATCCGGCCCGCGCAACGTCACCAGCTCGCCGGGGCGGAACACCCGCCCGTCCAGGGTCCAGAGCGGCGCGTCATCGCCGCCCCTGGTGCTGCGCAAGGCCCAGCCGCTCTCGACCTGGACCAGTTCGGTGGCCCGCTCGGTACCGTCGGGCAGCACCCGCAGCGCCGGCCAGGGCAGCGGGTCGGCGAGATAGGCCTGCACGTCGATCTGTCCCTGCGGGGTGAGGCAGGCGCGCAGCTCGATGCGGTCTGCCAGGTCCCCTTCCGGCCGGTCCGGCGCATAGGCCAGCAGCATCGTCACCTTTGCCACGCGATGGCCTCCCTCCTGCTCGGGGCGTTCCCGTTCTTCATGGACTGCGGCGGCGTGGCCGTCATATTGCTACGCGCACGCCCAGTTCCACCACGCGATCGCTGGGGATGCGGAAGAATTCGGTGGCCGAGACGGCATTGCGGGCCATCAGCAGGAACAGCCACAGCCGCCACAGCGACATCTTCGGCGTCGTGGCCGACACGATCGTCTCGCGGCCGAGGAAGTAGCTCGCCTGCATCGGGTCGAACTCGACGCCCTTGGCGCGCAGCTCGGCCAGGTCGCGGGGGATGTTGGGGCTTTCCATGAAGCCGTAGCGGATCACCACGCGGTGGATGCCGGGCGCGAGCTGCTCGACGCCGGTGCGCTCGGCCTGCCGGATTTCCGGGATGTCCTCGTTGTGGACGGTCACGAACAGCACCCGCTCGTGCAGTACCTTGTTGTGCTTGAGGTTGTGCAGCAGCGCATTGGGCACGTAGTCGGGGTTGCCGGTGAGGAAGATGGCGATCCCGGGGACGCGGATGGTGCGCGATTGCGGCAGGCGGGCCAGGAAGCTCGCCAGCGGCAGGCTGTCCTGCTTCCAGCGCGAGAGCAGCAGGTCGCGGCCGCGCTTCCACGAGGTCATGATCGCGACCAGCGCGCCACCGAGCACCAGCGGCACCCAGCCGCCTTCCGGCACCTTCAACACGTTGGAGGCGAAGAAGGCGAAATCGATCAGGAAAAACAGGCCGAACACGCCGACCGCGAGCGGGCGGGACCAGCCGTACTGGCGACGGAACACCACCATGGCCAGCACGCAAGTACAAGTGAAGGTGCCGGTCACCGCGATGCCGTAGGCGGCGGCGAGTGAATCGCTGGTGCGGAAGGTGACCACCAGGATCAGCACCCCCAGCAGCAGGGCGAAATTCACCTGCGGCAGGTAGATCTGGCCTTCCTCGGTGGCGCTGGTGTGGCTGACGGCCATGCGCGGCAGGAAGCCAAGCTGGGTGCATTGGCGGGCGATCGAATAGGCGCCGGAGATCATCGCCTGGCTGGCGATGACGGTGGCGGCGGTGGCCAGGATCACCATCGGCAGGCGCAGCCAGTCCGGGCCGAGCTTGAAGAACGGATTGTCCACCGCGGTCGGGTCGCTCAGCACCAGCGCGCCCTGGCCGAAATAATTCAGCACGAGGCAGGGCAGCACGTAGAACAGCCAGGCCAGGCGGATCGGTCGGCGGCCGAAATGGCCCATGTCGGCGTACAGCGCCTCGGCCCCGGTGACCGTCAGCACGATCGCGCCCAGCGCCACGAAGGCGGTCCAGCGGTAATGCACGACCAGCTCGAAGGCGTAGAACGGGTTGACCGACTGCAGCACATAGGGATGGCCAACCAGTTCGATCACGCCGAGCACGCCGAGCGTGCCGAACCAGACCGCCATGATCGGGCCGAACACCCGGCCCATGGTCTCGGTGCCGTGGGATTGCACCAGGAACAGCAACAGGATCACCACGGCCGAGCCGGGCAGCACGAATTCCTTCAGCTCGGGGGAGACGACCTCCAGGCCCTCCACGGCCGAGAGCACCGAGATGGCGGGGGTGATGGTGCCGTCACCGAAGAACAGGCAGGCCCCGGAAATGCCGACCAGTGCCACCACCCGGTGCATGCGGCTGCCCTGGGAGACGCGCAGCGCCAGCGCCATCAGGGCGAGGATGCCGCCTTCCCCGCGGTTGTCCGCCCGCATGATCAGGATCACGTACTTGATGGTGACCACCAGCACCAGCGACCAGAACATGAGCGAGAGGATGCCCATGACTTCCCAGGTGGTCATGCCGTCGCCCTTGAAGACCTCAAGGCTGGCCTTGAAGGCGTAGAGCGGGCTGGTGCCGATGTCGCCGTAGACGACGCCGAGCACGCCGAGCAGCAGCCCGAGCCTGACCCCGGGACGCGCGCCGGCGGCTTCGATTGCCGCGACGTTCATCGACCTGCGCCGTTCCCGACAGCTTCGGCATCATCCTGTCGGCCGGCGACGGCTCGGTTCATCTGCGACCCCCTGGAACCGGGGGAACTGCAGATCCTCCCGGAGTGTGTGCGCGGACGGATACGCGGGCCTCCTGACCGGTGCAAGCATACCGCCGCCAGCGTCGCCGGGGGAACCCGGCCCGGCCGGGGGTCGCGGGCTTGTGGAGGGCGGGGGAGGGCTGGTTCAGCCGCGGGCGCCGAAAATGGCGCTGCCGACGCGCACATGCGTGGCGCCCTGGGCGATGGCGGTCTCGTAGTCCGCCGACATGCCCATCGACACCACCCCCAGCCCGTGCCGCGCCGCGCGGTCGGCCAGCCAGGCGAAATGCGGCGCCGGATCCCCCTCGAGCGGCGGGATGCACATCAGGCCGAGCAAGGCCGTCCCGAAGCGGGCCTTGCACTCTTCTATAAAAGTGTCGGCTTCGGCGCGGGGGATGCCGGATTTCTGGGCCTCGTCGCCCACGTTCACCTGCACCAGCAGACCGGGGGTGCGGCCCTCGCGGGCGATCGCGTCGGCGATCGCATCGGCGAGGCGCGGACGGTCGAGCGACTCGATGACATCGGCGACGCGGACCGCCTCGCGCGCCTTGTTGGTCTGCAGGCCGCCGATCAGGTGCAGGCGCAGGCCGGGGTGGCCGGGGCGCAAGGTGGGGAACTTGGCGGTGGCTTCCTGCACCCGGTTCTCGCCGAAGATATGTTGCCCGGCGGCGAGCGCTGCCTGCACGGCAGAGGCCGGATGGGTCTTGGAAACGGCGATGAGGGTGACATCCTCGGGCCGCCGGCCGGCGCGGCACGCGGCCGCGGCGATCCGTTCACGCACCTGGGCGAGTCGGGCGGCAAGCTGGGCGGCGGTATCGGCGGAGGAGAGTTCTGGCATGGACAAGAGGCTTGTCGGCTGGGCCCGTGCGGTCAAGTCGCGACAACGCTGGAACGGCCGTGCCAGGGGCGCGGTGCTGTGGCTGTTCACCGATGCGCGGCGGCTGCCCGACCCGCTGCCGGCGGTGGCTCGCCTGCCACGGGGACTCGCGGGGGTGGTGCTGCGGCATGACGAGGCGCCGGAGCGGGCGGCGCTCGGCCGGGCGGTCGCGCGGCTGTGCCGCCGGCGCGGACTGGCGCTCGCCGTGGCGGGGGACTGGCGGCTGGCGGCGGCGCTGCGCGCGGGGCTGCACCTGCGTGGCGGGCGCCGGCCGGCGGGCGCGCCGCGCTGGATGGAGGCGGTGACCAGTTCGGTGCATGGCGTGGCGGAGCTGCTGCGGGCGCGGCGGATGGGGGCATTGGCTTTTCTCTCCCCGGTCTTTCCGACCGCGAGCCATCCCGGGGGAGCGGGACTCGGTCCGTGCCGGTGGGGGCTGGCGGTCCGGCGCAGTGGCGGCGCCGTCGCGGCGCTGGGCGGCATGACCGGCGATTCGGTGCGGCGCCTGCGGGGTTGTGTCGCGGCCGGCGCGATTGGTGGTCTGCGCTGATCGCTTGTGGCGGTTGGGACACAGTGTTTCGGAAATGCCATGCCTGCTTCGTTGCGCGGGTTGCGGCTTCCGGAACGGAGCGCCAATACTCCGCCCAGGTCCGGCTGCCCCTCCCGTGCGGGGATGTCGTCCGTCCGGTGCGGATGGATCTGAAGGGGAAACGGGGCGGGGCCTGCCAAGCCCGCCGGTTTGTCGGCGACATGTGGAGGATCGAATGCGCAAGCTCCTGCTGGCCAGCGTGGCCATGTTGAGCGGCACGGTGGGTCTGGCGTCTGTCGCCAGT
Organism: Rhodovastum atsumiense; assembly: GCF_937425535.1. Lineage (NCBI taxonomy): Bacteria > Pseudomonadati > Pseudomonadota > Alphaproteobacteria > Acetobacterales > Acetobacteraceae > Rhodovastum > Rhodovastum atsumiense. Next base: position 2,338,401 of record NZ_OW485601.1, read on the forward strand.
GCCCAGCTGCAGACCCAGTACCCCTATACGGCGCCGCAAGGCAGCACCCCGGTGGCGACTCCGGGCACCGGCACGGCGATCCAGTCGTTCACCAGCAACCCGCCGCTGGCGTCGTCGAACGTGACGGTGCGTCTGGCCGGGCGCCTGACCGCGTACTTCGCCGCGGGCTCGGACAGCGGCCGCAACAATTCCAGCGTGAGCGGCAACAAGCTCTCCGGCTACTCGATGTGGGAATACGCCCGCCTGTATCCCAGCTTCGATGCGGTTGCGGCGAACGGCCTGAAGTTCGGTGCCTTCCTCGAAATCCGCCAGGACAACGGTGCCGCCGCGACGGCGAGCCCCTCGGGGTCGAACAACAGCCGCGGTGCGCTCTACTTCCGTCGTGAGACCGGCTACTTCGGCACCGATCAGCTGGGCTTCCTGCGCTTCGGCGCCACCGACCAGCCGACCTCGCTGTTCGTCACCGGCACCTTCGAAAACTTCAACGACGGTGGCTGGAACGGCGACGTTCCGAACTTCTTCACCGGCCGCACGATCCCGGGCTGGATTGCGCCGGACGTCGGCGCCCTGTACTCGACCACCAAGGTCGTGTACCTGTCGCCGAAGTTCTTCGACGTGCTCGATTTCGGCGTGTCGTATGAGCCGGGCACCGGCACCGTCGGTGGCAACTCGAGCGGCCAGTGCCCGGTCGCTGGCACGGGCTGCGATGCCCTGTCCTCGACGACCTCTGCCACCGAAGCGGCCCGTCGCCGCAACACCCTCGACGCCGTGGCGCGCGTGCGCACCGCGGTTGGTCCGTTCGGGATCGCCGGCACCGTCGGCACCATCCAGTCCGGCCACGTGCAGTACAACGGCGGCTCGTCGCTCACCGACTATAAGGGCCTGAGCGTCCTCGATGCCGGTCTGCAGCTGACCTATGGCGGCCTCGCGGTCGGCGGCCACATCGACGCCGGTCAGTTCAACAGCGGCTATGCGCTGTCGCCGAAGGGCGCTGGCAACTCGTTCGGTTGGTTGGTCGGCGCGTCCTATGCGTTCGGCCCGGCGATCGTCGGTGCGAGCTTCTACCAGTTCCAGAACCCCGGTGCGTGGACCCAGACCAACACCTCGGTTGGCCAGACCCGCAACGAAGTCGGCGTGGCGGTTGGCGGCACGCTGACGGTGGCGCCGGGTGCCTACCTGTTCCTGTCCTACCTGTATGGCCAGCGCCACCAGGCGGGCTTCGACTTCCTGAACAATGCCAACGGCACCACGAACAACAACGTGAAGGCGCAGGGTATCGCGCTCGGCACGCAGCTGCGCTGGTAAGCCGGCTTCGGCTGAAGTCTCTGCCGGGTCTCGATCCGGTCGGAAGGGCGGTGGTCTCCACCGCCCTTTCTTTTTTCCGGCCCGGCAGCCTTTCCCCCTGACCTTGGCGCGGGGACGGGGGTCCTGTATTGGTGCGCAGTTTCTTCTCACGCAGGCAGTGCATGTCCCCGAGGCTTACCACCTTTTCCGTCCTGCTGATGACCGGCCTGATGCTGGCCGGGTGCAAGACTTCGCCAGTGAGCGAGACCGAATACAACGACCCGCGCTATACGGGGCCGGGCCAGGGACGCGCATTCGGTAGCGACGGGCTGATCCTGTTCGGCGGGCGCAGCAAGACACCTTCGGAGGAAGGTGGCAGCGGGCTCGGGGTGAATGCCTATCTGTGGCGGGCGGCGCTGGACACGCTGTCGTTCATGCCGCTGGCTTCCGCTGACCCGTTCGGCGGTGTCATCATCACCGATTGGTACCAGCCCCCCTCGGCGCCGGGCGAGCGCTTCAAGGCGACCGCCTATATCCTCGGGCGGCAATTGCGGGCCGACGCCGTGCGCATTGCTGTGTTCCGCCAGGTGCAGGAAGGCGGGCAATGGGTCGACGCCCCGGTCAGCGCGGTGACCACCAGCGACATCGAGAACAAGGTGTTGGCGCGGGCACGGGAATTGCGCACGCAGGCAACGGGAAGCTGATCGCGCGGCTGCGGCGACGCGGCCTGAACGGGTCGCGTCGGTGATTCGTTCGGGGCGCCATGACGGTTGCCGGGGCGGCTGATCTGGCCGATACAGACAGGCCACGTGTTTTCAGACAGATCGGCCCCATGAGCAACGTGACCGTCGACGCACCTGCCTCCATTCCAGCGGCCGAGGCGCCGCGTTACGATTTCCGGGCCGCCGAGCCGCGCTGGCAGACCGAGTGGGAACGGCGTGCCTGTTTCCATGTCGAGGACGTGCCCACGGACGGCCGGCCCAAATACTACGTGCTCGAGATGTTCCCGTATCCCAGCGGGAAAATCCACATGGGGCACGTGCGCAACTACACGCTCGGCGACGTGGTGGCGCGCTACAAGCGGGCGCGCGGCTGTTCGGTGCTGCACCCGATGGGCTGGGACGCGTTCGGCCTGCCGGCGGAGAACGCCGCACGCGAGCGCAACATCCATCCCGCTCGCTGGACCTGGGACAACATCGCCAACATGCGTGCCGAGCTGAAGCGCATGGGGCTGTCGCTCGACTGGCGGCGGGAATTCGCCACCTGCGACCCCGCCTATTACGGCCACCAGCAGAAGCTGTTCCTGGACATGCTGAAGGCCGGGCTGGTGGAGCGGCGCGAGAGCTGGGTGAACTGGGATCCGGTCGACGGCACGGTGCTGGCCAACGAGCAGGTCATCGATGGCCGCGGCTGGCGCTCGGGCGCCCTGGTCGAGAAGAAGAAGCTCTCGCAGTGGTTCCTGAAGATCACGGATTTCGCGCCGGAGCTGCTTTCGGCGCTGGATGGCCTGGATCGCTGGCCCGAACGCGTGCGGCTGATGCAGGCGAACTGGATCGGCCGCAGCGAGGGCGCGCGGCTGCGCTTCGCCCTGGCGGCGCCGGAAGCCGGCATCGACGGGATCGAGGTCTATACGACCCGGCCCGACACGCTGTTCGGCATGTCCTTCCTGGCGATCGCGGCGGAGCATCCGCTGGCGGCAGCGATCGCGGCCCGTAATCCCGATGCGGCGGCCTTCATCGCCGAATGCCGCCGCCTGGGCACCAGCGAGGCGGCGATCGAGGCGACCGAGAAGAAGGGCTACGACACCGGCCTGCGGGTCCGCCACCCGTTCCTGCCGGACGCGACCTATCCGGTCTGGATCGCCAACTTCGTGCTGATGGAATACGGCACGGGCGCCATCTTCGGCTGCCCCGCCCACGACCAGCGCGACCTGGATTTCGCTCGCAAATACGGGCTGACGGTGACCCCGGTGGTGCTGCCGGCGGGCGAGGACGCGGCAGGCTTCACCATCGGCGACAAGGCCTTCGACGGCGTCGGCGTGATGATCAATTCGGGCTTCCTGGACGGCAAGCCGGCGCCCGAGGAAGCGAAGGCCGTGGCGATCGCCGAACTCGAACGGCTGGGCATTGGCACGGGGGTGGTGAACTGGCGCCTGCGCGACTGGGGCGTCAGCCGGCAGCGCTACTGGGGCTGCCCGATTCCGGTGATCCATTGCGATGCCTGCGGCGTGGTGCCGGTGCCCGATGCCGACCTGCCGGTGAAGCTGCCCGAGGATGTCAGCTTCGACCGGCCCGGCAATCCGCTCGATCATCATCCGAGCTGGAAGAACGTGGCCTGTCCGTGCTGTGGGCGGCCGGCCCGGCGCGAGACCGACACCTTCGACACCTTCGTCGACAGTTCCTGGTATTTCGCCCGCTATTGCAGCCCGACCGCGGCAGTGCCGCTGACGCGGGCGGCGGTGGACCACTGGATGCCGGTCGACCAGTACATCGGCGGCATCGAGCACGCGATTCTGCACCTGCTCTATTCGCGCTTCTTCACCCGCGCGATGAAGGCCACCGGCCATGTCTCGCTCGACGAGCCCTTCGCCGGGCTGTTCACGCAAGGCATGGTGACGCACGAGAGCTACAAGAGCGCCGACGGGCACTGGCTCTACCCGGAAGAGATCGAGAAGCGCGCCGATGGCACGGCCGTGCATCGCCAGAGCGGCGCCCCGGTGACGGTCGGGCGCGTCGAGGCGATGTCGAAGTCGAAGCGCAACACGGTGGATCCCGGGGCGATCATCGACCGCTTCGGCGCGGACACGGCGCGCTGGTTCATCCTCTCCGACAACCCGCCCGAGCGGGACATGGAATGGACCGAGTCGGGCGTGGTCGGCGCCTATCGCTTCACCCAGCGGCTGTTCCGGCTGGCGGAGAGCGTCGCCGCATTGCCGGCGACCGACGAGGTGCCGCAGGATTTCTCGCCGGCGGCGCGGACGCTGCGGCGGGCCACCCACCGGACCATCGCGGCGGTGACCGAGGCGCTGGAAGGCTTCGCCTTCAACGTGGCGGTGGCCCGGGTCTACGAATTCGCCAACGCCATCGCCGAGGCCGAGAAGGCCGCGGACTCGCCCGACCTGCGCTGGGCCCGGCGCGAGGCGGTGGAGATCGTCGCCCGGCTGGTCTCGCCGATGATGCCGCATCTGGCCGAGGAGATCTTCGCGCGGCTGCGGCCCGGCAGCGAGGTGCTGGTGGCCGAGCTTGGCTGGCCGGATTCGGATGCCGCGCTGGCGGCGGCGGAGACGGTGACGATCGCGGTGCAGGTGCTCGGCAAGCTGCGCGGCTCGATCGAGGTGGCGCCCGGCGCCACGGAGGCGGAGGTCCTGGCAGCGGCCGCGGCCGAGCCGAATGTCGCGCGGGCCATCGGTGAGCGCCGCGTGGTCAAGCGCATCTACGTGCCGGGACGCATCGTCAACTTCGTGGTGGCGGGGTAACGCCATGGCGGCCGGATCCCGACCCATGCTGTCACGACGCCTGGTGCTCGGCGGGGCGCTGCTGCTGACGGCGCCGGGCTGCGGGTTCCGGCCGATCTACGCCTCTGGAACCGAAGGCCCGGCGCAGGCCGGGCTGTCGGCGATTTCGGTGGGCCTGATTCCCGAACGCACCGGGCAGTTGCTGCGCCAGGCCCTGCAGGCGCGCCTGCAGCGGGGGCCCGAGCAGCCCAAGCGCTATGACCTTTTGGTCGGGGTCTCGGTGGCGCAGGAAGGCATCTTCATCCAGCGGGATTCGACGATCACCCGCATTCGCTATATCGGGCAGGCGACATGGACGCTGGCGGCCCGCGATGCCACGCGGGCGACCGTCACGTCCGGGGCGGCACGTTCCGTGGACGGGCTGAACGTCTTCAACCAGCAGTATTTCGCGACGGAGCTGGAAGGCGAGGCGGTGACCAAGCGCATCACCGAGGCCCTGGCGGACCAGATCACGCTGCAGTTGGCGACGTACTTCGACAAGCATCCCACCTGAGCGAAGCCGAACGGCGGGACGCCCATGAAGCTCGAGCCGCGCCGTGTCGAGGAGGTTCTGCGCGATCCGGCGCGGGTTCGCGCCGTGCTGCTGTATGGCGACGATGTGGGACTGATCCGCGAGCGCGGGGCCCGGCTGGTGCGGGCGGTGATCGGCGGCGCCGACGACCCGTTCCGTCTGGCTGAGCTGGAACGTGAGGGGTTCGGGGCGATCCCGGCGGAGATGGCGGCCCTGGCCCTGACCGGAGGACGGCGGGTCGTGCGCGTCCGCGAGGCCACCGATGCCGCCACCACGGCCGTGCAGGCGGCGTTGTCCGGGCGCGGCGAGGCGTTGCTGGTGCTGGAGGCGCCGGGGCTGGCGTCGAAGTCGAAATTAAGGGCTCTGATCGAGCGGGCCAGCGATGCCGTGGCGATCGGCTGCTATCCGCTCGATGAACGCGGTCTGGAGCAGGTGATCCGTTCGACCCTGTCGGGGCTGAAGGTTTCGGTGGACGATGAGGCGGTCGGCTGGTTGGCCGGCCAGCTCGGCAGCGATCGCGCGGTAACGGCAGGGGAGCTGGAAAAGCTGGCGCTGTTCGTGGGGCCGGGCGGGCGCGTGGACCTGGAAGCGGCGCGGTCCTGCGTGGGCGATGCGGCGGGGTTGTCGCTGGAAGACGCGTTGTTCGCCGCGACCTCCGGGGATGTCGCGGCCACCGATCGCGCGCTGGAACTGGCGATGGCGGAAGGGGCCGCCAACGTGCAGGTGGTGCGGGCCGGGCTTGGACATATCCAGCGCCTGCAGCGGGCGCGCGCGCTGATGCAGGATGGATTCTCGGCGGCCGAGGCGGCACGGGCGGCCAGGCCGCCGGTGTTCTTCCGGCGCGTGGCGGCGTTTACCCAGGCGCTGAACCTCTGGTCGCCGGCCGCGCTGGAATGGGCGGCCAACCGGCTCTGGGACGCGGAACGGGCCTGCAAACGCACCGGTGCACCGGCGGATACGATCGCGCGCAATGCGGTGATCGGCCTGGCGCAGCGGGCGATGGTGGCGCGGCGGCGCTGAAGCGAAGGCGAGGGCTCTGCCCTCGACCCGGCAGGGGCCAGGAGGCCCCTGCACCCCAGTCTCGCTGCGCGGCACAGAGTATTGGGTTCCAAGGGCGAAGCCCTTGGTGGAGGTCCAGGAGGCGAAGCCTCCTGGTAGGATCGGGCCGCGAAGCGGACCGATGGGCAACGCCCCGCCGCGGTCAGCCCCGGTTCAGTTGTGCGATCACCCCGTCTAGCTGATCGAGCGAGCGGTAATGGATGCGCACCATCCCGCCCTTGCCATCGAAGCTGATCTCGACCTTGAGCCCCAGGCGTTCGGAGAGTTCATTCTCCAGCGCCTGGGTTTCCGGATCCTTGCTGCGGGTGCGCGTGCGGCTGGGATCGGCCCCGTCGGCGGCCTGGTTGGCCAGGGCTTCGGTCTGGCGAACGTTCAAGCCGCGGGCGATGACCTGCTGGGCGGCCTTTTCCGGATCGGGCAAGGCGAGCAGGGCGCGGGCATGGCCGGCAGTGAGTGCGCCGTCGCGCACCCCTGCCTGCACCGAGGCGGGAAGGTTCAGCAGGCGGAGGGTATTCGCCACATGGCTGCGTGACTTGCCGACCGCGGTAGCCAGGCTTTCCTGTGTCATGCCGTAGTCGTTGAGCAGCCGGCGATAGCCTTCGGCTTCCTCGATGGCGTTCAGGTCCTGGCGTTGCAGGTTTTCCACCAGCGCCGCGGCCATGGCGTCGACATCGTCGAGGTCGCGCACCAGGGCCGGCACTTCGTGCAGGCCGGCGGCCTGGGCGGCGCGCCAGCGGCGTTCCCCGGCGATGATCTGAAAGCGCCCGGGCTGGTCGGGATGGGGGCGGGCCAGCAGCGGCTGCAGGATGCCGCGGGCCTTCACCGACTCCACCAGTTCGGTCAGGCTCGCAGGGTCGATCGGCCCGCGCGGCTGGAAGGGACTGGGCTCGAGGAATTCGACCGGGATCTGCCGGCTGCCGGTCGGGGCGGGGGCCGGGGCAAGGGCTGACGGGGCGGGAGCGAGATCCGCGCCGAAGCTGACGTCACCGATCAGGGCGGCAAGTCCACGGCCGAGGCGTGGGCCCGTGTCACGACGGGTCATGCGGCCTGGCCGAGCAGGGCACGCTCGCGCTTGAGCAATTCCCCGGCGAGGCGGACGTAAGCCTGGGCCCCCGGCGAGCGGGCATCATAGAGGATGACCGGCTTGCCATGGCTCGGCGCTTCCGAGATACGGATATTGCGGGGGATGACGGTTTCGTAGACCTGCTCGCCGAAGAAGCCGCGGGCATCGGCGGCAACCAGGTCGGACAGGTTGTTCCTGCGATCGAACATCGTCAGGACGATTCCCTGCAGGCGCAGGCCCGGGTTGAGGCCGCGCCGCACCAGTTCGATGGTGTGCATGATCTGGCTGATGCCTTCCAGGGCGAAGAACTCGCACTGCAGGGGCACCAGGACGGCATCCGCCGCCACCAGGCCGTTCAGCGTCAGCAGGCCGAGGCTGGGCGGGCAATCGATCAGCACATAGGCGAAGTTGCGCAGCTCCGGGTTGCCGCGCAGCGCATCCCGCAGGCGGAATTCGCGGCGGGGTTCGCCGACCAGCTCGATCTCGGCGCCGGCCAGATCGGGCTCGGCGGGGATGATCGTCAGGTTCGGGACGGAGCTTTGGCGCAGCACTTCGGCCGAGGGCGCCTCGTTGGCCAGCAGGGCATAGGTCCCGTTGCCGCGGTCGTTGCGGCCGATGCCAAGACCGGTCGAGGCATTGCCCTGCGGGTCGAGGTCGATCAACAGCACCCGGTGGCCGGCCGTGGCCAGGGCGGTGGCAAGGTTGATCGTGGTGGTCGTCTTGCCGACGCCACCCTTCTGGTTGGCCACGGCGAGGATGCGTGGCGCGCCATGCGCGGACGGGGGAGGGGAGGAGGTAAGGGACTCAGGGGGCATTTCGGACACGGTCGATCTCGCTGATCCGGAGAATCGAAGCGGCTGTGTCGGTTCGACTCGGCGTCCGCTCGACCGTCATGTGCCACTCTGCGGACGCGGCGGTCAATTCGTCATCGACGCTTCGGCCTTTGAGAAACAGGCAAACGCCGCCCGATGCAAGCAGCGGGTGCGACCAGCCGAGCAGGGTCGGCAGTGGCGCGAGGGCGCGGGCGGTGACCAGGGGGGCGGGGGGCAGGGTGACGGCTTCGATGCGGGTGGCGTGCACGGTGGCGGGGGCGGCGGTGCGTCGGGCGGCTTCCCGCAGGAAGGCGGCCTTGCGCTGGTCTGCTTCCACCAGATGGAAAGGAATGCCCGTTACGATTGCCAGCACCAACCCCGGCAGCCCCCCGCCGGACCCGAGGTCGATGGCATGGGAGATCCCGGCCGGCACCAGCGGGGCAAGCTGCAGGCAATCGACGATGTGGCGCTGCCAGAACTCGGCTTCGTCGTGCCGCGAGATCAGGTTGATCGTGCGGTTCCAGCGCAGCAGCGTCTCGGCGTAGAGGTCCAGGCGCTCACGTGTTTCACGTGAAACACCGGGTATCTCGGTCGGGGCGTGTTTCACGTGAAACACACGGCGTTGCGCTGGCGGACATAGGCCATGATGGCGGTGAGCGCGGCCGGGGTCATGCCCTGGATCCGGGCCGCCGCGCCCAAATTGGCCGGGCGAGCGGCGGCCAGCTTCTCGCGGATTTCCGTCGAAAGCCCGCCGATCAGCCGATAATCGAGATCGTGGTCCAGTTTCATGCTTTCATCGCGGCGGAACGCACGCACATCCGCCTCCTGGCGTGACAGATAGCCCGCATAGAGTGCCTCCACCTCGATCTGGCCGCGCACCCGTGGGGGCAGGTCGCGCAGCCAGGGGAACTGGCCCTCGATGAAATCGACCGGGATGCGGGGATGGCCGAGCAGGTCGAGCAGCGAGCGCGGCTGGCCGTCGGCCCGCACCGGCAGGCCAACGGCGCGGAGCACGCTGGTGCCAATCGTCTCGGCGCGCGCCCGGGCTCGTGCGGTTTCCACTGCCGCGCCGTGGTCCTGGTAGGCCGAGGCGCGCGCCGGGCCGATACAGCCCCAGTCCATGCCACGCCCGGTCAGGCGCAGGTCGGCATTGTCCGCCCGCAGCGTCAGGCGATACTCGGCGCGCGAAGTGAACATCCGGTACGGCTCGGTGACGCCCTGGGTGGTCAGGTCGTCGATCAGCACGCCGATATAGGCATCGGCCCGGTCCAGCACGACCGGCAGACTGTCGCCACAGCGCCGGGCCGCGTTGAGACCGGCCATCAGCCCCTGGGCCGCCGCTTCCTCGTAGCCGGTGGTGCCGTTCACCTGACCCGCGAGGAACAGCCCGGCCACCGCCTTCAGTTCCAGTGACGGCAGCAAGGCGCGCGGGTCGATATAATCGTACTCGACGGCATAGCCGGGACGGACCATGCGCGCATGCTCCAATCCCGGGATGGTGGCGAGCATGGCTTCCTGCACGGCGGCGGGCAGGCTGGTGGAAATGCCGTTGGGGTAGACGGTGTCGTCCTCCAGCCCCTCCGGTTCCAGGAAGATCTGGTGACGCTCGCGGGCGGCGAAGCGCACCACCTTGTCCTCGATGGACGGGCAGTAGCGCGGGCCCCGTCCCGAGATCTGTCCCCCGTACATCGCCGAGGCCGCGAGATTGGCACGGATCAGCTCGTGCGTGGCCGGGGTGGTGGCGGTGATGCGGCAGGCGATCTGCGGGTTGGTGATCCGCTCCGTCAGCACGCTGAACGGTTCCGGAGCGGCATCGCCGTGATCCGCTTCCAGCCCGTCCCAGTCGATCGAGCGCCGGTCGAGCCGCGGCGGCGTCCCCGTCTTGAGTCGCCCGAGCGGCAGCTCAAGGCGGGCGAGCGTCGCCGCAAGCCCGAGCGACGGCGCTTCGCCCACCCGACCGGCCGGCGTGGTTTCATGCCCCACATGGATGACACCGCGCAGGAAGGTGCCGGCGGTCAGCACCGCGGCGCCGCACGGAATTCGCGCGCCATCCGCGCAGATCACCGCAACCAGCCGTCCGGCGACGATCTCCAGGTCCTCCGCCGCCGCGGCGCTGATCGTCAGGTTTGGCTGCTCGGCCAGCAGGCGCTGCATCGCCTGCCGGTACAGCGCCCGGTCCGCCTGGGCGCGCGGGCCACGGACCGCGGGGCCCTTGCTGCGGTTCAGCAGCTTGAAATGGATGCCGGCCTGATCGGCGACACGGCCCATCACCCCGTCCAGCGCGTCGATCTCGCGCACAAGGTGGCCCTTGCCGATGCCGCCGATCGCCGGGTTGCAGGACATCTCGCCGATCGTGTCCAGGCGATGGGTCAGCAGCAGCGTACGGGCCCCCATCCGCGCCGAAGCTGCGGCGGCCTCGCAGCCGGCATGGCCGCCGCCGATCACCACCACGTCGTAGCGTTCATTCATCCCGGCCTCTCTTCCGGCGCGAGGGTCACGACACGACGGCACAGGCCGTCGCACCGGAACACTCCCTGTGAAGTGGGTGCTCCGATTCACGCGAGGAGCGGACGCCTCTGCCGGGACCGGAACACGAGATGCGGCGCAAGGCCGCCTTGGCTACTTGCCTATACAAAATGCCCGGAACACGGAATCGAGAATGTCCTCGACCCCGACTTGTCCGGTGATGCGGCCGAGCGCCCGCCGCGCCAGCCGCAGATCCTCGCCGCGCAGTTCCGGCAGGGGGGCGGCCAGCGCATCCTCGAGCCGCGCCGCCGCTTCCACCAGGGCGGCCCGGTGCCGCGCCCGGGTCAGCGGCGGTGGCCCGGCGCCCTCGACCAGAGTGCGCGCTCGTTCGGCCAAAAGCGCGCGCAGCCGGTCGAGCCCGGTTCCGGTCGGGGCGCAGACACCAAGATCGGCGGTTGGCGGTACCGGGGCGATGTCGATCTTGGTGGCGACCCACAGGATGGGGGCCGCCTGCGGCAGTGCCGTGCCCGGTTCCGGGGCCGAGGCGTCCAGCACGGCGATCACCAGATCGGCCGTCTCCGCCCGTGCCCGCGCGCGGCGCACGCCTTCGGATTCGATCAGGTCCGTGGTGTCGCGCAGCCCGGCGGTGTCCAGCAGCGTCACCGGCACGCCCGCGATGTCGAGCCGCACTTCCAGCACGTCACGGGTGGTGCCGGGCAGGGGAGAGACGATCGCGACTTCCCGCTGCGCCAGGGCATTCACCAGCGTCGATTTGCCCGCGTTCGGTGCCCCGGCCACGGCGAAGACCAGGCCCTCGCGCAGGCGCTCGCCGCGGTGGCGGTCGTTCAGGTGCGCCGCGATTTCGGCCGCCAGCGCCGCGATCTCCGCCGCTGCTTCCGCTTCCAGCTCCGGCGGCAGGTCCTCGTCGGGGAAGTCGATCAGCGCTTCCTGCCGGGCCAGCAACGCGGTCAGCCGGTCGCTCCAGTCGCGATAGATCGCCCCCAACGCGCCATCGAGCTGGCGCAGGGCTTGCCGGCGCTGGCCCTGGGTTTCCGCCTCGACCAGATCCGCGACCGCCTCGGCTTCCAGCAGGTCGAGCTTTCCGTTCAGGAAGGCGCGCCGGGTGAACTCGCCCGGCTCGGCCGGGCGCGCGCCGGCGGTGACCAGCGCGTCGCTCACGGCCGCCAGAACGGCGCGGCCGCCGTGCAGATGCAGTTCCGCGCCGTCCTCGCCGGTGTAGCTGCGCGGCCCTGGGAACCACAGCACCAGCCCGCGGTCCAGCACCTCGCCATCCGCCGCGCGCAGGCTGCGCAGCGAGGCCAGCCGCGGTGGCGGCCGGCGGCCGCAAAGACGGTCGAGGATGTCGCCGGCGCGAGGGCCGCTCAGCCGCAGCACTGTCAGCGCCGCGCGCCCCGCGCCCGAGGCCGGGGCGAAGATCGTGTCCTGGTCCGCGCCGGCTTGCACCGTCACTCCTTCCCGGGTTCGGCCGGCAGCATCAGCGCGGGCACCCGGCCGCCGTCACGGACATGCTGTTCCAGCACCGCGTCCACGTCCTCGCGCGTCGCCACCTTGTACCAGATGCCCTCGGGATAGATGACCAGGGCCGGACCTTGTTCGCAGCGATCGAGGCAGCCTGCCATGTTCACGCGGATATTGGTGAGCCCGAGTTCCTTCACCCGTACCTTCATGTAGTCGCGCAGGGCTTCCGAGCCCTTGGCCGCGCAGGAGCCGCGGCGGTACCCGTCCGGGCGGCGGTTGCAGCAGACGAAGATATGCGCCTCGAAATGCAAAGGCGGGTCATCGGGCCGGCGGGCGTTCGGCATGGCACCTCGCTTCCCGCGTCGCCCTGCGGGCGGGCGGGGATGGTGGAAGAGCGGTGGTCGGCCCCGGTCCGGTGGCGGATCATCCCTCGCGGGTCGGGGCCGAGCACCTATCTGCAATCGACCGATCCGACGCAAGGACCCCGCCATGGCACCTGCCGAGAACCTGCTGCAGCACGAGACCTCGCCCTATCTGCTGCAGCACGCCAGCAATCCGGTGCACTGGCGCCCCTGGGGGGAAGCGGCGCTGGCGGAGGCGCGGGCACTGGACCGCCCGATCCTGCTGTCGGTCGGCTACGCCGCCTGCCACTGGTGCCACGTGATGGCGCATGAATCCTTCGAGGACGCCGCGACCGCGGCGCTGATGAACCGGCTGTTCGTCAACGTGAAGGTGGATCGCGAGGAGCGACCGGACATCGACCATCTCTACATGTCCGCCCTGCATGCCCTGGGCGAGCATGGCGGCTGGCCGATGACGATGTTCCTCACCCCCGAGGGCGAGCCTTTCTGGGGCGGCACCTACTTCCCACCCGAGCCGCGCTGGGGCCGACCCTCCTTCCGGCAGGTGCTGCAGGGCGTGGCCGAGGCCTATCAGGCCCAGCGCGATGCCGTCCGCCAGAATGCCGACGCCCTTCGCCAGGCCCTGGCCGCGCAATCGGCGGCCCGTCCGGGGGCGGAGATCGAGCCGGCCACGCTGGACCAGGTGACGGCGGCACTGCTGCAGGCGACCGATCCCGAGCAAGGGGGGATGCGGGGGGCGCCGAAATTCCCGAACGCGCCGATTTTCCGTTATCTCTGGCAGGACGGTTTCCGCACCGGCGGCCGGGCCGGCATCGAGGCGCTGCACCTGCTGCTGCGGCGCATGTCGTTGGGCGGGATCCACGACCATCTTGGCGGCGGCTATGCGCGCTATGCCACCGACGCCGTCTGGCTGGTGCCGCATTTCGAGAAGATGCTCTACGACAACGCGCAGCTCCTTGAACTGCTGGCACTGGCCGCGGCCGACCGGCCCGATCCCCTTTATGCCGCCTGTGCCGCCGCGACGGTCGGGTGGATGCTGCGCGACATGGCCGCACCGGTCGGAGGCGGGGTTGCCTTCGCCGCCTCGGAGGATGCCGACAGCGAAGGCGAGGAAGGCCGCTTCTATGTCTGGACCGAGGCGGAGATCGACGCGCTGCTCGGCCCCGACAGCGCCGCGTTCAAGCAGGCCTATGACGTCACCCCCGTGGGCAACTGGGAGGGGCGCACCATCCTGCGCCGGGTGACCCCTACCGGCGACGCGATGGCGGAAGCCGGCCTCGCCCGCAGCCGCGACATCCTGCTGGCCGCGCGCGCCCGCCGCGTGCGACCCGGCCGCGACGACAAGGTGCTGGCCGACTGGAACGGGCTTGTGATCGCGGCACTCTGCCGCGCCGGTGCGGTGTTCGACCGTCCGGAGTGGATCGCGCATGCCAGTGCGGCCTTCGACGCGGTGATGGCGGCGATGGCCGGACCGGACGGGCGGGTGCGGCATGTCTGGCGGCTGGGGCGCAGCACCGCCGCCGGCCTGCTCGACGACCAGGCGGCGATGG